>NZ_JBSGAI010000023.1:0-169750 GCF_053600695.1 Amycolatopsis sp. NPDC005003 | reverse complement strand
ACCACGAGCACGGTGGAGGAGTCCGCGAAGTCCGGCTGCGGGCCGATCCGGAAGTGGAACCGCGAGCCGGGCCGGACCGCGGCGATCACCTGGTTCTAACCCGAAATACCACTCACGACGAGGGCTCGTTCGCGGTGCGTTCCCGGCCGGCCTTGCCGGTGCCGAAAGCGCGCAGGAACGTGTCGACGATGAGCTCCGCAGCCGGGAAGTCGTTCAGGGCCGGAAGGTCCTTTGTGGACAGGTGCAGCAGTGACCCCAGGACGCTGCCGGGCCACTGGGGCGGCAGCCCCGCCCGCAGGAAGCCTTCGTCGATGGCCCGCTTCATGAACCGGTCGACCTCCTCGATCGCGCGCAGGCGGCGAGCCCAGATCTCCGGGTCCGAGCGCATCCGGCTCACCTCGGTCGGCCAGGTGCGGTTGACCTCGACGATCCCCTGGACGTACCGCCGCAGCGCCTCCGGGACCGGCGCCTCCCGCAGCCGGGCGGCCTCGATCGCCGCTTCGATCGCGTCCAGGCGGGCCTGGTAGACCGCGGCCAGGAGTTCCTCCCGGCTGGTGAACCGGCGGTAGACGGTCCGGCGGTCGACGCCGGCCTCCGCCGCGATCGCCGCGATGCTCGTGGCCGGGTCTTCGGCGAGCATGCGGGCGCCCGTGGTCAGCAGGAGTTCGAGATTGCGCGCGGCGTCGGCTCTCACCTCTCACACCCTAGCAGTAACAGTCACATCGGTGAGGCAGTTAAGTGCTACACTGATGTGACACATCGACTTAGGGAGCAGCGGTGATCACCTACGAGGAACTTTTCATCGGCGGCGAGTGGACCGCCCCGAGCAGCGCCGAACTGCTGGACATCCGGTCCCCGCACGACAACTCGGTGATCGGTCGCGCCGCGCAGGCACTGCCCGCCGACGTCGACCGCGCCGTCGCGGCCGCCCGGAAAGCCTTCGACGAGGGCCCGTGGCCGCACACCCCGCCGGCGGACCGGATCGCCGTCGTCCGCAAGCTGGCCGCCCTGCGCGAGAAGCGCGCCGACGAGATCGCGGCCCTCATCTCCGCGGAGAACGGCTCCGCGCTCTGGTTCACCAAGGCCGGCCAGCCCGGCCTGACCCGGCAGGCCAACGCCTACCTGAAGGCGGCCGAAGAGTTCGGCTGGGAGGAGACCCTCGCCCCGTCGGACCCGGCCGCGCCGTTCCGGTCGGTCGTGCGCCGGGAGGCGATCGGCGTGGTCGCCGCGATCATCCCGTGGAACTCGCCGTTCTCCTCGGCGTCGGCCAAGATCATCCCCGCGCTGCTCGCCGGCAACACCGTGGTCCTCAAGGTCTCGCCCGAGAACACGCTGAGCATGAATCTCCTCGCAGAACTGCTCGCCGAAGCCGGCCTGCCCGAGGGCGTCATCAGCGTGCTGCCCGCCGACCGCGGGACCAGCGAATACCTGGTCAAGCACGAGGGCGTCGACAAGATCGCCTTCACCGGGTCGACCCGCGCCGGGCGCCGCATCGCGTCGCTGGCCGGGGAACAGCTCAAGCGGGTCAGCCTGGAGCTCGGCGGCAAGTCGGCGGCGATCATCCTCCCCGACGCCGACCTCGGCGCGGCCGTCCAGGGCCTCAAGTTCGGTTCCCTGCTCAACAACGGCGAATCGTGCATCGCCCAGACGCGCGTCCTCGCGCCGCGCAGCCGCTACGACGAGGTGGTCGCCGGGCTGAAGGAGCTGATCGAATCCCTGGGCGTCGGCGACCCGGCCGACGACCGGACGTTCATCGGCCCGATGATCCGCCGCGACCAGCAGCAGCGCGTCCTCGACTACATCCGCCTCGGTGTCGAGGAGGGCGCGCGGCTCGTCACCGGTGGTCCGGACGTCCCGCCGGGGCTGGAACAGGGCAACTACGTGACGCCGACGCTGTTCGCGGACGTCGACAACAGCATGCGCATCGCCCAGGAGGAGATCTTCGGCCCGGTGCTGGTCGTCATCGCCTACGACGACGAGGACGACGCCGTCCGGATCGCCGACGACTCCGAGTACGGCCTCTCCGGTGGCGTGTGGTCGGCCGACCCGGCGCACGCGCTCGCCGTCGCCCGCCGCGTGCGGACCGGCACGGTCACGGTCAACGGCGCGCCGATCGGCTTCGACGGCCCGTTCGGCGGGTTCAAGGCCAGTGGCCTCGGCCGCGAGTACGGCGCTGTCGGGCTCGGCACCTACACCGAGTACAAGACCATCACCGTGCCCACCCGCTGACGCCTCCGCCGCAGAGGCGGCCGGGCACCGTGCTCAGTCGCGGCCGGCCGCGGCGGCGAACATCCCGGGCTCGTAGGACCCGCCCTTCCGGTGCACGATCACGGCGAGCCGGTTGGCGGCGTTGATCAGGGCGACCAGCGCGACGAGCGTCGCAACCTGCTCGTCGTCGTAGTGCTCGCGCACCCGGGCCCAGGTCTCGTCGGAGACGCCTTCGGCGGCGTCGGCGAGCCGGGTGCCCTCCTCGGCCAGCGCGAGTGCGGCGCGCTCGGCTTCCGTGAACACCGTCGACTCCCGCCAGGCGGCGACGAGCGCGAGCCGGACAGCCGTCTCCCCGGCCGCGACGGCCTCCTTGACGTGCATGTCGACGCACCAGCCGCACCCGTTGATCTGGCTGGCCCGCAGGCTGACGAGCTCCCGGGTGGCGGCCGGCAGCGGTGACCGGTCGATGACCTGGCCGAGGTTCGCGAACCGCTTGGCGAGCCGGGAGCCGGTTTCGGTGCCGAACAGGTCGATGCGGGTGTCCATGCCTTCGTCCTCACTGGTGTCGTCGGGCGGAACGACCTCAAGACACCGGTGGGGCGAAGCTTGTGACGGTCAGGGTCGCGGGTCGGCCACGCCGGCGCGTTCCGGGTTCGTGCCGGTGGTGAGGATTTCCAGGAGCGCTTCCTGCGTCCGGCGGGCACCGAAGGCGGCCACGAGCGGCTCGACGAACTGCCGGTCGAAGCTCGGGTCCGGGTCGTGGACCGCCGCGCGCACGAGCGGGCCCAGGCGCACCGGGTTCATCGTGTCCTGTCCTTCACCCTGGTCGACGTGGTCGTTACGCGCGGGCGGGTTCGGCCCGGCCGGTGGGCTGTACCATCACTGCCGATGAGCTGGGCGGGGTGGAAGGTGCGGTTGCGGGAGGTCCGCCCGGCGGATCACCGCACCCTGATCGGGTTCGACCGCGACTCCGGCCGTCAGGTCGGCGGCTACCGCCACTGGGCGACCCACCGCGGCGCGGCCGATTCCGGTGAGGACTTCCACTTCGCGATCGAAACGCTGCACAACCGGACGCTGGTCGGCTCGATCTGGATCCAGGCCGACCCGGCCAGCGGCCACTTCAGCTACGGCATCGGGATCGGGCCGCAGTACCGCCGCTGCGGCTACGCGGCCGACGCGGTCACGGTCCTGCTGGCGTACATGTTCGAGCTGCAGCGGTACCGCAAGTGCGAGGTCAGCATCAACGGCAGCAACTTCGCCTCGCTGGCGCTGCACGGAGAGCTGGGCTTCCGCGAGGAGGGCCGCCCCCGCGACACGGAGCTGCGGCGCGGCGAGGTCCGCTACCCGGTGCTGATGGGCATCACGGCGGAGGGTTTCGCAGAACACCAGCCGACGTTCCTCGCGGCGCGCGGCCCGGTGCGCCCGTGGCGAGGCCGCCACTGGCGAACGCCCCGGCGCGGACGGCACTGGCGCCCCGAGCACCTGAGACCGGCCCGCTGAGCCCGCCCCGCCCCGCCCAGTTCCGCTCGGCCCGCCCCGCTCGACTCGCCCCGGCAAGGCCTGGCCTGGCCTGCACGCTTCGCTTGACTTAGGCGGCGCACGCGGGCCGGCCCGACAAGCCCGGACCGCGAAACCCCAAGCCCTGGCCACCCACCCGCTCAGCGCGCGAAGGCCGCCAAAGGCGCCGGCGGTGGTGAGGGTGCCGGCGTGAAGGTCACCACCACCGGGTCGGGCCGGTCGCCCACCCGGGCCTCCACCCTCCTCAGGAGCCCCTCCGCGTCCAGCCAGTACTGCACCCTCGCCGCCTTGGTCGGGTCCGGTGCGCGGGCCGGCTGGGGACCGTCGATCACGTCGACCGCCACCTCGCCCACCGTGTCCGCGCGGACCCAGCGCGCCGAGCTCTGGCGCAGCAGCTGCCCGTTGTCCGGGCGGTCCGCGCCCAGCCCCAGCACCAGCCGCAACGCCGTGTCCAGCTCGGGGCCCGGCTGGAGCGGCCGGTACTGCCAGCGGTCCGGGGGCGGTGGGTCCGTCGCCGCCTGGCCTGGGCCGCCGCGGAACGCCACCGCCGCCGGGGTCCACTGCAGCAATCCGGCCGATGTCTCGTCGCCGCGGCCTTCCGTGCTCAGCTCGGCGTACCCCAGGCCCTGGACGAAGTCCACGCGGCCGCGCAGGGCGAGCACGCCGCCTCCGGTCGGGACCGTCGCGGTGAAGGTCTCCGTCCGGAAGCGGTAGTTGGCGAACCGGGCGAGCGCGAGCCGTTCCGCTTCCTCCGCTGACAGCGGGCGCGGGTCCGCGCCGCACGCCGCCACCAGCAGCACCACCGCCAACGCCGTCCGGCGCTTCACGACTTGACCCCGGCGTGTTCGGCCAGCAACGCGATCGGCGGCACGGGGTAGCTGTCCAGATCAACCGGCCCGGGCAGGCCGCGCGCGGGCCGCGGGGGCGCCGTCGCCGCGTCCGGCAGGCCCGGCTGCTCCGGCGGGGCCGCCACGTCCGGGAACGGCACCCCGCGCGGCGCCGGCGGCAAGGCCAACCGCACCCCGGCCGCCGCGCCGGGGCTCGCCGGGCAGGCCATCGCCGCCGCCAGACCGGCCGGCGCGGTGCTCGTCAAGACGTTGTCCTGCAGGCAGTTCCCGCTGCCCGGCGCCCGCTCCGAAGCCGCGTAGGCGACGTCGACGCCGTTGCCGGACAGCACGTTCCCCACCAGCCGGTTGCCCGACGGGGCGAGGTCCTCCGCGGACGCCAGTGCGATCCCGGCGCCGGGATTGCCGGTGACGAGGTTGCGGGCCAGCAGGTTCCGGGTGCCGCCGGCGATCCCGATGCCGACGCCGAAGCCGCCGTCGGCCTGGGCCGGGCTGCCCGGCTGGGCGTTCGCCGCCACCACGTTGCCGACGATCGCCGCGTCCTGCTGCGGCACGAACGCCTCCTGGTAGTCGGAGTTCGTCGACAGGCCGACCCGGTTGCCGGCGAACCGGTTGCCCACCACGGCCATCCGCCCGGACGCGTTCGTGCCTTCGTAGCCCACCGCGTTGCGCTCGGCGACGTTCCCGCGGACCACGATGTCGCACGGGTGACACTGGCCGACGTAGAACCCGGAATCCGCGCTGCCGGACGCGTAGCTGTGCTCGATCACCCCGTGCTGGGAGTCGAAGGCGTACACGCCGTAGAGACCGTTGTTGCTCGCCGTCACAGCCGACACGCGGAAGCCCTGCACCGGCGGGAACCGGGCCGGGTCGAGCCGGGTGTAGCCGTCGCTGCCCCGCGCCAGCCCGCCGCTCTCGTCGGCCATCCCGGTGACGAGGACACCGTTCAGGACGTGGTCGCGGACGGTCAGGTTCTCCACCGCGACGCCGTCCGCGGTGACCACGATCCCGTTGGCCCGGCGCACTTCGCCGTCGAACACGACCCGGTTGCGGTCCGTGCCGCGCAGCACGAGGTCGGGCACGGTGATCCGCACCGACTCGCGGTACACGCCCGGTGAGACGAGCACGAGGTCACCCGGCCGCGCGGAATCCACGGCCTGCTGGACGGTCGGGGCGTCCTGCGGCACCCGGATGGTCGCGGATCCGGCGACGTCCGGCCGGAGTGGCGAAGAACAGCCGGCGAGGGACAGGACAGCCACCAGGAAAGCAAAAAGCGCACGCACGGCGAAACCATAGGAGCGATCCGGCCCGCGGAACCCTCGCGGCGCGAAATGCCACCTGGTGGAGTGACAAGTCCCGGTTTCGCGACGCCGGCGCGGCACAATCCGCGCGTGGCCACTCCTCCCCCGTTGTCCCGCCGCTCGGTGCTGCTCGGCGCCGGCGCCGGCCTGGTGTCCGCCTGTTCCGCACCGGCCGCGGCGTCCGATCCGGACGTGGTCACCGCCTTCGGGGCCCAGCAGGCCGGGATCGCCCGGCCATCGCCGCCGCAGCGCCACGTGAACCTCTCGGTGTGGGACCTCCCGCGAGGGGCCGACCGCGCGTGGCTCGGCGCCCTGCTGGCCAAGCTCGGCCGGCGGGTGGCGGCGCTGGCCGCGGGCGGGGACGCCGCCCTGTCCGACCTCCCGCCGTCGCGGCTGACGGTCACGGCCGGGCTCGGCCCGCGGATCGTCACGGCCGTCGCCCCGGACCTGCCCGGGGCGCAGGACCTGCCGGTGTTCCCCGGCGACGAACCCCGCGACGGCGGTGGCGACCTCCTGCTCCAGGTGTGCGCGGACGAACCCCTCGTCGCCGCCCTCGCGACGACCGAGCTGACCGCCGGCCGGGACATGTCGTTGCGCTGGCGGCGGACCGGCTTCCGCGGACCGTCCTCTTCGGACGGATCGGCGCGCAACGTGCTGGGGTTCGCCGACGGCATCGTGGTGCCCCGGACCGACACCGAGCTGGCCGCCGACGTGTGGCTCGGCGGGCCGCCCGCGGTCCGCGGCGGCACGATCGCCGTGGTGCGCGGGATCCGGCTGGACACCGCGGCCTTCCACGCCTTGCCGGTGGCCGCGCAGGAGCGGGTGATCGGCCGCCGCAAGGCGACGGCGGAACCGTTGTCCGGCCCGGAACTCGACCTGGGCGCCAAGACCCCGGACGGCGAGTACCGCATCCCGGCCGACGCCCACGTGCGCCGAGCCCACCCGCTCACGGTCGGAGCGGGCGTGATGCTGCGGCGCGGGTACAGCTCCGAGGAAGGGCTGCTGTTCATCTCCTTCCAGCGGCAGCTCCGGACGTTCGTGGCCACCCAGCACCGCATGAGCGAAGGCGACGCCCTCCTGCGCTACGCGACGACAACGGCGTCGGCGACTTTCCTGGTGCTGCCCGGCTTCACCGCCGACGCCCCGCTGGGCCACACCTTGCTCGCCTGACCGGACTCATGCGCCCAAGGCGCCGTCGCTGCGCCTCACACACCCGCCCGGCCTTGCGCCTCACACACCCAAGGCGGCCTCCGGTGCGTCTGGCGCACCGAAGGCCACCTTGGGGCGCTGGAGACTCAGCCCCCGCCGGTCACCGTGTCCGGCGGGTGCGGCGGGCCAGCAGCAGGGCCGCGATGCCCGCGGCCACCGCGAGCCCGCCGATCGCCGCCAGCCAGTCGGCCGCCACGCCCGTGCTCGACAGCGGACGGGTCGTCGGCGGGGCCGCCGCGGTGAGCAGCCCGGCGTCCAGGCTCAGGTCCTCGCGCTTCGCCGGGCCGAGGGTGACCACCTTGGTGCACCCGTCGGACGGCTGGGCGTCGGAGTCCTTCGTGTCGTCGGGACCGGCGTCCGGCTTGGTCAGCTTGCGGCCGCCGGTGGCGAAGCAGACCTGGTACGGCCCGTCCGGCAGGTCGTCGAACAGGTACTTCCCGTCCGGCGCCGTCTTGGTGGCAGCCACCTGCTTCCCGGTGCCGTCCTTCAAGGTCACCGGCACGTCCGGGACGCCCGGCTCGCCCGGGTCCTGCACGCCGTTGCCGTTGCGGTCGGCCCACACGAAGTCGCCGACGCGGTTGCGCGGCTCGACCAGACCGGCGTCGAGCGTGAGGTTCTCCCGCTTGCCCACGCCGAGCGGCACCACCGGGGTGCAGCCGGACGCCGGATCCGCGTCCGAGTCCGTCCCGTCGTCGCCCGCGTCGGGTTTCGCCCACTGCCAGCCGGCATACGGCGGAGGCGCCTGCGTCCGGTCGAAGCACACCCGGTACGAGCCGTCCGGCAGATCCTCGAACAGGTACTTCGCGTCCGGCCCCGTCTTGGTGGTGGCCACCTGCTTCCCGTCTCCGTCCTTCAGGATCACGGGCACGTCCGGCACCCCGGGCTCGCCCGGGTCCTGCAGGCCGTTGCGGTTCAGGTCGGCCCACACGAGGTCGCCGAGGCGGTTCGGCGGCGCGACCAGACCCGCATCGAGGGTCAGTTTCTCCCGCTTGCCCACCCCGAGCGGCACCACCGGGGTGCACCCGGACGCCGGATCCGCGTCGGAATCCTTCCCGTCGTCACCGGCGTTGGCCTTGGTCAGCTGGTAGTCGGCCACCGGCGCCGGAAGCTGCTTGACGTCGAAGCACACCTGGTAGGACCCATCGGGCAGGTCGTCGAACAGGTACTTCCCGTCCGGACCCGTCTTGACGGAAGCCACCTGCTTCCCGGTGCCGTCCTTCAGCACCACCGGCACGTCCGGCACCCCGGGCTCGCCCGGGTCCTGCAGACCGTCGCCGTTGCGGTCGATCCACACGAAGTCACCCAGCCGGTTGCGCGGCGCGACCAGGCCCGCGTCCAGAGTCGGGTTCTCCCGCCCGCCCGGGCCCAGCTTGACGACCGGCGTGCAGCCGGTGCCGGGATCGGCGTCGGAGTCCTTCGTGTCGTCGCCCGCGTCCGGCTTGGTCCACTGCCAGTCGGCGTAGTCCGCCGGCAGCTTCGAACGGTCGAAGCACACCTGGTACGACCCGTCCGGCAGGTTGTCGAACGAGTACTTCCCGTCCGGACCCGTCTTCGTCGCCGCCACCTGCTTCCCGGTGCCGTCCTTCAGCACCACCGGCACGTCCGGCACGCCCGGCTCGCCCGGATCCTGCAGGCCGTTGCCGTTCTTGTCCGCCCACACGAGGTCGCCGAGGCGGTTCGGCGGCGCGACCAGACCCGCGTCGAGGGTCAGGTTCTCCCGCTTGCCCACCCCGAGCGGCACCACCGGGGTGCACCCGGACGCCGGATCCGCGTCCGAGTCCGTCCCGTCGTCACCCGCGTTCGCCTTGGTCAGCTTGTAGTCGGCCACCGGCGCCGGAAGCTGCTTGACGTCGAAGCACACCTGGTAGGACCCATCCGGCAGGTTGTCGAACAGGTACTTCCCGTCCGGCCCCGTCTTGACGGAAGCCACCTGCTTCCCGGTGCCGTCCTTCAGCACCACCGGCACATCCGGCACACCCGGCTCGCCCGGGTCCTGCAGACCGTCGCCGTTGCGGTCGATCCACACGAGGTCACCCAGCCGGTTGCGCGGCGCGACCAGGCCCGCGTCCAGGGTCAGGTCCTCCGGGCGGTCGATCCCGAGCGTGGTGACCGGGGTGCACCCGGTCTCGGTGCCGGCGTCGGAGTCCTTGGTGTCCTCACCCGCGTCCGGCTTGGTCCACTGCCAGTCGGCGTAGTCCGCCGGCAGCTTCGAACGGTCGAAGCACACCTGGTACGACCCGTCCGGCAGGTTGTCGAACAGGTACTTCCCGTCCGGGCCCGTCTTGGTCTTGTCCAGCTGCTTTCCGGTGCCGTCCTTCAACACCACCGGCACGTCCGGCACACCCGGCTCGCCCGGGTCCTGCAGGCCGTTGCCGTTCTTGTCCGCCCACACGAAATCACCCAGGCGGTTCGGCGGCCGGATGCCCGCGTCCAGCGTCAGGTCCTCGCGCTTGGCCGGGCCGAGCGTTGTCACCGGAGTGCACCCGGACGCCGGGTCGGCGTCGGAGTCCCTCGTGTCGTCACCGGCGTCGGGTTTCGTCGCCAGGTAACCCGCGTACGCGGCCGGCAGCTTCTTCAGGTCGAAGCACACCTGGTAGGCGCCGTCCGCCAAGCCGTCGAACAGGTACTTCCCGTCCGTGCCCGGCTTGGTGGCAGCCAGCTGCTTCCCGGTGCCGTCCTTCAAGGTCACCGGCACGTCCGGCACCCCCGGCTCACCCGGGTCCTGCAGGCCGTTGCCGTTCTTGTCCGCCCACACGAAGTCCCCGAGCCGGTTGCGCTGGGCGAACAGGCCGGCGTCGACGGTGTGGTCCACCGAGCCCGCGGGCCCCATCGTCACCTTGACGGTGCCGGTGGCCGGGTCGGCGTCCGAGTCGAGCGCCGGGTTGCCGCCCGCCTTCGCGACCGTCCACTTGACACTCGCCAACGGCGGCGCACCGGGCAGCGCCGTGGTGTCGATGCCCGAGTAGTCGAACTTCACCGTGTAGCAGGTGTCGGCCTTGAGGCCGTCCGCGGCGCCGAAGTAGTACTCGCCGTTGGCCCCGGTCGTCTTGGTGGCGAGCGCCGCGCCCTTGCCGTCGCACGCGAGCAGCTGCACCTTGGCCCCGGCGACCGCCGGCTCGGCCGGGCCCTGCACGCCGTCGCCGTCGGTGTCGAACCACACCCGGTTGCCCAGCTGGACCGGCGCGTTGTCGCAGAGCGCCTCCAGGTCGGCCAGGCCGTTGGCCTTGGCCCAGCCTTCCTTCGCGTCGTTGAGGAGGTAGCTGTTCGAGAAGCCGGTGTTCATCATCGTGCCGCCGGCCCGGTCGAACCAGCCGACACCGCCGGTGTTGATCGCCGTCGGGTCCATGATCGTCGCGGGCATCCGCGCGGCCGGGTACACCACCGCGAGGGCGCCCTGCGCGGTCTCGTTGTGCGGCTTGCCGTGCTCGTCGTCGGCGAAGTACTCACCGGGGTAGTACTCGACGACGTCGGTCGGCTCACCACCACCGTTCGCCGCCGCGCTGTTGTTGTTCGGACAGCCCGAGGTGCCTTCCCAGACGTAGCCGCCTGCCTGCTTGCAGACCCGGTTCAGGTCACCGCCGCTGACCGTGTCGAACCGGTCGGGCGAGCCCGCGGACGGCGGCATGTCGTGCCCGCCCTGGTCACCGAAGCGGTCCCGGAAGCCGAGCACGAGGTCACCGCCGACTTCGGCGCGGATGTCGGTCAGCAGCGGTTCCGGGTGCGCGAGCAGGTGCCCGCCCTGCGGTGCGGGCGGCTGGTAGGTGGCCTGCCAGGGGTTCCAGACGTGCGTGTTGCTGCCGTCCCACAGCGCGTCGCCCCGCTTGAAGTCCAGCTTGTGGTCGACGAGCACCGCGCCGAACGTGCCCGCGGTGGCGTCGAAGGCCCGGATCACCACGCGCATGTCGCTGACCTTCTGCGTCGATTCGCCGGAGCACACCCCACCGACGAAGACGACGCCGTCGTGCACGCCCAGGCCGCCCGGCCGCCAGTCACCGGCCGCGGGACAGCCCGGGTCCGGGATCGCGTAGCTCGCCTTGGGCGCGGCCGCGGTCGCCGCGGTCGCGTCGTAGAGGTAGAGCTTGCGGTCGGCCAGGTTCACCACGAACAGCGTGCTGCCGTCCTCGCTGATGCGCAGCGCGCCGAGGCTTTCCTTGCCCACGACGTCGGCGAACTTCAGGTCGAAGTCGGTCTGCATGGCGTGCGCGCTGCCGCCGGGCACGGGCACCTTCGTGAACAGGGTGGTGCTCTTGGTCGCCGGATTCGTGACGTAGACGGCGCCCGGGCCGTCGGGCCCGTAGGCCGCGGCCCGCTTGGCGAACGCGCTGGAGAAGACGCGCTTGTCCGCCTTGCGGTAGGCGATGCCGTAGACCGTCCCGGTGTCGCCCTGGGTGGCCGTCGCGGTGGGCGGGGTGCCGGTGCCCCGCGCGGTGAACGGGAAGCTCACCAGCGAGCGGGCCTTCGGGTCGATGCCCGGCGCGATGCCGTTGCGCTGGCAGGCGGTGACCAGCGCGGGGTTGTCCTGGCAGTAGTCCGCCGGGTTCCACAGCCCCATCGTCAGGTCGGCCTTCTTGCCGCCGGAGACGTCGACGAAGCTGGTGAGGCTGCTCAGCCCGCCGCCCGCCGGGGCCGGCTTCAGGTACGGCATCGACGCGGGGACGCTCGCCTCGACGCGGTACTTGCCACCGCTCAGCCCGGTGGTGGCCAGCTTGACGGTGCCGTCCGCGGCGGTCGTCCCGGTGGCCGTGGCGCCGCCGGGATCGGTGGCCTTGACCGGGATCCCGGCCACCCCCGTCTCCAGGGCGGGCTCGTAGTTCCCGTTGCCGTTCAGGTCACGGACCACCCGGACGGTGAGGGTGCCGTCGGAGGCGTCCGCGAGAGCCGGTCCGGCCGGGACGGTCAACGGCAGCACGGTCGAAGCGAGCAGGAGCACCGCGCCGGAAGCCATCAGTCTCTTCAACGTTCACTCCACAACAGCCGGGCCCGCGACGGCCACTGTCCAATGCAGACGGTTGTGGGTGAGCTTAGGAGCCGGGAGGAGTGACACACCCGGTGAAGCCGGGTGAAAGCTTGTCCGTTTTACGTGACTTCAAACCACACGATCGAGTGAGCTGTCCCTGCCAACAGAGTTACGGGCCGGGTTTCCCATCGCGAATGGCTCATGGGGGGACCTCGGAAGGGCCGCCGGCGTCGGGACCGGTGACGCGCTGGTGCGCCGTCCACTCCTGCCACTGCGCCGCCACTTGCTCCTTGTCCGCCGGCACCGCCGGCGACGGCACCGGCGCGGCGGCCGGGTCCGGCGGGGCCGGGGTGTCCGCGCCGCGGCTCCGAAGCCGGCCCGGGATCCACCCGGGTCTCCACCGCCGGGTGGTCCCGCTCCACCCGGGTGCCGCCCTACCTTTCCTTCCGTCGCCATCATCCGGAAGGGAAAGCCAATGAACGAAGTGCTCGGGTTCATGTTCCTCCGCTTCGCCGTCATCGGCGGCGGAATACTGCTGCTCGTCCTGCTGCTGGGCGTGGTCGCGATCATCCTCAAGAAGCTGGGCCGGTGAGCGACCGCTACCCCAGCCCGCGGCCGAGCCCGTGCCGCACGGCGTACCGCAGCGCTTCGATCCGGTTGCGCACACCGATCTTCGCGAACGCGTTGTTGATGTGGGTCTTCACCGTGGCTTCGGCGATGACGAGCTCGGCCGCGATCTCGCCGTTGCTCAGCCCGGCGGCGATCAGCCCGAGCACCTCGGCCTCGCGCGCGGTCAGGCCGTCCGGCAGCCGGTCCTTTTCGCCGCCCCGGCCGGACAGCGCGGACGCCACCCGGCCGGACACGCCGGCCCCGAAGGTCAGCTGCCCGGCGACCACGGCCCGCAGCGCGGCCCCGATCTCGCCGCGGCCGGCGTCCTTCGTCAGGTACCCGCGCGCCCCGGCGGCCAGCGCGCCGGCGATCGAGCCGTCGTCCGCGTAGGTCGTCAGCACCAGGACGGCGACGTGCGGGTGGTCGCGGACGATCCGCTCGGTCGCTTCGACCCCGGTCATGACGGGCATGGTGAGGTCCATCAGCACCGCGTCGATCCGGTCGAGCCGCCGCAGCAGGGCGAGCGCTTCGGCACCGTCGGCCGCCGAGCCGGCCACCTCGACGTCGTCGAGCAGCCCCATGAGCGCGACCAGGCCTTCGCGCACGGCCTGCTGGTCGTCGACCACGACCACCCTGATCACCCGCGGCTCCCCCATGATCCCCCTCCCGGTACGGGGAGGCAGGCTACCACCGCGCGGCCACCGGGGAATCCACTGTGGATGATCGGAGGGTGGCGCGACGGGTGCAAGCGCCGCGCCACCCTCCACCCGCCTCAGCCCGGGGCGACCGCCCGCCCCGTCTGCGGCGAGATCATCCCCGCGCACAGCCCGCGGCTCGCCAGCGTCCGGGCGATCTGCGGGATGGCGGACAGGGTGTTGGCCGGCCATTCGTGCATCAGGATGACCTGGCCGTTCGTGAGCCGGGCGTTGGCCGCGACGATCGCGCTGACGCTCGCGTTGTTCCAGTCTCCCGAGTCGACGTCCCAGATGACCTGGCGGAGGCCGTACTTGGCCGCCACCGACTGGACCGTCGCGTTCGTTTCCCCGTACGGCGGGCGGAACAGCCGGGGCGTGCCGCCGCCCGCGGCCGAAATCGCCTGCTGGGTCCGGGAAATCTCGGAGTCCACCTGCGCCTGGCTCTGCTGGGTGAGGTGCGGGTGCGTGTAACTGTGGTTGCCGACCCACATGCCCGCGCTCGTCTGCGCCCGGACCTGCGCCGGGTACGCGGCCGCGTACTGGCCCTCGTTGAACATCGTGGCCCGCAACCCGTTCTGCCGCAACGCGTTCAGGATGGCCGGGGTGTGGGCGTTCGACGGTCCGTCGTCGAAGGTCAGTCCGACGTACCCGTTGCACGCGGCCGCCTGGGCGGCCGGCGTGACGGCGATGGTGCCCGCCACGGCAAGGGCCGCCGTGGCCAGGAGAGTGCTCCACGCACGCATGGTCAACCCACCGTGATGTTGGAGTTGCCGCTGCTCTGGTAGCCCTCCGTCGCCAGGATCATGTAGTAGTTGAAGCTGCCCAGCCGCATGCCGGCCCGGCCCCACGCGTCGAAGTGGTTGCCGGTGGTGATGCTGCCGCCGGTGCGCCGCTGCTGGCGGACGCTCCAGTACTGGTTGAACGTCTTGTTGCCTTCGACGGACGGCGCGTTGTAGCGGGTCGTCTGGTAGATGTCGTAGGTGCCGCCGTCGCTGGTCACGGTGCCCTTGTACGTCCCGGTCGGCCGCCAGCTGCCCCAGTTGTCGACGATGTAGTACTCGACGAGCGGGTTGGACGTCCAGCCGTAGAGGGCCAGGTAGCTGTTGCCGGAGGGGTTGAAGCTGCCGGAGTAGTTCACCGTGCGCCGGCTGCCGTTGCTCCAGCCCTTGCCGGCGACGAAGTTGTTGACGTTGCTCCAGTTGGTCCGGTAGTTGCCGCCGGAGGAGAGCGTCATGGAGACCGAACCGCCACCGGCGGTCCAGAACGAGTAGTAGTACCCGTTGTCGGTGCCCGTCCGGTTGGTCGTGATGACCGTGTCGGCCCAGGCGGTTCCGGGCAGGAATGCGGCGACCAGCGCAAGGACGGCGCCACCGGCGAACATCCTGCTGCGGCCGCGTTTCTTGGTGAGCATGCTTCCTCCTCGTCGAGGCTGGCAGGCAAGCCAGGATGGCAAAAGCATGCGAGCAGTCCCGCTGGTCGGGCAATCACTTTCGGAAAGTTTCGATGATCGCCCCCGGCGCGGGGTGAGCCGGGCCGGCCCACCCCGCTTTCCCTACTCGCGCAAGCCGATCGCCTCGATCGGCCGGGCCCGCAGCGCCACCGACGTCGCCACCCCGATCGCCACCATCCCGAGCAGGACCGCGCCGGCGACGACTCCCAAGTAGACGGACGGCGAACCGGCCGGGACCGGGTTGCCCCGCAACCCGAAGTTGAGCAGCGCCAAGGGAACCAGCGCCACCAGCGTGCCCAGCACGACCGCGAGCCCGACCGTGGCCGCGGCTTCGAGCCGCATCATCCGGGTCACCTGACGGCGGGTCGTGCCCACCAGCCGCAGCAGCGCGAACTCGCGCCCACGCTGCGCGGTCGTCAGCACCAGCGTGTTGGCCACCGAAATCGCCAGGTACCCGACGATGACGCCGGCCGCGACCAGGTTGAGGTAGAACTGCGCCTGCCGTTCCCCGCCTTCCGGGGCGGCGATCACCGACGCCGGGGCCACCGCCAAACCGGGGTACGGCAACGCACTCAGCGCCGTGGCCACCGCGCCGGCGTCGGCACCGGGCTGCCGCCGGACCAGCACCGAGTCGTCCAGCCGGCCGCCGACGTGCTCACGGGCCAGCGCGACCGGGAGCACGAAGTCGCCGAAGGCCAGGTCGTGCGTGTAGGTGGCGACCAGCCGCAGCTTCGCCGGGACGCCGTCGCCGAAGTGGAACTCGACCTCGTCGCCGAGCTTCTTGTCCAACCAGTCCGCTTCCGAACGGCTCAGCGCGACGGTGTCCCCGGTCAGGTCGGTGAGCCGGCCGGCGTCGACACCCAGCTCGAGGGCGGCCCCCGTCTGGTCGCCCGCCAGGCCCTGCGCCGGCGTCCGCTGGACTTCCACGCTGTCGCCCACCGGCGTCGCGGTGATCACGGACGTGCGCACCACCGGCGTCGCCGCCGCCACCCCGGGCACCCGGCCGGCCGCCGCGGCCACCTCCGGCGGGACCCCGCCCGGGGCCGCCAGCACGTAGTCGGCGGTCGTCGACCGCGCCGTCTCCTGCTGGGCGGCCGCGGTCATGGCCGTCGGGCCGTAGAACGTGGCGAGCGCGAACGCCACCGCCAGCATCAGCGGGGTCACCGCCGCCGCGACGCGCCGGGCGTTGGCGTGGGCGTTGGCCCCGGCGAGGTACCCGCTGATCCGCCAGACCCGGGCGAGCACGGGGACCAGGAACCGCATGACCAGCCCGGTCACCTGGGGCCCCACCACGGCCAGGCCGATGACCACGACGAGGGTGGCCATCGTCGAAATCGCGGCGGCGATGTCCCCGCGCAGGAACAGCGGGACGAGCGCGCCGCCCACCCCGGCCAGCACCAGCCCCCAGCCGGTGAGCAGCCGGACCCGGCCGAGCTCACGGCGTTCCACCGCGGCCTCCCCCAGCGCCTCCACGGGCCGGATCGACGACGGCCGCCGCGACGCCGCCCACGCCGCCAGCCGGGCCGCGCCCAGGCCGAGCAGGACCGCGGCCAGCAGCGGCAGCGGGCTGATCGCCAGCCCGAAGTCGGCCGGGACCACGCCGATCGCGGCGAACGCGTCCCGCAGCCCACCGGCGACCGCCAGGCCCAGCACGCTGCCCAGCACCCCGGCGACGAGCGCGACCAGCGTCGTCTCGGTGCCGATGAGCTTGCGGACCTGCCGCGGGGTCGCCGCGACCGCCCGCAGCAGCGCGAACTCCCGGCGGCGCTGGTTGATGGTCAGGGCCAGCGTGCTCGCCACCACGAACACCGCGACCAGCAGCGCGAAGCCGCCGAACGAGCCGGCGATGGCCAGCAGCAGCGTCCGCGTCTGGCTGACGTCGAGGAACTCGATGCTGCTGCGCTCGACGCCGGTGGCCACCTCGGCCCCCTCCGCGACGGCCCCGATCCGCTCGGCGAGGGTCTCCGGCGCGACCCCCGGGTCGGCGAGGACGCCGATCGCGTGCGCCTGGCCCGGCCGTCCGGCCAGCTCCGCGGCCCGTTCGGGGGTGAAGAACAGCGCCGACTGGCGCGAGCCGCCGTCGACGACCCCGCTCACCTTGAACGCCACCGGCCCGGACCGGGTGGTGATCCGCACCTGGCCGCCGATGCCGACGTCGGCCCGGCGCGCGAGGTCGGCGTCCAGCACGACGTCGCCCGCGGTGGCGGGCGCGTCCCCGCCGCGCAGGGTGAACGGCGCCAGCACGGCCGCGTCCCAGTTGTGCCCCAGCGATTCCCGGTCGGCGAGCACCCGCCCGTCGCGGGTGACGACCTGCGCCGGGAAGCTCTGCTCCGCGACCGCCGCGCGCACGCCGGGCACCGCGGCGATCCGCGCGGTCAGCGCCGCCGGAACCGACGGCTGCTCGCCCACCTGCTCGGCCGACAGGGCGTCGGCGCCGGGCGGGCGCACGGTCTGCGCCCCGCCGACGACGACGGCCGCGGCGGCGTAGCGCTGGGTGGGGACGCCGGCCCGCAGGCCGGATTCCATGAGGACCCCGCAGGCGGCCACCAGAGCGGTGCCGCACAGGATCGCGATGAAGGCGCCGGCGAACCCGCCGAGCCGGGTCCGGATCGTCTGCCAGGCGATGGCCAGCACGCTCACCACTCCCCGAGGTGCGTCATCCGCTCCGCCACCCGCTCGGGGGTGGGGTGCGGGAGGTGGCCGGCCAGCTTGCCGTCGGCCAGGAAGAGCACGCCGTGCGCGGCCGAGGCCGCGACCGGGTCGTGGGTCACCATCAGCACGGTCTGGCCCATCTGCTCGACGATCGCGCGGAGCAGGTCGAGCACCTGCCGCCCGGTGCGGGTGTCGAGGGCGCCGGTCGGCTCGTCGGCCAGCACCACCTCGGGCCGGGTGACGAGCGCCCGCGCGATCGCGACCCGCTGCTGCTGCCCGCCGGACAGCTCCGCCGGGCGGTGTTCCAGCCGCTTAGCGATCCCCACGCCCTCGACGATTTCCCGCAGCCACTGCGGGTCCGGCTTCCGGCCGGCCAGCCGCAGCGGCAGCGTGATGTTCTGCAGCACGTTCAGCGACGGCAGCAGGTTGTAGGCCTGGAAGACGAACCCGATCCGGCTGCGCCGCAGCTCGGTCAGCTGGCGTTCCTTCAGCTTGCCGATCTCGGTGCCGCCGAGCAGCACCCGCCCCGACGTCGGCCGGTCGAGGCCGGCCGCGCAGTGCAGGAAGGTGCTCTTGCCGGAGCCGGACGGGCCCATCACGGCGGTGAACGTCCCCCGCGCCACCCCGGCCGAGACGCCGTCCAGCGCGGTGACCGCGCCGTCGCCGGCGCCGTACACCTTCCGCACCTCGGTGAGTTCCAGCGCATACGCTGTGGTCATTGCGATCCCCTTCGTTGTTCCGCAACGAAAACTAGGCCGGTGGCGCCGGGGGATCGATCCCGTACGGAGGTGGATGCGGGGTAGCGCCAGCACTACCGCGGTGGTGGGGTGGGACACTGTGGCCGTGACGACCCGCTTGCGCGAGTGCTGGTCGGCGGTGCGTTACCTCGTGGTCGGCGCCGGCACGTCGCTGCTGTCGATGTTCGCCCTCGCCGGGCTGTTCGCCGTGCTGCTGCTGTGCCCGTTCGGTGTCGGGATCCCGTCGCTGGCCCCGATGATCCGGCTCTCGCGGTGGCCGGTCGCGGTCGACCGCCGCCGTGCCGCGCGGAAGCTGGGCGAACCGATCCCCGAGCCGTACCGGGACGGCTCCCCGCTGAAGGACCCGGCCACCCGGCGCGACCTCGCGTGGCTCGCGATCCACGGCGCGACCGGCCTGGTCATCGGCGCGCTGGCGTTCGGCCTGCCGCTCGGCGCCGTCCAGCAGGTCATCACGTCCTTCGTCTGGCCGCTGGTCCCCGGCGGCATCGAAGGCTCGTTCGGGATCATGGTGGATTCGTGGCCGCGGGCCGCGCTGGACCTCCTGGTGGCCGCCGCCATGGTCGCGGCGACCCTGCAGCTGCCGCGGGTGGCCCGGTGGCAGGCCCGCACCGCGCGGAAGCTGCTCGCGCCCGCCCCCGGCGTCGTGCTGGCCGACCGGGTCGCCGAGCTGACCGCGACCCGGGCGGCGGCCCTGGAGGCGCACGGCGCCGAGCTGCGGCGCATCGAGCGTGACCTGCACGACGGCACCCAGGCGCGGATCGCGGCGGTGGTGCTGCAGCTCGGCATCGCCGGCCAGCTGTACGACCGCGATCCGGCCACCGCGCGCGACCTGCTGGTCAAGGCCCAGGACACCGCGACCGACGCACTGGCCGAGCTGCGCACGGTCGTCCGCAGCATCTACCCGCCGCTGCTGAGCGAACGCGGCCTGGCCGGGGCGGTGCGGGCGCTCGCGGAGCGCAGCCCGGTGCCGGCCACCGTCGACGTCGAGTACGAGAGCGGCCGCCCGGCCGCGGTCGAGGCCGCCGCGTACTTCGTCGTCGCCGAGGCACTGGCCAACGTCACCAAGCACGCCGACGCGTCCGAAGTGGACATCACGCTCGGCGGCACGGCGTCGCTGCTGCGCTTGGAAATCCGCGACGACGGCCGTGGCGGCGCCGAAGAGACGCAGGGCAGCGGCCTGGCCGGCATCCGCCGCCGCGCCGAAGCCTTCGACGGAACCCTCACCCTGACCAGCCCACCCGGTGGGCCGACCGTGCTGCGAGTGGAGCTGCCATGCGGGTCGTGATCGCCGAGGACGACGCGCTGCTGCGCGAAGGCCTCGCCCTGCTGCTGAAGACGGCGGGCATCGAGGTGGCCGCCACCTTCGACAACGCCGAGGACTTCCTGGAGTTCGTCGAGGGCGACCGGCCCGACGCGGTGGTGATGGACGTCCGCATGCCGCCGACCCACCGCGACGAGGGCCTGCGCGCGGCCGTCCGCGCCCGCGAGATCCACCCGGCGCTGCCGGTGCTGGTGCTGTCGGCGCACGTCGAGACGAGTTACGCGGTCGAGCTGCTGGCCGACGGCGTCGGCGGGGTGGGTTACCTGCTCAAGGAGCGCGTCGGCAAGGTCGAGCGGTTCCTCGACGCGCTGCAGCGGGTGGCCAAGGGCGGCACGGCGATGGACCCCGAGGTGATCGGGCAGCTGATGAGCCGCCGCCGCGCCGCGGATCCCCTGGAGGCACTGACCGCCCGGGAGCGCGAAGTGCTGGCGCTGATGGCCGAGGGCTACAACAACAGCACGATCGCCGAGCTCCTGGTCGTCAGCGACGGTGCGGTGCTCAAGCACATCCGGAACATCTTCGCGAAGCTCGGGTTGCCGTCCGACGAAGGCGCCGGGCACCGCCGGGTGCTGGCGGTGCTCGCCTACCTCGGCCGCGATGCGGGGTAGCGCAGGCACCACCCCGCATCCGGGTGCGCACGGCATCGATCTCGAGGTCGCCGGCTCGTAGTGTTCCGGTCATGACAAACACCACCGCACCGACCCGCACCGCGACGCCCCTCGTCCTCTGGCCGGTCCTGCTCGTCAGCGCCGCGGTCAACGCGGTCGGCTCCTTCACCGGGCTGGCCGACCCGTTCCGGATCACCGCCGGCGCGATCGCGACCGTCGCCCTCGTCCTCCTGGTCGTCCACTACGTCCGGCGACGGCGGGTCACCTCGTGACGCACCCGCGCCGAATCGTCCACTAAGGACGGAGGCTGCGCAGCATCAGGTCCGCGAAGTGCTTTCCCACCTGCTCCCCCGACAGCTCCCCGTCGGCGTGGTACCACATCCCCAGCCGGTGGATGGCGCCGAAGTGGTAGTTGATCACCAGGTCGGCCGGGACGTCGGCGCGGAAGACGCCCGTCCGCTGTCCCTCGGCGACCAGGTCGCGCACCCGCTCGTGGTAGGTGCGCCGCTCCGCGCGCACCTGGACCTGCTTCGACTTCTCCAGCAGCGGGAACGACTGGAAGAACACCGTCGCCGCGTCGAGGTCGGCGATGCTGGTGACCACCACGTCGGCGATGATCGCGTGCAGGCGCTCGGCCAGCGGCAGGTCCGACTCGGCGATCGTCACCATCCGCCGCGTCTGCATCCGCAGCATCGCCGCGTAGATCTCGAAGAGCAGGTCGTCCTTGGACTCGAAGTAGTGGTACAGCCCGCCCTTGGTGACGCCGGCTTCCTCGACGATCTCGCGGACCGTCGTCGCCTCGAAGCCCTTCTCGGCGAACAGCCGC
This sequence comes from Amycolatopsis sp. NPDC005003, assembly GCF_053600695.1. NCBI lineage: Bacteria > Bacillati > Actinomycetota > Actinomycetes > Pseudonocardiales > Pseudonocardiaceae > Amycolatopsis > Amycolatopsis sp. NPDC005003. The sequence continues at coordinate 148,793 of NZ_JBSGAI010000023.1, read as the reverse complement.
ACCGCCGCCCGCACGACCTTCTCCCGGAGACTCATGTCGCCACCCTAGGGGAACGGACGGGCCGGCCCGCGGGCCCCACGGACCGGCCCGGTCGTCACTTGCTCACCAGGTCGACCTGCTCGGGAGTGGCGCGTTCACCGGAGTAGGGCGTGATCGCGCCCGTCCCGCGGTCGGTGACGGCCGGTGGCTGCAACACCGTCGTCGTGGTGTCCGGGTTGATCTTGAACACGTACGCCCCCGTGTAGCCCGCGTGCGACTCCTTCGAGAACCCGAACGGTGTCAGGCCCGGCCCCTTCAGCGCGCCGGAGCTCATCGCGTCGACGACCTTCTGCCGCGTCGGGTCCGGGCCGGCCGCCTTGAGCGCCTGGCCGAACGTGTACGCCTGCACCATGCCGAACAGCACGGTGTTGGTGAACGGCTCCTTCGCGATGTACTTGTCGTGGATGCCCTTGAAGTAGGCCACCCACGGGTCGGCGGTCTGGGCGACGTCCGGCAGGTACCCGGTGCCGATCAGGCCGGCCAGCAGCTGCCCGCTCGAGACGCCGGCGCCGCCGCGCTTGGCGAAGTCCTGCAGCAGCCCGGACAGCGTCGCCGGGTCCGCGCCGATGCTGCTGACCACGAACTGCGGCCGGTACCCGATCTTCGCCGCGGCCAGGATCGACAGCGCGGTGAACGCCGGGATGCACGCGCAGACGACGACCTCGGCACCGGCCGCCTTGAGCGCCGACAGCTGTGGCGTGACGTCGGTGTTGGCGCTGTCGTAGCCCTGCCGGACGACGACCTGGTCCTTGACGAACTGGTCGAGCCCGGCCTGGGTGTCGCGGCCGACGTCGTCGTTCTGCGTGAAGTAGCCGACCTTCTTGCCGGCGAGGTTGTCCTTGACGTACTTGCCCTGGATCTTGCCTTCCCGGGTGTAGTCCACCTGGTACCCGAAGGTCATCGGGGCCTTCTGCGGGTTGTCCCAGGCGAGCGCGCCCGAAGACACCAGCAGGTCCGGGACGCCTTCGGCGTTCAGGTAGTCGACGACCTTCGAGTGCGTCGGCGTCCCCAGCCCGCCGACGATCGCGAACACCTTGTCCTGCAGCACGAGCTTCTTGACGACCTCGACGGTCTTCGTCGGGTTGTAGCCGTCGTCCTCCACCTTGTACTCGATTTTGCGGCCGTTGATCCCGCCGCTGTCGTTGATCGCCTGGTAGACCGCGCGGGCGCCGGCGGAGATCTTGCTGTACCCGGGCGCGGCCGGGCCGGTGAGCGGCTGGTGCGTGCCGATGACGACGGTGTCCTTGGTGACGCCCACCGCCGAGTCGGCGGCCTGCGCTCCGCCGCCGTCGCTCTCCCCCGCGCCGCCGCACGCGGTCAGCGCCACGGCCAGGGCGAGGAAACCCGCGCCGTACCTAGTGGTTCTCATGGTTCTCCTTCTTTTCGGCGGGTCGGCGGAGAAGTCCGCGCAGCTTTTCGAAACCGCCCTGGATGCCGCGCGGGAAGGCGAGCACGACGACGATGAGGATCACGCCGTACACCGCGAGCGGGAGGTTGTTGGCCACGTCGGTGTTCAGGTGCAGGACGTCGGCGAGATCCTCGGACCAGGCCTGGAAGTACACGAGCGCGACCGCGCCCCACAGCGCGCCCCACAGGGAGCCGAGCCCGCCCAGCACCACCGCGGCCAGCAGGCTCAGCGACAGCGCGGGCGTGAACGAGCCGGGCGCGGCGGTGCCCAGCAGGAACGCCTGCAGGCCGCCGGCGAGGCCACCGCAGACCGCGCTGACCAGGAACGCGAGGATCTTCGTGCGCCCGACGGCGATCCCGCTCAGCGCGGCGGCGACCTCGTCGTCGCGGACCGCGCGGAAGTCCCGGCCGAGCCGGCCGCGGACGATGTTGACCACCAGCACCAGCGCGAGCAGCACGCTGAGCCAGACGATCCAGGTCTGCCAGCGCAGTTCCGGGACGCCGACACCGGCCGGTCTGCTGTGGACGGTGAAGCTCAACCCGTTGCTGCCGCCCAGGAAATCGGGGAACTTCCGGGTCAGCGCGGGCAGGCCGACGGCCAGGGCGAGCGTCGCGCCGGCGAGGTACGGGCCGCGCAGCCGGGCCGCCGCCGCGCCGGCCAGCAGCCCGGCGAGCCCGCCGGCGGCCGAGGCCAGCAGCAGGTCGGCCCACAGCGGGAACGACGGCACGTGCTTCACCAGCAGCGCCACCGTGTACGCGCCGATGAACATGAAAGCGCCGTGCCCCAGCGAAACCTGGCCGGTGAGGCCGGTCAGCAGGGTCAGCCCGGCCACCGCGATCAGGTAGTACCCGATGGTCGCGAGGCGCAGGTTGGTGAACTCGTCGGTGACCAGGGTCAGCAGCACGACCACCACGAACGCGCCCAGCGCGGCGAGCGCGTGGACGAGCAGCGGCGGCAGCGTGCGGCGCTGCTTCACCGGCGCTGCCGTGGCTTCCGCCGGTTTCGTGCGCACGGTCATACCCGCCTCACCTTGGCCCGGCCGAACAGCCCGCTGGGCCGCAGCGTCAGCACGACCACCAGGATGGCGAGCGCGGCGATGGTCACCATCTCCGGTCCGAAGTATCCGGACACATAGGACAGCCCGACGCCCAGGACGAACCCGCCGGCGATGGTGCCCAGCGGGTTGTCGAGCCCGCCGAGCACCGCCGCGGTGAGCGCGTAGACGAAGACGCCGTCCAGCACGTTCGGGAACAGGAACGGCGGGGTGGCGAGCAGCCCGGCCAGCGAACCGACGGCCGCGGCCAGCCCCCAGCCCGCGGTGAGCATCAGCCCGACCCGCACGCCGAGCGTCCGCGCCACTTCCGGGGCGAACGCGGCCGCGCGCATCCGCAGGCCCAGCGGCGTGTACTTGAACACCACCAGCACCAGCGCGGCGATCGCGAGCACCACCAGGACCACGAACAGGTCGTTGGCGGAGAACCGGCCGCGGAAGTCGAAGGCGTACGGGAACGCCAGCGGCTCGTTGGACCAGATCATGCCCGCGACCGCCTGCAGCACCAGCAGGAGACCGAGCGTGACGATGATCGAGCTGAGCTCGGAGCGGTGCCGCAGCGGCCGGATGAGCAGCCGTTCGGTCGCGACGCCCAGCACCGTCCCGGCGACGATCGCGACGGCGAAGCCGAGCCAGTAGCTGCCCGTCGCCTTCGTCACCGAGTACGCGAGGTAGGTCGAGATCAGAGCGAGGGCGGGTTGCGCGAAGTTCACCACCCGGGTGGCCCGGTAGATGATGACCAGGGCGAGCCCGAGCGCCGCGTACACCGCGCCGGCCGAGATCCCGCCGAGGGTCAGGTCGAAGAAGTCCTGCATACCGGACCGTTCACCTCCTGGTGGGTGGTTCAGAAACCTAGGTAGGCGTGGCGGAGGCCGTCGTCGGCCAGCAGTTCCGCCGCGGTGTCGACGGCCACCACCCGGCCGAGCGCGAGGACGTACCCGCGGTCGGCGATGGACAGCGCGGAGTGCGCGTTCTGCTCGACGAGCACGACGGTGAGCCCGGTCGAGGCCCGCAGGTCGCGCAGGATGCCCATGATCCGGGCGGTGACGAGCGGCGCGAGGCCGAGCGACGGTTCGTCGAGCAGCAGCAGCGACGGCCGGCTCATCAGGGCGCGGCCGATGGCGAGCATCTGCCGTTCGCCGCCGGAGAGCGTCGAGGCGGGTTTCGCGCAACGTTCGGCCAGCGCCGGGAAAAGCTCGTACATCTCGGTCCGCGCGGCGGCCCGGTCGGCGCGGTCCCGCCGCCACAGTGCGCCCAGCCGGAGGTTCTCCTCGACGGTCAGCTCGGTGATCACGCCGCCGCCTTCGGGCACGAGCGCGATCCCGCCGCGGGCGATCCGGTCCGGCGCCAGCCCGGTCAGTTCCGTGCCGTTCCAGGTGATCCGGCCACCGCGGGCGGGCTGCAGGCCGCTGATCGTGCGCAGCAGGGTGGTCTTCCCGGCACCGTTGGCCCCCAGCACGGCGGTGATCCCGCCGCGCTCGACGGTGAGGCCGACGCCGTCGAGCGCGCGGACCGCGCCGTAGGCCACGGACAGCTCTTCGATCTCAAGCACCGGACGCCTCCTCGGCGGGGTCGCCGAGGTAGGCCTCGGCCACCCGGGGGTCGGCCTGGATCCGCGCGGGGCTGCCCGCCGCGATCACCTCGCCGAAGTTCAGCACCACCACGCGGTCGCAAACCTCCATGACCAGGTCCATGTGGTGTTCGACGAGCACCACCGCCATCCGCCGCCGCAGCGAGACGATCAACGTCGAGAGCTCGGCGAGCTCGGCGGACGACAGCCCGCTCGCGGGTTCGTCGAGCAGCAGCAGGTCCGGTTCGGCCACCAGGGCCCGCGCGAGCGCCACGCGTTTCCGCACGCCGTAGGGCAGCACGCCGGGCAGCCGGCCGGCGAGGTCGGCGATCCCGAGTTCGCCCAGTGTCGCCCGGGCCCGCCCGGCCAGCTCGGCTTCGTCGCGGGCCGAACGGCCGGCGCCGGCGAGGGCCGGGAGCGCGCCGGTCCGGGCGTGGCGGGCCGCGCCCGCCAGCACGTTCTCGAGGACGGTCAGCCCGGGGAACAGGCCGAGGCCCTGCAGGGTCCGGACGATCCCGAGCCGCGCGAGGTGCTCCGGGCGGTGGCGGACGAGCGGGCGCCCCCGCCAGAGCACGCGGCCCTCCTGGGGCCGGACGAACCCGCAGACGACGTTGAACAGCGTCGTCTTGCCGGCGCCGTTGGGCCCGATGACCCCGACGACGGTGCCGGCGCCGACGCTCAGGTGGACGTCGTGCAGGGCGGTGAGGCCGCCGAAGCGCACGGTGAGGCCGTCGACCACGAGCAGGTCGCCAGGGTCCGTCATCGATGACTCTCCTATCCCACCATGTGGACTTCGTCGTACCGCGCGGTCGGTATGAAGAGGGTGGGCTGCGGCGGCGACGAAGTCAAGACCGCACGGAACGGGACTTTCCACCCACCGGACGCACTGAAGGGCACCTTCCTCGCGTCGAATGCGAGGGAGGTGCCCTTCAGTGCAGCCGGACCAGGCTCAGCCGGTGCCGGTCTGCGGGGCGATCATCGAGGAGGCGTCGAGCTTCGTCTGGATCACGCCCAGCTGCTGCAGCAGGTCCGGCACGCGCTGGATGCGGCGGGCGTCCAGGCTGGACCCGAAGGCGGGCATCACCATCAGGCTCGCGATGTCCTGGTCCACCTTGGCGTTGCGGACGACGAGCGGTTCGATCCGCGCCCGGTCGACCGCGGCGCGCGTGGCGTTGAGCATCGCGCGCTGGAACGCCCGCATCGTCTTCGGGTGGTCCTGGACCCACTTGGCGGTGGCGCCGTAGCCGGTGAGGGGGAAGTTCTGCGTGCTGCCGCTGGCGGCGTCGATGACCGGGAACGCGCCCGCGGTCCGGGCCGCCTGGGTGAGGAACGGTTCCGGCTGGTAGGCCGCGTCGACCCGGTTCTGCGCCAGCGCGGTGCTCATCTCCGCCAGCGGCATCGGCACCCACTGCACCTTGCCGGGGTCGACACCGTGGTCGCGCATCACCGACCGGGTCAGCACGTCCGAAGCGGCGTTCTTCGAGCTGATCGCGATCCGCTTGCCCGGGAGGTCGGTCACGGTCTTCACCGGCGAGTTGGGCACGGTGACCACCTCGTTGCTGCGCGGGCTCGCCGACGTCCCGTCGGTGACCAGCTTCACGTCCGCGGCGCCACTGCTCTTGGCCAGGAAGAACAGGGTGTAGGTGGACAGCGCGAGGTCGTCCTGGCCGCTCGTCATCCGGCTGAGCGTCTCCTGCCCGCTGGTGCCGACGTCGGTCTGCACGTCGAGGCCCTCGGCCTTGAAGTACCCGCCTTCCTGGGCGAGCCAGAGCGGCGCGAGGTCGACGGTGGTGAGGATCGCGACCCGGATCGACGGCTTTTCGACGTCACCGGCGGTTGCGGGGCCCTTGAGCTGGCTGCACCCGGTCAGCAGGACGACGAAGGCCAGGGCGAGCACGGCGAGCCGGCGGGTCGAGGCGCGATGAAGCAATGCCACTCCTCGGAGAAGATTATGGGGACCACGGAATACGGCTCGTTCGGCCGTGATCAGCGGGACTGTAGATGACGATTTCCCGGCCCGCAAATGTGTTGCCGAGAAATACGTCACGCCACGTTCACGCGAAAGAGTGACAAGAGGGCCAACGGGTAACCCACCCACAGGGTGGATGCGCCCGGCGGAAAGAAACCGACGACCAGGTGCCCCGTTTCGTGATCTTGCCACTCCAGGTAGTGACCTCGGGTTGCGCTGATCGTCGTAACGCCACCGAGTGGCGACGCGACTGCCTGGCGTGACCTCCAGTCCTGGCGAACCGGATCCAGCCGAAGAATTGACAACGCTGATCGAACAATCCACACCCGCCGGCTACCGACACGTCGAATCCACCGTCGTCCACCAGGAAGAAAACACCTTCAAAACGGCGACCATCTATTACGTGCCGACCGAAGGCGACGACGGAAAGCTGATTCTCATGCTCAGTTCCTGGTCCCGGAGACCGGATTTCTCCGGATTCGACCTCCGGCCCGGCGCGAGCAAATGGACGTGCGCGGACGACGGCATCGGCGAACTCCACCGGTTCCTCTCCGACCGTTTCGAGAGCCCGGAGCCGGCGGCCGAGCCGGCCGCCCCGCTCGCGGCGGTCGTCCGGAAGGTCCAGACGGGGGAAGCCGATGCGGGCCAATTGGCCCAGCTGGCGGAAGCGCTGGCCGGCGCCCCGAACGCGGCCGGGATCCTGGCCGCGCACGGCGCCGGGCAGGTGCTGCTCGACGGCATCCAGGCGGCGAAGCAGCGGGACGTCATCGCGGCGCTCTCCGAAGTCGTCCGGGATCCGGACGCGAAGGAGAACGAATTCCAGCAGATCCTCCAGGAAAGCTGGTGGATGTTCGGCGGCAGGTTCGTCGAGAAGGCGAAACGACGGCAGCTGACGGTGCTGACCCAGCTGGACGTCCCGCTGATCCGGGCCGACGGCGCGCTGCACGTCGTCGAGCTGAAACGGGCCTGCGTGCCGAACCTCGTCGTCAAGCACCGGGACTTCTTCGTCGTCGGCCCCGAAGTGAACAAGGCCGTCGGTCAGACTCTCAACTACCTGCGCGAATTCGACGAAGAACGCAACACCATCGAGCGGAAACTGGGCATCGAATGCCGGCGCGCCTTCGCGACGGTGGTCATCGGCCACCCGGAGCACGTGCCGGACGCCGAGGCGCGCGAGCAGGTCCCCGACACGCTCCGGACCTACAACGCGCACCTCAGCCGCGTCGAAGTGATCACCTACGCCGACCTCATCAAGGGCGCGGAGAAGGCCCTGGAACTCGCGCCGTCGCCGGCCGGCTGACCGCTCGCAGGGTGTCCGGGGTCGCCGGCTGGACCAGCGCGCTCCGCGAGTCCACCGAGCCGTGTCGGCCGCGCCGCAGTGCTGGATTCAAGGCAACCAAGGCCACCCTGGGGCGCTCGGGCGGAGTCCCGGTCGACTCCCGGCAGGGCTGGCGCCCGGCTACGTCCCGGTCAGCTTCGGCGCAGGCGCAGGCGCGGACGCGGGCGCGGGCGGCTGCACCGACATCGCGGAGATCAGGTGAGCCGACCGCAGCACGGCGTCGCGCAGCAGGGCGGCGCTGTCCTGGGCCCGCGCCGGCGTGAGCACGAACCCGGCGCTCGTGTGCTCCCCCCAGCCGGTCATCACGTTCGGCTCGCCGAACCCCCGGATCGGTGACGGCAGCGGCGGTGCCACCGGCAGGTGCGCGTCGCTGGCCAGCAGGCTGACGTCGGCGCGGCCAGCCTGTTCCGGTACCGCGCGCGCGGCCCGGGACGGCGGCGCCTGGTGCGCCACGACGAGTGCCCGCGGGACCCCCAGTCCCGCGGCCACCCGGCGCTGGGCCAGCCGGTAGGCGACCAGGGCGCCGAGCCCCGCGCCGAACAGCACGTGCGGGCTCTCGAGGGCCTCGGCCAGTTCCCCCGCCAAGGCCTCGACCAGCAGCCACATGTCCCGGTAGGGATGCTCGTCCCGGCGTTCGCCCCGGCCCGGCAGCTCCACGACCTGCACCGCGATCCGCGGATCGCGCCAGGCCCGGTAGCGGCCGGCGGCTTCCCCGGCGTCCGGGAAGCAGACGAACAACAGACGCTGCACGTCGTCTCGGTCCACCCGTGGCCTCCCTTCCAGCCTGCCCGGGGATAGGGTCGGCCAAAGCACTTCCGTTTCGCTTCGGTCCGTCTTCCGGGGGGCATCACGTGCGCTACCGCCTGCTCGGACCGGTCACGGTCCTCGGCGACGCGGGCCCGCTGCGGCCCGGCGGCCAGAAGCAGACGTCCGTGCTCGCCGCGCTGCTGCTGAACGCCAACCGCGTGGTCACCGAGGACCGGCTCATCGACCTGACCTGGGGCGAGAACGCGCCGCCGAGCGTCCGCGGCCGGCTCCAGGTGCACATCTCGGAGCTGCGGAAGCTGCTCGGCCGCGACGTCATCGTGCGGCGCGCGCCCGGTTACCTCATCGAAGTCGCCCCGGGCGACCGCGACCTCGACGTGTTCGACGCCGAGGTGGCCAAGGCCAGGGCGACCTCCGGGGCGGACGCCGTCACGCACCTGCGGGCCGCGCTGGCGCTGTGGGAAGGCAGCACCCCCCTCGGCGGGGTGAGCGAAGCGCTGGCGGAGTACGAGGGCCCGGCACTGGCCGAACGCCGGCTCGTCGCGCTGGAGGAGCTGTACGAGCAGGAACTCGTCGCCGGGCGGCACGGCGAGGTCGTCGGGGAGCTGCGGCGGCTCGTCGACGAGCACCCGTTCCGCGAGCGCCTGCGGGCCACGCTGATGCTCGCGTTGCACCGCTGCGGCCGCACGCCGGAAGCGCTGGAGACGTACACGCGGGCGCACGAGCTGCTGGTCGACGAACTGGGCATCGAACCCGGTCAGGCCCTGCAGGACCTGCGGATGCGGATCCTGCGCGGCGAGGGCGAGCCCGCCCCGCCCGCCGCCCCGATCACCCCGCGGCCCGCCGAGCTGCCGCTGGACGTGCGCGGGTTCGCCGGCCGGGCACCGGAGCTGGCCGCGCTCGACGAACCCGGCGAGGTCTGGGTGATCACCGGCACCGCCGGCGTCGGCAAGACCGCGCTGGCCGTGCACTGGGCCCACACCGCCCGGACCCGCTACCCCGACGGCCAGCTGTACGTGAACCTGCGCGGCTTCGACGCCGACGACGAGCCGCTCACGCCCGCGGCCGCGCTCGCCCAGCTGCTGCGGACCCTCGGCGTCGACCTGCGGGACGTCCCGCCGGGGGTGGACGACCAGAGCAAGCTCTACCGGTCGCTGCTGGCCGACCGGCAGGCCCTGGTGGTGCTGGACAACGCCCGCGACACCGCCCAGGTGCTGCCGCTGCTGCCGTCCTCGGGGCGGGTGCTGGTGACCAGCCGCCACCGGCTCGACGAGCTGGTCGCCCGGGTCGGCGCCCGATCGCTCGGCCTGGCCCAGCTGCGCGAGGCCGACTCCCGGGCGCTGCTGACCGCGCTGCTCGGCGACCGGACCGCGGCGGAGCCGGAAGCGGCGGCCGAGCTGGCCCGCCTGTGCGGCCACCACCCGCTGGCCCTGCGGATCGCCGCGGCGAACACCGGCGTCGCCAGCATCGGCGAGCTGGTCGACGAGCTGCGCGGCGACCCGCTGGCCCACCTCGGCTTCGACGGCGAAAGCGCGGTCGCCAAGGCGTTTTCGGTGTCCTACCAGGCGCTGCCGCCGGCGTTGCGGCAGACGTTCCGGCTGCTCGCGCTGGTGCCGGGAACCGACTTCACGGCGGTCGAGGCGGCGGCCCTGCTCGAAGAGACGGCCGAGGTGGCGACCCGGCGGCTGCGCGGGCTGATCGCGGCGAACCTCCTGGAGGCGCACGCGCCCCGCCGCTACCGCTTCCACGACCTCGCCCGCCGCTATGCCGAGCGGTGCGTCCGCGCCGAGGAAGACGAGCCGGCGCGCGAGCAGGCGTGGGAACGGCTGTTCACCGGCTACTGCGCGGCCGCGGACGCCGCCGTCGCGCTGCTCGGCGCGCGGATCGTGGCACTCCCCCGCGAGGACGCGCCGTCGGCGCCGAGCCCGGTGGTCTTCGCCGGCGCCGCCGAAGCCGTGGCCTGGCTGGACGTCGAGGTGCCGAACCTCTCGGCGGCGCTGCGGCAGGCCGCGGCGCGCGGGCCGTACCCGGGCGCCTGGTACCTCGCCGACGCGTTGCGGCGGTTCTTCCACGACCACGGCCGCCGGGCGGAGTGGCTCGAGCTGGCCCCGATCGTGCTCCGCGCGGCGCAGGACCACGGCGCCCAGCCCGCCGAAGCGCTGGTCGAGCTGTCCATCGGCGGGGCGTACTTCCGCGAAGGCCAGCACGAGGCCGGCATCCGGCACTCGGAGAAGGCGGTGCTGGCCAGCCGCGCGTGCGGCTGGCGGCAGTGCGAGGCCACGGCGGTGGCGAACCTCGGGGCGATGCTGGAGTGGACGGGGCGGCTGTCGGAGGCCGTCGAGCACAGCCGTCGCGCGATCCAGCTGTTCCGCGAGCTGGCCAACCGGTCGGGCGAGGCACTCGCGCTGAACTCCCTGAGCTGCCACTACCGGCAGCTGGGCCGCCTGGAGCAGGCCGAGGACTGCCTGGTGGAGGCGATCGCGCTGGCCCGCAAGGAGGACCTGGCGTTCTGGGAGGCGGCCAACCTCGCCGACCTCGGCTGGGTGCTCATGGCCACCGGGCGGCTGGCGGAGTCCGGGGAAACCCTCGACCAGGCGTTGCGGGCGTTCCGCGACCTGGGCTCCAGCTTCGGCGAGGCCACGGCGTTGAACGTGGTGAGCGCCCTGCAGATCGCCCGCACCGACCACGCGGCCGCGGCGGCGACGGCGGAGGCGGCCCTGGAGTGCGTCCGCCGCGACGGCGACCGCCAGGTCGAGGCGGCGGCGCTGATCGCGCTGGGCCGGGCGGAGGAGGGCCGCGGTGATCTCGCCGCGGCGGAACGCGTCCTGCGCGAGGCTCGCGCGCTGACGGCGGAGTCGGGACTGCGGGGCCAGCTGGCGGAGGCGGCCGCGACGCTGGCGCGGGTCCTCGCCGCCGACGGGCGCCCGGGCGAAGCGGGCGAACACGCGCGAACGGCACTGGACGCCGCCCGGGCGGGTGGCTTCCGGGTGGTGGAGGCCGAGGCGCTGCTGGGCTTGGCGGCGGTCCAGGAGGCGGCCGGGCGGTCGATCCTGGCCGGCGGGACGGCCCGGGAGTCCCAGGCGCTGTACCGGGCGGTGGGGCACGTGACGGGTGAAGCCCTGGCGGGCGAATTCCTCGCGCGGCTCGGCGACCAGGCCACGGGCTGAGCGTCTGCCGCGGCCGGTCGTGGGCCCGGCTTGGCCCGCGTCGGGTGTTACCTCCCCGGCGCTCGCGCGACATACTGAGGACATGCCCCGTCCGAAACACGTCCCCGCGAGCGATCTGCGCCTCCCGGACGCGCTGCAGCCGGGGCGGCCGAAGGGCGATCAGCTGCGCGAGATCCTGGAGAGCGTCGCCACGGAAGCCGGGCCGGGGCGGCTCATGCCGTCCGAACGGTTCCTGGCCGAGCACTTCCAGGTGGCCCGCGGCACCGTGCGGCAGGAGATCAACCGCCTCGTCGCGGACGGCGTCCTGTACCGCCAGCACGGCACCGCGACGTTCACCGCCGAACGGCAGGCCGCGCACATCGACATGCTGACCTCGTTCACCGAGGACATGCAGGCCCGCGGCGTCGTGCCGAAGACGAAGGTGCTGCACGCCGAAGTCGAAAGCGCGGGCCCGCGCATCGCGGGACGGCTGAACGTGCCGCCGGGCGCCCGGGTGTTCCGGCTCGAACGGCTCCGCTACGTCGAGGACGAGCCGTTCGCGGTCGAGCGCACCAACCTGTCCGTCGACCGGTTCCCGGACATCGAGCTGTTCGACTGGGAGACCCAGTCCCTGCACCGCACGATCGAGGAACGCTGGGGCGTGCGCCCGGAGTGGAACGACACCGCGATTTCCGCGGTCCTGCCCAACAGCAACGACGCCGCCCTGCTCGGCATCGAAGCCACCCAGCCGTGCCTGATCATCGAAGGCACCCTGCACGACCAGAGCGGCGGCGTCATCGAAGCGGGCCGGTCGCTGTACCGGGCGGACCGCTACACCGTCTTCACGCAGGCGCGGCGCAGCCCGGCGACCTGAGCGGGCAACCCCCGGCGCCCGTCCCGCGTGCTAGCGGAAACGGCGCGGAGGGGGCCCGATGGCGACGCGGAAGACGAAGACCCGTCGGCGGCTGGCCCTCGCCGCCGTTCTCACCGCCTCGGCGGCGGTCACGCTCCTGTCCGTCCGCCGTCCGCAGGCGAGAACACCCCGGGCCTCGCGGCCGGTGCCGAGGCCCCGGCCCGCGCCGGAGGTGCGGGAAGAACAGCTGGTGACCCCGCGGGTGAAGCTCACCCGGTCGCTGACCCTGGCCGCGTTCTTCACGGTGGCCGCGGTGCTCGCGGTGCTGTCCGCGCACGAAGACCGGCACGCCGGGGCGTTCGGGCTCGCCGTGCTCGGCCTGGTCGGCTGCACGCTGGGGCTGCTGGTGGCTTCCTGGTGGGGCGGCTGGATCTCGGAGGAGCTCTACTACTTCCCGTTCCTGTTCGCCATGCTCGGCGTGTCCTGCCTGCTCTTCGGCGGCCCGGCCGTGGTGACCGAGGTGATCCTGACCCATCGCGGCACGCCGGTCACGGTCGAGGTCGCGCAGGCGAACCTCGACCCGGACGGCGGCGGCACCTACCGGTTCGTGCTGCCCGGCGGCTCGACGCTGCTGCCCGGCGACCTGCGCACCGATGCCGGATTCACCCTGGGCGAGCGGTTCACCGTGCTCGTCGACCGCGGGGGCTTCGTGCGCCCCATGCTGCCCGAAGAGGTCGACCCCGCGGTCCCCGCCGCCTTCGTGCTCGGCGGCGCCGGGGTCCTGGGGGTCACCGTGCTCCGCTCCGGCTACCCGCTCCGCCGGCTCAGCAGCGGCTGACCTGGTGCGCCCGCAGCACCTTCAGGCAGTGCTCCACCAGCTCGTCCGCGGCCTCCGGCTCGAACAGCGTCACGTACGACTCGTAGATCCCGTCGCGGTGGCCGTCGGCGTCCGGCAGGTAGCCCAGGTAGCCGTCGGTGTAGCCGATCACCCGGGTGTGCCGGAACGGGCTGCCGCGGCGGATGCGCAGGCCCAGCGACGCGAACAGCTCGAACGGCGTGTGCAGCCAGGCGATCTCCCCCAGCGACACCACGCTGACCGGCACTTCCGCGCAGCCCGTCGGCCGCCCGCTCGCCGCCATCGTCGCCAGCATCGCGCAGCCCTCGTAGCGGGTCTGCGCGATGCGGACCGCCGGGTGGTTCTCGCCGTGGCGGGCGAGCTCGCGCTGCCACTCCGCCTCCGCCGCCTGCCGCAGCTCGAGGCTGTCCTCGAGCGACGGGATGTCGCGGTAGGGCAGGTGCAGCGTCGAGCGCGTCAGCCGGACCGGGCCGGCCGTCGCGGGCGCGGGCGACACCGCCGCCAGCGTGCGCGCGATCGACGTCGCCAGGTGACCGCCGAGTGTGCGGACCTCGGCGTGGTCGCGGCCGCGGCGGACGAACCGGGAGCTGGCGTCGCCCGCCGCGCCCTGCAGGAAGGCCGCGACCGGCTGGCCGACCAGGGTGGCCAGCTCGCGGCGGGTCGCGCCCGGCCAGTCCGCCGACCAGGCGAGGTTGTCGGGGCCGAGCACCGTGGGGTGGCTGGCGTAGTCGAACAGCAGCGCGGCCGGAGTGCCGTCGTCGCGGCGCAGCTCCAGCACGCCGAACGACGTGTCGTGCGGCCCGTCCGGCCGGTAGCGGTTGCCGCCGACGGCTTCCGTCGAACCCGCGTGCCAGCGGGCGCGGACCCGGCCGCGGCAGGCGCGCAGCCGCCGCGCGGCGCCGGTGACCTTCTCCGCCATGCCGCCGACCAGCCCGGCGTCGCGCTGCCCCGGCAGGCCGGGGTGCAGCGGGCCGGTCCAGCCCTCGGGGCCGGAATGCGTGTGCGACGCGCAGACGAGCACCCGGTCCGGGTCGATTTCCACCGCCTCGGCGACCGCGTCGGCCAGGGTGCGGGTCAGGCGAGCGTCGACGGCGAGGGCGTCCAGCGCCACCCACACCACGCCGGGGTCGTCCTCGGTGGACAGCCAGATCAGCGACGCCTCGAGGTCGTCGTGCGTACCGGTCGCGACGCCGTGCCGGGCCAGGTAGCCGCCGAGCGGGTGCCCGGGCCCCGGCGTGATCCGGACGTCTTGCGCGGCGAGCAGGAGCGCGGCGGTCACCAGGTCGATTCCAGGACGTCGACGACGCCGTCGCGGCCGGCGGCGCGAGCCACCCCCGCGAGCGCGGTGACGTCGTCGGTCGTGTGCAGCAGGACTTCCAGCAGCATCGGCAGGTTGAGCCCGGAGACCAGCTGGATGCGCGGGTGCCCGGCCGCGAGCGTGCGGACGGCGTTGAACGGCGAGCCGCCGTGCAGGTCGGCGAGCACCAGCACGCCGGGGGCGTCGCCGGCCAGCGCGAGCACGCGGGCGCCGAACTCCTCCGGGCTGTCGCGCGGGCTCAGCTCGCAGACCTTCAGCCGCGCCTGCGGGCCGAGGATCATCTCGGCGGCTTCCCCGACGCCGGAGGGCAGCCGGCCGTGGCCGGCGAGGATGATCGGAACGGACATGGCGAACTCCCCTAACTCTTCGCCGGGGCCGATGGCGCGAACCAGCCGAGCCACCCCAGGACGACCCCGGCCACGACCACGATGCCGATGACCCAGACCGGCCGCAGCCGCGCCTTGACCGTCAGCAGGTACACCCCGGCGGTGACGAGCACCGGGAGCAGGAACGGGAGCAGCTCGTCGAGCCGGTCCTGGATCGCCACCGCCTGCGTCACCGGCTGCCCCTGGACCGTGGTGGTCTGCCGGTAGGTGAGCGTGGTGACGACCTTGACGATCGACGGGATGAACCCGCCGAGGACGACGAACCCGAGCACGGTCGCGCCCTGGGCGACGCGCGCGAGCGCCCCGGCGGCGAGGTGCCCGGCCAGCCGCTTGCCCTCGCGGTAGGCGAACCCGAACTGCCAGCGCCGCACCAGCGCGTACGGCACGAGCACCATGACCGCGGCGAAGGCGGGGCCGAGCCAGTTGCCCTGCAGTGCCCACGAGGCGCCCATGGTGAAGACGATGCTGTTGTACAGCGCGAAGACGACGGTGTCGCCGATGCCGGCCATCGGCCCCATCAGCGCGACCTTCGTGCTCGCCGCCGACTTCGGCGTGCCGGCTTCTTCGAGCGCGACGCTGGAGCCGAGGATCAGCGGGCCGCCGACGAGCACCGAGGTGTTGAAGAACTGCAGGTGCCGTTGCAGACCGGCGACGTAGTCCGCCTTTTCCGGGTAGAGCCGGCGCAGCACCGGTTCCATCGAGTACGCGAACCCGAGCGCCTGCATCCGCTCGTAGTTCCAGGAGATCTGGCTCGACCAGAAGTACCGGCGGAACACCCGCCGCAGGTCCTGCTTGGTCAGCCGTGGGTCCACTGTGGACTCGTCCGCGGCCGCTTCGGGGACGGCGATCGCGGGCTCGTCGCGCTTCAGCGTCACGAACAGCATCGCGACCGCGACGCCGACCAGCGCGATCCCGAGCACCGGCAGCTTGAGGTAGGCGAACCCGACGAACCCGATGAGCAGCAGGTACCAGTACCGCGACAGCTCCATCATGCCGAGCAGCAGCGCGAAGCCGACCGCCGGCAGCAGCGACCCGGCCAGGGTCATGCCCTGGACGAACCCGGCCGGGATGCTCGCGGTGATGTCCTTGACCAGCCCGCCGGAGGCGGCGAGCGCGGCGAGGAACGTCGGGACGGCGCGCACGGCCACCCACGGGACCAGGCTGATCCAGTGGATCATCGCCAGGCCGCGGGCGTTGCCGTCGGCGGCGTAGCCGTCGGCCCGGTGCACCAGCGCGGTGGTGACCATCTTGCCGACCGGGTCCAGCGCCGCGAGCAGGATCGCCGCCGGCAGCCCGACGCCGATGCCGATCGCGGCCTGCGCGGCCGGGGTGCCGGCGGCGCCCGCGGCCAGCGCGGTGCCGACGATCGCGCCGGTCTGGTAGTCCGGGATGGTGGCGCCGCCGTAGGTGTAGACGCCGAGAGCGGCCAGCTCCAGCGTGGCGCCGACCAGCAGGCCGAGCAGCGGGTGGCCGGTGATCAGCCCGGCCACCGAGCCGGCGATCAGCGGGCGCTGGGCGTAGATGAGGAACGGCCCGAGGCCGTCGTACGTGCAGTAGATCGCCCAGAGGGTCAGGGCCAACGCGACGAGCATGCGGAGCTAGAGCCCTTTCCGGTCGAGCAGCGGGACGAAGTCGGCGGGCTTGTCCTGCGGCATCAGCTGCGTGACCAGCGGGACGCCCGCGGCGGCCAGCTTGCGGTAGGCGTCGGCCTCGTCGGCGGTGACCGCGATCGACCGGGTGACCATGGTGGCGGGCTCCCCCGGCCGGGGGGCCACGTTGCCGACGTTGACGACCTCGGGCCGCAGGCCGCCCTCGACGAGGCGGAAGGCGTCCTCGGGGTGCTTGGCGATGATCATGACGTCCGTGCCGGCCTCGACGGCGAGCGTGGCCTCGACCGACAGCACGTCCGTGCGCAACCCGCGGGCGGCCTGCGGGAGCAGCATCCGCTGCAGTTCGTCGGTGGCGACGTCGTCGTTGCAGACCACCAGGCGGCGCACGCCGAGGCGGCGGGTCCACGCGACGGTGACCTGACCGTGGATGAGCCGGTTGTCGATCCGGACGTGTGCCCCCGTCATGTTTCTCCTCCCGGCCGGCAGGAGACATACTGGTTCGTACCAGTATCTGTGTCAACACTGCCGGTGACCGGCCTTCGCGCGGCCGACGGAAGGACCCCTCAGACCTTCCGTCGGCCCACGAGCGCGAAGTCCCCCTGGATTTTTCTCCCGGACCCTCCCATAAAGGTATATACCAGTATGGACGGATGTGATCGACTGTCAAGACCTCGGACCTCGGAGAATCCGAGAAATTCTCGACCGGTCAGCCGACCGAAATTCGACGGGAACATTCCGGGGGAACCGCGCAACCTGACCCGGTCACCGTCGTTATCCGCATCGTCCGTTCAGGGGAGGAAAGCATGCCGGCCGTCAGATCGAACATCGTCCCGCTCCGGCACGCGCGGCCCGGCGTGGTGGCGTACGTGAAGAGCCCGGCCGAGTGGTTCGTCGCGAACAGCGGCTGGATCCAGGGCACCGAGGGCGTCGCGCTGATCGACACCTGCGGCACCGAGCAGGCCACCCTGGAACTGCTGCGCGACGTCCGCAAGTACGCCGGCGACCAGGAGCTCACGGTCGTCATCACGCACGCGCACGGCGAACACCACAACGGACTCGGCGTCGCCCTGCGCGACGGCGGCACCGCGCTGGCCGCCCCGGGCAGCCTCGACCTGGTCAAGGCCGGGCCGCAGACCTACGGCAACGTCTTCACCTACACCCGCTGGGGCGTGCTCGAGCCGCCGGAGCCCGGCGCCGTCCGGCCGGTGACCGGCCGGCACGAGCTGGACCTGGGCGGCGCGACGGTCGACGTCGTGGCGGTGCCGGGCGTCGCGCACACGGCGGGCGACCTGGTGGTGCACGAGCCGCGGTCGAGCACGCTGTTCACCGGCGACCTGGTGTACATCGGCGACACCCCGATGGCGGTGCACGGCTCGATCCCCGGCTGGCTCGACGCGCTCGACTGGCTCCAGGACACGTTCCGCCCGCGCACCCTGGTCCCCGGGCACGGCCCGGTGGCGACCCCCGCCCACCCGGCGCTCCACGGGATGCGCGTCTACCTGGAGTGGCTGCTGGAGGCGACGGTGCGCCAGTCGAACTTCACGAAGCTGGCGAAGCAGGCGTCCCTGCGGTGGCCGTCGTGGCGCAACCCGGAGCGGCACATCGGGAACCTGATGCGCGCGTACGCCGACCAGCACGGCCGCAAGCTCGACGTCGACCTCGCGGTCGACGCGGTCCTGGCGGCCGCCGGGGGCCGGATCGATCTGGACCTGCTGCTGGGCAGCGAACCGGTCCGGCAGATTTCCTAGGAACCGGAGCCGCCCAGGCTCTCCAGGAGAGTCCGCAGCGTCGCGGCGAGTTCCACCCGCTCGCCGGTGTCCAACGCGGCCAGGATCCGGTGCTCGGTCTCGACGTGCTCCGGCAGCGCCCGGTCGATCAGCTCCCCGCCGGCCTCGGTCAGCCGCACCCGCACGCCGCGGCCGTCCGCCTCGTTCGGCGTGCGCTCGACCAGCCCGCGCGCCTCCATCTTGTCGAGCCGCTGGGTGATCGCCCCGGACGTCACCATCGCCGAGCGCATCAGCTCCGTCGGGGTCAGCCGGTACGGCGGCCCGCTGCGGCGCAGGGTCGCGAGGACATCGAAGGTCGCCCGGTCCAGGCCGTGGCGGGCGAACGTGCGGCGCAGTTCCGCGTCGACCAGCGCGCTCAGCCGGGACAGCCGGCCGATCACCGCCATCGGGGAGACGTCGAGGTCGGGGCGCTCGGCGTGCCACTGCGCCAGCACCCGGTCCACGTGGTCGGCCATCGCCACAGCGTAACCGATGTCTTAGCGGTAAGTGAAAGGGTAGTCAGTTACCTTAGCACTGAGGTAATCTGTCTTAGTGCTAAACAAACAGCTGCTCCTCACCGCACTCGCCCCGGCCATCTGGGGCACCACCTACCTCGTCACCACCGAGTTCCTGCCGCCCGACCGCCCGCTGCTCGCCGCCGTCATCCGGGCGCTGCCGGCCGGCCTGCTGCTGGTCGGGCTCACCCGCCGCCTGCCGAAGGGCGACTGGTGGTGGCGCTCGCTCGTGCTCGGCACGTTGAACATCGGCGCGTTCCTCGCCCTGCTGTTCGTCGCCGCCTACCGGCTGCCCGGCGGGGTCGCCGCCACCCTCGGCGCCCTGCAGCCGCTGCTGGTCGCCGGGCTGTCCACCGGCCTGCTCGGCGAACGCCTGACCCGGCGCACCGTGCTCGCGGGCCTGGCCGGCGTCGTCGGCGTCAGCCTGCTGGTCCTGCAGTCCTCCGCGCGGCTCGACGCGATCGGCGTCGCCGCGGCGGCCGGCGGCGCGGTCGTGATGGCCTTCGGCGTCGTACTGAGCAAGCGCTGGACGTCCCCCGCGCCCCTGCTGGCGACCACCGGCTGGCAGCTCGTCGCGGGCAGCCTGGTGCTCGTGCCGGTCGCGCTGGCCGTCGAAGGCGCGCCGCCCGCGTCGCTGTCCGGCGCGAACCTGGCGGGTTACGCCTATCTCTCGCTGATCGGCGCCGCCTTCGCGTACGCTCTGTGGTTCCGCGGGATCCGCGCGCTGTCCGCGACCCACGTGACGTTCCTCGGGCTGCTGAGCCCGGTCGTCGCCACCCTGCTCGGCTGGCTCGTCCTCGGCCAGCGGCTGACGCCGTGGCAGCTGCTGGGCGCGGTGATCGCGCTGGCCGCCGTCGTGGCCGCGCAGCGGCGGCCGTTGGTCCGGACGGGGGCTGATAGCTATCAGCCTTTGACAACGCCTCGCCGGGCCACCGACGCTGAAATGGTCTGAACAACTTGCGATCATCGGCCTCGACGAGGAGGCGCCCGTGCGCACGAAGACGTCCGTCCGGCAACGGCTTGTGGTGCTGGCCGCGGCACTCGCGGTGGCCACCGCGACCGCCCCCGCCGCCGAAGCGGTGCCGGCCACGATCCCCTTGAAGATCACCAACAACTCGGGCCGCGGCGACCCCGTGTACCTCTACGACCTCGGCACGAACCTGGCGACCGGGCAGCAGGGCTGGGCCGACGCGAACGGCACGTTCCACGCCTGGCCCGGCGGCGCGGTGCCGCCGATCCCGGCGCCCGACGCGTCGATCCCCGGCCCCGCGAACGGCCAGTCGATCACCATCCGGATCCCGAAGTTCTCAGGCCGGATCTACTTCTCGTACGGGCAGAAGCTGGCCTTCAAGCTCGCCACCGGCGGCCTGGTCCAGCCGGCGGTCCAGAACCCGTCCGACCCGAACGTGAACATCCTCTTCAACTGGTCCGAGTACACGCTCAACGACGGCGGCCTCTGGATCAACAGCACCCAGGTGGACATGTTCTCCGCGCCGTACGCGGTCGGTGTGCAGCCCGTGGGCGGCACCACGAGGAGCACCGGGCACCTGAAACCGGGCGGCTACAACGGTTTCTACTCGTCGCTGCGCAGCCAGCCGGGCGGCTGGGCCAACCTGGTCCGGACGCGCTCCGACGGCACGGTCCTGCGCGCACTGGCCCCGAGCCACGGCATCGAAGCCGGCGCGCTGCCCGCGACCGTGCTGCAGGACTACATCAACCGCGTCTGGACGAAGTACAGCTCGTCGACGCTGACCGTGACACCGGTGGCCGACCAGCCGAACGTGAAATACTACGGCCGCGTCTCCGGCAACACGATGAACTTCACGAACACGTCCGGCGGATTCGTGACGGCGTTCCAGAAGCCGGATTCCGACAGTGTTTTCGGCTGCTACAAGAACCTCGACGCGCCGAACGACGTCCGCGGCCAGATCTCGCGCACGCTCTGCGCGGGCTTCAACCGCTCGACGCTGCTGATGAACGCGAACCAGCCGGACACCAGCTCGGCGGGCTTCTACCAGGACGCCGTCACCAACCACTACGCGCGCAAGATCCACGCGCAGATGGCCGACGGCAAGGCGTACGCCTTCGCGTTCGACGACGTCGGCCACTACGAATCCCTGGTCAACGACGGCAACCCGGCGACGGCCTACCTGACGCTCGATCCGTTCAACTAGAGCTTCACGACGACTCTGTCCGGCCGCACCGGCGTGTTCCCGAGCAGCTCGCCCGGGGGCGCGCCGGTGCGCTCCGGCACCGGCTGCGGCTGCGCCCGGCCGCGCACCTCCACCGGCCCGCACGCGGCAGCTCCCCCACCAGCACGACGAGTACGAAAGTCCGCACGAACGACTCACCCCGACCCATCTCCACCACTCCCACCGGGCACACGGCACCCACCACCAGGCCGGTTCAGCAAGCCCCCGCTCTCACCGGATCGGCCGAGCCCGTGCGCAAAGAGGCATCACCCGTGACTGACCGGGCATCACCCGTGCCTGGCGGGGCATCGCCGCGATGCCCCGGCAATCACGCGTGATGCCTCTCCAGTCACGCGTGATGCCCGCCGGATCACGGCGGCCACGCGCGGGCCGGGTCATCATGGAGCTGTGCGGATCACGGCTTGGTGGGGCGGGCTCAGCCCGCGGCGGCGGCTGATGCTGAGCAGCGTGGCCGTCGCCGTGGTGGCCGTGGTCGTCGCCGCCGTCGCCGCCGCTTCCGGGGCCAAGGCCGCGCCCGACGCCGGGACGCCGGACCAGAACAGGCCCGGGCCGGTGCTGCTGGTCCCCGGCTACGGCGGTGGCCGGGGTGCGCTCGAGACCCTCGCCGAGCGGATCCGGCAGGCCACCGGCCGGTCCGCCGAGGTGCTCACCCTGGCCGGCGACGGCACCGGCGACCTCGTCGAACAGGCCGCCGTCCTCGCCGAAGCCGTCGAGAAGGCCTACGAGCAGGGCGCGCCTTCGGTCGACGTCGTCGGGTACTCGGCCGGCGGCGTCGTCGTGCGGCTGTGGGTCGGCCGGGAGAACGGCGACCACCAGGCCCGCCGGGTCGTGACGCTCGGCGCGCCGATGCACGGCACCGGCCTGGCCACGGCGGGCGGCGCGCTGGTCCCCGGCGGCTGTCCCGCCGCGTGCGTCCAGCTGGCGCCGGGCAGCAGTCTCCTGCAGGAGCTGGCCAAGCAGCCGCTCCCGCCGGGCCTGCCGTGGCTGTCGCTCTGGACCGACAACGACGAGACGGTGACCCCGCCGGACTCCGCCCGGGTCGACGGCGCCGTCAACGTCTCCCTCCAGCAGGTCTGCCCCGGCAACCCGGCCGGCCACGGCGACCTGCCCACCGACCCCGCCGTCACCGAGATCGTCCTGCAGGCGCTCGGCACCACCGCGCTCGAAGCGCCCGCGGAGTGCCTCAGCTCGTGACGTCCTTCGTCGCGAAGTTCGCCCACGCGGCCCCGAAGAACACCACGATGTAGCCGGCCTGCAGCAGCAGCCCGTGGTCGATGTTGCGCCACAGCACCGGATCGCGGAAGAAGTCGATCCAGGACAGCCAGTAGTGCGTCGGCAGGTAGGGGCGCACGGACGCGGCCGCGTCCAGGGTTTCCAGCACCGTGCTCGTGATGAGCACCGCCAGCCCGCCCAGCGCGGCCCCCAGCGCCGAATCGGACACCGTCGAAAGGAAGAGCGTGATCGCCGCGAACCCGAGCATCGACACGACGATGTAGGACACCGCGCCCAGCAGCCGCAGGCCCAGCGCGGAGGAGCTGAGCGACTGGCCGGACAACGACGTCACACCCGTCGGCTGCCCGCCCGGCCCGGCGACGCCCGGGTTGCCGCCGGTGCCGAACAGGATCACCCCGAGCACCAGCGACGTCAGCACGACGATGACGATCGCGGCGGTCACGTACACCGCGAGCGCCACCATCTTGGCGCCCAGCAGGCGCGTCCGGCCGACCGGGCGCACCAGCAGGTAGCGCAGGGTGCCCGTGGAGGCCTCGCCGGCGATCGCGTCGCCCGCGGTGACGGCGACCGCGATCGGCAGGAACAGCGGCAGCACCAGCGCGAGCGCGGCGGCCGGGTACAGCGCGCCGTCGTTCACCACCGCCGAGAGGAACGCCCCGCCCTGCCCCGGCGGCGGCGCGAAGTCGGCCGTCGCCAGGAAGACGCCGACGATCGCGGGCAGCAGGCACAGCAGCAGCACGCTGAACCACACCCGCGGCCGCAGCACGAGCTTCCGCAGTTCGACGCCGATCACCGCGCCGCTCCGAACCGGTCCGACCCCGGGCCCGTCAGTTCGAGGACGACCTGTTCCAGCGTCCGCTGTTCGGCGTGGATCGACGTCACGCGCACCCCCGCTTCGACGAGCAGCGCGTTCAGCGCCGCCGGATCGGCGTGCCGGATGACCAGCCGGTCGCCGTCGCGGGCTTCGAGCTGCCCGTCGAGCACCGCGGCCGCCTGGGCCGCGTCCGGCGTGCCGACCAGGATCCGGCCGGTGGCGGCCCGCAGCGTGGCCAGGTCCTCCTCCAGCACGAGCCGGCCGCGGTCGACGACGCCGACGCGGGTGCACAGCTGCTCCACCTCGGCCAGCAGGTGGCTGGAGAGGAACACCGTGGTGCCGCCCGCGTTCAGCTCGACCAGCAGCTCCCGGATCTCCTTGATGCCCTGCGGGTCGAGCCCGTTGGTCGGCTCGTCGAGGATCAGCAGGCGCGGCTTCCGCAGCAGCGCGCCGGCGAGCCCGAGCCGCTGCCGCATGCCGAGCGAGTACGCCTTGACCGGCCGCTGGTCGACCCCGCCCAGCCCGACCCGTTCGAGGGCTTCGTCGATGCGACGGCGTCGCGTGCGCCGCCCACCCCCGCGGCCCGCGGCGTCGAGCAGCGCCAGGTTCCGGCGCCCGGACAGGTGCGGGTACGCGGCCGGGCCCTCGACGAGCGCGCCGACGTCCGGCAGCACCTCGGCGACCCGCTTCGGCACCGGTTTCCCGAGCACCTCGATCTCGCCGGCGGTCGCGTAGACCAGGCCGAGCAGCATCCGGACCAGGGTGGTCTTGCCCGAGCCGTTGGGGCCCAGGAAGCCGTAGCGATCGCCTTCGCGGACGTCGAGGTCGACCGCGTCGACGGCGACCGTGCGGCCGTAGCGCTTGGTCAGCGCGCGCGTGACGATCACGGGCCACTCCGGCGCAGCCGCGACAGCTCGTCGGCGACGGACTTCAGGACGCCGGGCGTCACCGTCCCGGCCAGCAGGTAGGAGCGCCGGGACACCGAAGACCGCACGATGCCCAGCGAAAGCGGCGTGATCGACAGCTGCACGACACTGCCGGCGGCCAGCTTGACCTGCGCCCCACCGGCCTTCCCGGCGGCATCGCCCGCCGCGTTGGCCACCGTCCGCGGCACGGCGATCACGGCGAAGGCGGCCAGCCCCCGGCCATAGAGCGCGGCGCCCTGCACACCGCCGAAGTTCTCCGACACCACCGGGCGCCCGCCGAGCGACGAGGGCAGCGGCACCTGGCCGAACGCGCCGAGCGTGTCGGCGACGTCCGGGGCGCTGGTGACGCTGAACCCGGACCCGAGCACCGGCCGCGGCGCCTCGACGACCGGTGTGGTCTGCTCGAGCTGCTGGAACTCGGTGACCAGGATCGGCGCTTCCTGCCCACGCGCGGTCACTTCGACACGCACGGCGACGCCGGTCGCCGGGTCCGCCCAGACGTCGACGCGGCCGATGGTGGTGTCGGGATCGGCGGGGACGAGCCGCAGCCCGGACGCGGCGACCCCGGCGACGTTCCGCCCCGGCAGCGCGCTCACCGGATCGCCCGGCGCGGAACGCAGGATCCGCCGCGCGAGCTCGGGCGGCAGCAGGTCCCCGGCCCGCGGCAGCCGCAGGCCGGGCTCGCCGATCAGCTCGGTGAGGGTGTTGTCGCCGTAGTCCCAGGTGTATTCGCCATCGGGCAGCCGGTAGACATCGTGCTCGCCGGCGGTCCCGAGGATGTCGACGCGATACCGGTCGGGCCCGGCGTACCAGGCACGCATCGGCGTCCGCATGGAGAAGAGCGCGGTGACGGCGGCGAGGTTCGGCAGCTCCGGCAGGGCGAGCGACCCGGCGCTTTCGGCGTAACCCTGGTACGGCCGTCCGGCGGAGTCCAGAACGAGCGCCCGCAGCCGGCCGGGGTCGACCACCGCCCCGGCCGGGGAGAGCGCAGAGACGACCGAAGGAGCCGAAACAAGCACAACGGCCACGGCGGCGACGGTCGCCCACCGGCGCCGCTTCCCGTGCCGCAACACCATCGGGCATCACCTCTTGCTGTCCTTTGTACGCAGGGTCGGAGGCTCGCAGCTAGGGTCGAAGGGTGACGAATCCCGTTCATGCTGCTGTCCTGAGCTAGTTCCCGCTCCGGTCCTCCGCACACCCCGCACCTCACGCGGGTGCTTCGCCGTGCCCGCAGCAAGAACGGAAACCCCCTTACGTGGCTCACCTCGTCCTGCCCGGCGAACCCGATCGCCGGCTGTTTTCCCCGCCTTCACGGCGCGCGATCCCCGCCGACGACGGACTCTCCGCCGACACCGCCCTTCGCACGATGGCAGGCGGCGTCGCCTTGCTCTGGCAAGGCGACTACCCGGCCGCCCGCCGTCTGCTCACCGCCGTGAACCGCCGGATTCCCCAGCCCCCGCCGGACGATTACGCCCGATACCGGGCGGACCGCGCCCACCGCGCCCGGCTGCTTTCGTCGTTGTATGTGCCCCTCGATCCCGGCCACGTCATACCGTTGCGGCGGGCACCGGACGTCCGGGCCGCGTGCCGTGCGGTCTACGGGCCGCCGGCTGATGCCGCGGCGGTGCCGCTGCGGGAGCTGCTCGGGGTCATCGGAGCGGCGCAATGGCGTCACCGGGGTATCCCGGTCCCGGCCCTCGGGGCCCGCATCCACCCGCACTACGGCGTGTTCGCCCCGATCCGCCAGGAGTACGTGGACCTGGTCGCGCAGACGCCGTTGCCGAGCACGGAGCTGGCGTTCGACATCGGCACCGGAACGGGCGTGTTCGCCGCCGTCCTGGCCCGCCGCGGAGTGCGCCGGGTGATCGCGACGGACACTTCGCCCCGGGCGGTCGCGTGCGCGACCTCGAACCTGACCCGGCTCGGCTTCGCCGGCCGCACCGAAGTGGTGCAGGCGGATCTGTTCCCCCGCGGCCGGGCGCCCCTGGTGGTGGCCAACCCGCCGTGGCTGCCGGGCCGGCCGCACACAGCCCTCGATCACGCGGTGTACGACCCGGGCAGCCGCATGCTGCGCGGCTTCCTCGACCGGGCCCGCAGGCACCTGACCCCGGGCGGCGAGGCCTGGCTGGTGCTGTCGGACCTGGCGGAGCATCTGGGCCTGCGCACGCGGGGGGAACTGCTCGCCTGGATCGCGGCGGCGGGGTTGCGGGTGGCGGACCGGACGGAAGCGCTACCGCGACATCCGCGGGCGCTCGACCCCGCCGACCCGCTGCACCGGGCGCGGGCCGCGGAAGTCACTTCACTCTGGCGGCTCAGGCCATAGCGAAGGCGCTCCCGCGTGCGCGGGCGAGCTGAGCAGCCCCCGATTCCACGCTAGCGGAGGGCACCGACGGAATCGGTGCCCTCCGGCGGAGGTGCCCGCGGTTGTCCACAGCAAGGGGCTCGCACGGCGGCTCGTCCACACGCGACATACGGACCGCCGGCCGGCAACGCAAGCCGGACCAACAACGTCACCAGGCCCCGCCCTGCCGCAGGCTCGCCCTGCCACGGCAGACTCCTTCCGCGGCAAAAGCAGAGACAGGGCAAGCCTGGAACTTCCACCGCGGCAAAAAAGACTGTCCTCGCCGCACAACTACCGCTGCCACCTCACCTTCTCGAGGTGGGCCGCGGGTGGTCATCCCGCTCCTTTTCTGGGTCAGGCCAGCGCTGCGACCGCCTCCACCGCCTCGCGGGTTTCCCGCACGTTGTGGGCTCGGAACACCGCCGCGCCTGCCTGTGCCGCTATTGCCGTGGCCGCCAGGGTTCCCGCCAGGCGGTCGGGGGCTTCGACGTCCAACGTCTCGCCGATCAGGTCCTTGTTCGACAGCGCCGCCAGTACCGGCCAGCCCGTTGCCACCAGGCGGTCGAAGTGGCGCAACAACTGCAGGCCGTGCCTGGTGCTCTTGCCGAAGTCGAACGTCGGGTCGACCAGTACGCCGTCGCGGGGCACTCCGGCCGCCACCGTTCTCGATGCCGCCTCCGTCAGCTCGGCGATCACCTCCGCCACCACGTCGTCGTAGCGGGGCCAGAAGGGCCGCTCGGGCGTGGGCGCCGGGTACGGGTCGGTGCGCACCGGCATGCCGCCGACGTGCGAACACACGTATCCCGCGCCGAACTCCGCGGCGACTTCGACCAGCTTCGGGTCCGCGCCCGCCCAGGTGTCGTTGAGCAGGTCCGCGCCCGCTTCGCAGACCTGGCGGCCGACCTCGTGGCGCCACGTGTCGACGCTGATGACCAGCCCCGGGTGGCGGTGGCGCACCTCGGCGACGAACGGCACCACCCGCCTGATCTCCTCGTCGACGTCGACCTCGGGGCCCTCGCCCGCCTTCACCCCGCCGATGTCCACGATGTCGGCGCCCGCCGCGACCGCGCGGTCCACCGCGTCCAGCGCCGCGGTGTCGGCGAAGGTCGCGCCCTTGTCGTAGAACGAGTCGGGCGTGCGGTTGACGATGGCCATGACCAGGGCGCGGTCGCCGGGCATGCGACGGCCCCGGAAGACCATCTCCGGCCGGTGTGACGTCATGCGCCCAACCCTGCCAGGTCACGGCTGGGTCCGGAACGCCGCGTCCGGGCCGTCCGCCGGTTATCCTCGGGCGCGACCGAGGGGGCGAAATGAACGAGGTACCCAGCCGCAGCGACGCCGAGGCCATGATCGCCGAGGCCAAGAAGGCCCTGTGGGTGATGGTCGGCCTGCTGGCCGCGCTGTGGGTGGTCCAGCTGGTGAACGCCCCCAGCGGCTACGACCTGAGCCGGGAGTTCGGCATCGAGGCGCGCGATCCGGCGTCGCTGCCCGAAATCCTCACCTCGCCGTTCCTGCACTACAGCTGGGGCCACATCGAGGGCAACTCCGGGCCGCTGTTCGTGTTCGGCTTCCTCGCCGCCTACCGCGGGGTGAAGAAGTGGCTCGGCGTCAGCCTGCTGATCATCGTCGCCAGCGGCCTCGGCGTCTGGTTCATCTCGCCGGCGAACTCGGTCACGGTCGGCGCCAGCGGCCTGGTCTTCGGCTACTTCGGCTACATCATCGTGCGAGGCCTCTTCGACCGGCACCTGATCGACATCGTGATCGGGCTGGTGATGGCGTTGTGCTTCGCCTACCAGTTCACCTCCCTGCTGCCGACCCAGGAAGGGGTCAGCTGGCAGGGCCACCTCTTCGGGTTCGTGGGCGGCATCGTCGGCGGCTGGCTGTTCCGCGACCGGCGCCCCAAGGCGGTCGCCGCCCCCGACCCGGCGACCGCCCTGCTCCCCAAGGACGTCAGTTAGGCGGCTCGAACTCCGCCTCGACGTCGATCCGGACGTACCGGCCGATCACCGCGCGCGGCACCCGCATGCCGAGCGGGGCCCGGTCCAGCGTCCCGGTCGCCCGCACGCGGGTGCCGGTGAGCGCCGTGACGGTCAGCGTCAGCGGGCACGACGTCCCGCGCAGCCGCAGCTCGCCCGTCACTTCCCAGCCGTCGTCCTGCCGCCGGGCACCGGTGGCCGTGAAGGTCATGTCCGGCCGGGCGCCGCTGTCGAGCAGGTTCGGCTTGCGCAGGTCGGCGTCGCGACGCTCGTTCCGCGTGTCGAGCGCCCCGAGGTCCAGCTCGGCGTGGACGGCCGTCACCGCGCCGTCGCGCACCTCGACGGTGCCGGTGCGGACCGGGATCGTGCCGCCCACCCGGTTGAACCCGAAGTTGCGGACCTCGAAGGCCGCCGTCGTCCGTCCACTGCGGACGGTCCAGGTGCCGGCGCGCAGCGCGGGGGCGGTGTGCGGGCTCATCGCGCACCCGCCGGGGCCGGCAGGGCCGCGTGCCGGACGCGGTGCACGTCGACCCGGTCCGGGCCGGGCAGCAGCACCGGGTCTTCGCCGGCCAGCAGCTCGGTGGCCATGATCGCCTCCTGGACGGCTTCGATCGTCGCCGTCGACGCGCCGAACCCCACGACGAGCAGGGACCGGTCTTCGGCGACGAGGGTGTAGCTCGCGCCGACGCCCTCGATGTCGCGCACGGCGGGCCAGATGCGCTCGCGGCCCGCGCGCAGCTCGGCGGCCGACTGCTCGGCGCCGCGGGGTCCGTCGAACCAGGTGAGCTGGGCGTAGGCGGCCGCGTCCGACGCCCAGTGCGCGTCGGTGACCCGGTAGACGCCGGTGTCGAGCCAGGTGGTCCCGGCGGGCCGCCGGGCCGCGGCCGCCTCCGCGGCCGAGGCGTCGGGCCAGAAGGTGACGACGGCGCCGGCCGGGCCGCCCAGCTGGGTGAGCGTGGCGGCACCGAGGGCGCCTTCGGTGAGGTCCCGGGTTCCCAGCGGACCCCGGAACTGGTGGACGACAGCGTGCATGGTGTGCTCCTTTTCGCTGGTCACGGCGTTGGGAGTCACTCTCGCCGCCGGCGGCGTCCCGGACATCAGTGCCAGTACGGAGACCGACGCGCAAACCGGGCACGGAGGGGATACTGCTCGGGTGACGCGCAGCGAGCCGTTCGTCGGGCGGGCCGGTGCCGCGGCCGACCTGCGTGCGTGGCTCGCGGCGGCCGGCGGCGGCACCGGCGCGCTGGTGCTCGTCGGCGGTCCGGCGGGGATCGGCAAAACCCGGCTGGCCGAGACGGTCACCGGCCCGGCCGCCGTCTGGGGCCGCTGCGTCGACGACCCGGGCGCCCCGCCGCTGTGGCCGTGGCGGCGGGTGCTCCGCGCGCTGCCGGAGGCGGGTGCGGAGGTCGACCGGGCCCTGGCCGACCTCGACGACCGCGACGGCGCCGACCTGGTCGCGGCCCGGTTCCGGTTCGTGGCCGTGGCCGCGGACGCCCTGGTCGCGGCGGCCGAGCCGGACGGGCTCGTCGTCGTGCTCGAAGACGTGCACTGGGCCGACGAGGCCTCCCTGCGGCTGCTGCGGCACCTGGCCGGGGAAATCCGCCGGTCGCGGCTCGCCGTCGTCGCGACCTACCGGGACACCGACGCGGCGGGCCCGCTCTTCGAGGCGCTGCCGGAGCTGCTGGGCCGGCCGGGCACGGAGAGCCTGCGCCTGGAGCCGCTGACCGAACCCGACGTCCGCGCCTACCTCGCCGAGGTCGGCCGGGCGGGCGTCGACGCCCTCGACGCGTGGCGGCGCTCGGGCGGCAACCCGCTCTACCTCAAGGCGGTCGCCCGGTCCTCGGCGACCGGTGGCGGTGCGGCCGAGCTGCGGCACCTCGTCCGCACCACGGTCGCCGGGCTCGACACCGCGGCACGGGACCTGCTGGCGATCGCCTCGGTGCTCGGCGAGGAGGTCGACGCGCACGTCGTCGCCGAGGTGGCCGCCCGGCCGGACGGCGAGGTCGTCGCGGCGCTCGACCGGGCCGTGCGCGCCGGGGTCCTGCGGCCCGCCGTCGCCGGCTCGCGGCGGTTCGCCCACGCCGTGGTGCGCGACGGGATCTACGCCGATCTCGACCAGGGCGTCCGCGAGGAGCTGCACGCCCGGGCGGCGGCCGCGCTGGAGCCGCGGGCCGAGCCGGGCGTCGTGGCCGGGCACTGGCTGCGAGCCGCGGCGACGCCGGACGCCCTCGCCCGGGCGGCGGACTGGGCCGAAACGGCGGCCCGGGACGCCACCCGCTCGCTCGCCTTCACCGAAGCCGCCCGGTTCCTCGGCCTCGCGCTCGGCTGCCGCCGTCGCGCGGGCCGGCGCGACGGCCTCGCCGCCCTGCTCGTCGAGCTGGCGACCGCGGAGTACCGGGCGGGCCGGTTCGCGCGCAGCCTGGCCCATGCGCGCGAGGCCGCGGAGCTGACGTCCGATCCGGCGCTCGTCGCCGCCGCGGCGCTCGTCGTCCGGGACACGTCGGCGCCCGACCTGCTGCCGGAAATGGCCGAACTCACGGCGTCCGCGCTGGCGGCGACCGGGCCCGGCGCGGACCCGGCCGTGCGCGCGAAGCTCCTCGCCCAATCAGCGGCCGTGGCCGCCGATTACGGCCGGGCGACCGAAGCCGTCGGAGCCGCCGGCGAAGCCTTGGCGCTGGCCGAGCGCTCCGGCGACCAGGAGGCGCTGCTCGACGCCGTCCGCGCCCGGATGAAGATCCGCCCGTTCGAGCTGCCGCTGGCCGAGCGGCTGCGGCTCGGCGCGCTCGCCGTGGCACTGGGCGGCACGGGACGGCCCCTGGTGGCGCTGTGGGGCCACAAGTGGCGGCTGGACGCGGCGTTCGAGGTCGGCACCGTTCCCGTCGTGGACGCCGAGCTCGCCGCGATCTCGGCGCTGGCCGCGACGACCCGGCTGCCGCTCGTCCGCTGGCACGAGCTGCGGCTGCGCGCCTCGGTCGCGGCCTACCGCGGCGCGTTCGCCGAGGCCAGGGCGCAGAACCGGCTCGCGAGGGAGCTCGCCGAGGCGGAGCTGGCCGAAGACCGGTCCGCGGTCGGGATGTCGTTCGCGTTCGCGCAGCAGCTGGCGGACGTGGTCGGCGACCCGGGCGAGCTGCCCGACGGCTACGACGAGCTGCTGGCGATCGCCCCGCCGCTGCCCATCACGGTCGTCTCCCGGCCGCTCTGCGCGCTGGTCACGGGCCGCCGCGACGAAGCACGGGCCGAGTACGACGCCCTGCGTCCCCGCCTGCGCGATCCCGACTTCATCGGCCAGGCGCCGGGGATCGGGCCGAACCTCCTGCCGTTGCTGGAGGCGTTCGAAGACCGCGAAACGGCGGAGTGGCTCGCCGAGCGGCTGGCCGGCGAGTCGCCGGTCGGCTCGGGCGGGGCGGGCACCTTCTGCAGCGACTGCTCCAGCAGCTGGGCCGGCCGGCTGGCCGCGGTCCTCGGGCGGCACGCCGAGGCCGTGCCGCTGTTCGAGGAGGCGATCGCCTGGGACACGCGGCTCGGCGCCCGGCCCTACGTCGTGCACAACCGCGTCCGCCTGGCGGCCGAACTGGCCGCCCTCGGCGAGCTGTCCCGCGCGGAGACCCTGGCCCGGCAGGCCGCCGACGAAGCCCGGCGGCTCGGCATGCCCGGCTGGGTGCGGGACGCCACCGCGCTGCTCGACCGGGTCCGGAGCGAGGCCGACCCGCTCACCGGCCGCGAGCGGGAGATCGTGGCGCTGGTCGCCGGCGCGCTGAGCAACCGCCAGATCGCCCACCGGCTGGTGCTGTCCGAGCGCACGGTGGAAAGCCACGTCCGCAGCGTGCTGGCCAAGCTGGGCCTGGCGAACCGGACCGAGGTGACGGCCTGGGCGCACCGCCGCGGCCTCACCGTGCCGACCGGGGCCGGGGGCTCCGTCACCCGGAACCCCCCGTGAGCCGGTCGAACGCGAACACCGCCTCGGTGAACTGGTCCGGATCGAAGTCCATCGCCTGGTGGGCCTGGCCGCGCAGCGGCACGACGTCGGCGCCGGGGATCAGCTCCGCGACCGCCTGGGCGGCCAGCCGGAGGTAGGCCGGGCTTTCCGTGCCCGCGAACAGCCGGACCGGGACGGCGATCTCGCCGAGCCGCTCGTCGAAGGCCATGCCCTCGACGACGTCCAGCTCCCGCGGGATCGTGGGCGCGGCGGCGACCCGGGCCGGCCAGACCGGTGTCGCGCGCATCGCCTCGACGTCCGCCGGTGGGAGCCGCAACGCCTCCTGCAGGAAGGTTTCCAGGATCCGCTCGGGGTCCTGCGCGGCTCGCATCCGGCCGCGCGCGTCCGGGCCCACCACGGACCCGCCCGGCTGCGGCCGCGGCGGTTCGTAGGCCACCAGCCGCCGGACCGCCTTGGTGTGCCGGACGGCTTCCAGCGCGCAGAGGGCACCGAAGGAGTGCGCGACCAGGTAGACGTCTCCCCCGGCGGCTTCGGCGACGGCGGCGATGTCCTCGCCTTCGCGCCGGAGGTCGTAGGCGGGCGCCTCGGCTCGGCTGAGGCCCCGGCCGCGGCGGTCGACGAGGTACAGGCGGTAGCGCCGGGCCAGCCGGTCCCGCACCGCGGCCCAGCGCGTGTGGTCCGCACCGGTGCCGTGGACCAGGACCATCGGCGGGCCGTCGCCGAGGGTCTCGAAGCCGATGACCGTCCCGTCGGGCGAGGTGACCGATGCCGTCATGCTTCCGAGGCTAACGACGATCCCCGGCGCCGCCCCCGCTTCGCGCCGAAGACCGCGCGTCCGGGCAGCCTGTGTGGCGCTGTGCGGGCGCTATGAGGTCGCTGTGCATCGGGCCGCGCACGCTGCGGATGCGGTGGTGCTGTGGTGGTCTTGAGACGTGGCGATCAAGTTCCCCCGCACCGCGCTGACGGCCGCGGCGGCGTTGCTGGTCATGGGGACCGGGCTGGTCCTCGGCACCGGCACGACCGCCGAAGACGCCTATGCCGCGGGCGCGCCGGCCCCGGTCACCACTCCGGCCCCCGTCACCGTTCCGGTCGCCGCCGCCCCCGTCGCGCCGTCCGCTCCGGCGAAACCCGCCGTCGCCCCGGTCGGGGCGCTGTTCGCGAACGGCAGGCACTTCTGCTCGGCGAGCGTGGTGCACTCCGCCGCCGGCGACCTCGTGCTGACCGCCGCGCACTGCGTCCGGGACGGCATGACCTTCGCCCCTGGCTACCACGACGGTGTCGCGCCGGCCGGGATGTGGACGGTGACCTCGGTGGCCGTCGCCGGTGGCTGGACGGCTTCGGC
Source organism: Amycolatopsis sp. NPDC005003 (assembly GCF_053600695.1). NCBI lineage: Bacteria > Bacillati > Actinomycetota > Actinomycetes > Pseudonocardiales > Pseudonocardiaceae > Amycolatopsis > Amycolatopsis sp. NPDC005003. Next base: position 115,420 of record NZ_JBSGAI010000023.1, on the reverse strand, counting down.
GGACCCGGATCTGGATTTCGCGTTCCTGACCGTGCGGCAGGCCGGAAACGCGGCGTCGCTGGAAAGCGTCACCGGCGCGAACGTGCTCGGCACGAATCGCGGGTTCGAGCACCGGATCACCCTCACGGGCTACCCCGACACGACCGATTCCCCGGTGGTTTGCGAGGGGAACACGACCCGTTCCGGCCCTTATCAACTGCGGGTGGCGTGCCCCGGTTTCCCGGACGGAACCAGCGGCGGGCCGTGGGTCACCGACGGCGCCGTCATCGGCGTGATCGGCGGTTACCAGCTCGGCGGGGACACCCCGGACGTTTCCTACAGCCCCTATTTCGACGACGACATCGCGAAGCTCTACGCGTCGGTCACCGGCTGATTCCCCGGTGGAAACGCACCGGGTGAAACGCAAAGCCGGGCCCGTGTCCCTGGCGGAGGACACGAGCCCGGTTCACCTTTCGCGAACGAAAGAACCTCTCAGCAGGTCACAATGAGCCCGGTGAGCGCCGAGCACGTCTTCGACGCGCTGTCGTTGGCGGGGTTGGGATCCGCGGGCGAGCTCGCCGTCCGCTTCGCCGTGGTGGTGTACGAACCGAGCGCGAGCAGGCCGCCGTTCACCGAGAACTTCGGCGTCGCCGACGCGCCGCTGGCCAGCGAAGCGACGTCACAGTTCACCGTCCGGGTGCCGGCGACGTGGGTGCAGCCGCTGCCGGAGCCGAACGACAGGCCCGCCGGATACGTTGCCACGACCCGGGTTCCGGTCGCCGCGGCCGGGCCGTTGTTCGTCACGGTGACCGTGTAGTCGATGCGCGCGTTCAGCCCGCCGTGCCCGGTGGCGCCCAGCGCGACCTTGACGTCGGCCTGCGTGGCCGGCTCGGCGACGGTGATCACCGGCCCGTCGAGGGTTTCGAAAGCGTAGTTGTCACCGACGAACTGGTGCTGCAGCGTGAACGACCCGGGCGCCGCGGTGTCCTTGACGCGCAGGGTCCACACCGTGGTCCTCGTGCCGCCGGCCTCGAGATCGCCGAACGCGGCGCGGTAACTGCTCCCGGCCTGGAAGCAGCCGACCGCCGTCGTGTTGGTGCACGACACGATGTCGGCGACGTCGACGATCGCGGTCGGCGTACCGTAAATGGCACCCTTCGCGAAAGTCACCGTGAAATCGCGGTCGTTGTGAATGGTTTGCGTGATCGTGAACGTCTGTCCCGGAAGTACCGTGGTGGGACTGACTTCGACGGAACTGGTGGGCGTGTCCGCCTGCGCGGCGGGGGCGATTGCGATGAACGCCGTGGCCAGTGCGGCCACCGAGGACAGGATCGTGGTCCGTCGCCAGCTTCTTTGCATAGTCGTCATCTCGCTGTTCCGGTCCGGGAATGCCGCTCTGACTGATGGTGCATTGGGGTCTTTTCTGGACAGCCGACGCTGATCAGTCGTCGCACTCGCGGAATTCGTTACCGCCATCCGGACCTGCCACGGCACCGCCGTCAGGATGGACGCCAGCGGCCGTTCATCTCACCGGGCCGCGGCGGCGGGCCCGGCAGATCCGGACCTTTCGCCGACAACCCCTCGATGAGCAGCGCGAGGTACCGGTGGCGCAGCTGCGACGTCCGCTCCTCGTCGTCGACGCGGATGGCGGCGCAGCATTCGAGGATCATGCCGATGTCTTCGGCGACGGCGTCCGGGCGCAGGCGCCCGGTTTCGCGCGCCCGCTCGACCAGTTGCTCCGTCAGCTCGCCGGCGCGGCGCGCGTCCCGGCCCATCTCGGGGGTCGGGGTGAACGTGCCGGCGAGGTGGACGGTCAGGGAGTGCACGTCGGCTTCGACGACCCGGTCGAGGAACCCGGTCAGGGCCGCCCAGCCGTCCGGCTCCTCGGCGGCGAGTTCGGCCTCGCCGATGTAGAGGAGAAGGCCGTCGTGGCAGATGTGGCGGAGCAGGACCTCCTTGCTCGGGTACCGGCGGTAGAGGGCGCTGATCCCGACGCCGGCGCGCTCGGCGACCTGCGAGATCGGCGCCTTCGGATCCCCGAGGAAGACGTGGCGGGCGGCGTCGAGGATGAGGACGTTGTTGCGGGCGGCCTGGCCGCGGCGGCCGGGCAGGGCGGTCTCGGTCTCACTCATCCGCCGAGATTAACACTGGAACGGATCGTTCCGGTCTGCTACAGTTCGGAACGAAGCATTCCGTTCCACCTTGAAGGAGCAAGTCATGACGGTCCCCGCCCTCCGCCCGTTCCGCGTCGAGATCCCGCAGGCCGCCCTCGTGGACCTGGAAAACCGCCTGCGCGGGGCGCTGTGGCCGGACGAGCTGCCCGCCGAGTACGGCGTCACGAACGAGCGGGTCCGCGCGCTGGCCGAGTACTGGCTGGAGAAGTTCGACTGGCGGGCGTTCGAGGCGCGGCTCAACGCGTACCCGCAGTTCGTGACGGAGATCGACGGCGAGTCCATCCACTTCCTGCACGTCCGCTCCTCGCGGGAGGACGCGACGCCGCTGGTGCTCACGCACGGCTGGCCGGGCTCGATCGTGGAGTACCTGGACGTGATCGGCCCGCTGACCGAGCCGGCGTCCGCGGCTGAGCCGGCGTTCCACCTGGTCATCCCATCCGTGCCGGGCTTCGGTTTCTCGGGCCCGACCAGCTCGGCGGGCTGGGACACGTACCGCACGGCGGCGGCGTGGGCCGAGCTGATGAGCCGGCTGGGCTACGAGAAGTACGGCGCGGTGGGCAACGACGGCGGGTCGATGATCTCGCCGGAGATCGGCCGGCTGGCCCCGGAGAAGGTCGTCGGCGTGCACGTCACGCAGCTGTTCTCGTTCCCGTCCGGCGACCCGGCCGAGATGGCGGACCTGAGCGAAGCCGACCAGGCGGCGCTCGCGCACCTGCAGTGGTTCTACGAGAACATGTTCTCCTTCAACACGCTGCACAGCCAGCAGCCGCACACGCTGGCCTTCGCGCTCGCGGACTCGCCGCTGGCCCTGCTGGCGTGGAACGCCCAGCTGTTCGGCGAGCACCTGGATCCGGAGTTCGTGCTGGCGAACGTGGCGCTGTACTGGCTGACCCGCACCGGCGGCTCGTCGATCCGCTTCTACTACGAGAACGCGCACACGACGTCCCACCCGGAGGGCCCGACGACGGTCCCGACGGCCCTGGCGATGTTCGCGGGCGACTTCCAGTCGATCCGCCGGTTCGCCGAACGCGACCACGCGAACATCGTCAGCTGGAACAGCTACGACGTGACGGCGAGCTCGGGCGGCCCCCGCGACGCGGCGGGCCACTACGCGGCGCACGAAGCCACGGACGTGCTGGTGGCGGACATCCGCCAGTTCTTCGCGGGCCTGAACCGCGGCACTTCGTGGCCGATCCTGGCGGCGGCGCACGAAGCGCTGCGGTCGGCGATCGCGGGCGTGACGGACTGGTCGGCCCCGACGCCGTGCGCGGAGTGGAACGTCACCCAGGTCCTCCAGCACGCGGCGGGCGACCAGCTGGGCTACGCGGCACAGATCACGGGCACGGGCGGCCCGGACTTCAACCCGTTCGCCCCGTCGGGCACCCTCCCGGCCCCGGCGGCGGAGTACCTCGAGCCGACCCTGGCCGCCGCCTCGGCGGCCTTCGCCACGATCTCCCCCGAGGCGGAGGCGGTCCCGACGCCCTTGCCGCAGGGAGCCCTCCCGGCCCCGGTGGCGGTCGGCGCGGCCGCACTGGACGCGGCGGTCCACGCCTGGGACATCGCCCGGGCGGCGGGCCAGGAGTCTCCCCTGACGCCGGAGCTGGCCGCCCAGCTGCTCCCGGTGGCCCAAGAGCTGGCAGAACCCCTGCGCGGCTTCGCCTACGCGCCGGCCCTGGAGCCGTCAGCCGGCGACGACGCGGTGGCCACGCTGCTCCGCTACCTGGGCCGCAACCCCGAGTGGACCGCCTGAGCCGGGCGCGTGGAAGTGCCGGGAGCCGCAACTGCGGCGCCCGGCACTCCGCCACATCCCCAACGACTCCAACCTCTCCAGCCCCCACCGGCCTCCGCCGACCAGGGCCGCTCCAAGCCCTTTCTCGCCCCCGGCCAGTCCAGCCCGCTCCAGACCTCCAGGCCCCAGCCGAACCCGGGATCGTTCGCCGCGATCACTTCCGCCGACCGCGGGGCCACCCGCTCACCATCCGCCGGCTCACGCCCCACCAGACACCCCAACCGCCCCTCCCGGCACACCCACCGGCCTCCAGGTACGCGAGCCGACGGAGCCGCACCGCGAGCCACGTCACAAACGGCCCTCAATCCGCCTCTCACCTGCGGTCCTGACTGTCCGCACAGGCCGAGGAACCCACATTCGGCGCCTGCCGCACACCCGTCGCCCCTGGGTACGGTGACCGCATGATGCGGAAGGCCGTGGCCGTGCGGCGGGAGGAGATCGTGCGGGCCGCCCTTGCGCAGATCCGCTCGCGGGGCATCTCCGGCGTGCGGGCCGCCGACGTCGCGCACGCGCTCGATGTCAGCACCGCGCTGATCTTCTACCACTTCGGGACCCTCGAAACCCTCGTCATCGAAGCCTTCCGGCAGGCCGCCGAACACGAACTGGCCAAGCTGAACGACGAGCTCGCCAAAGGCGGCCCCGCCGACAACCGGCTCCGCGCCGTCCTCGCCCTTTACGCGCCGACGAAACACGACAACTGGCCGCTGTGGATCGAAGCCGGCGCCGCCGCCGTGCGGGATGACGCCCTGCGGGCCGTGCTGCAACGCCTCGACCTGCGGTGGCGGGATGCCGTTGTCGCCCTGATCGCCGAGGGTGTCGGGGCCGGGGTCTTCCGGTGCCCCGATCCGCACGGCGCCGCGTGGCGGCTCACCGCGCTGCTCGACGGGCTCGCCGTCCAGGTCGTCGCCCGGCAGGGGACCGTCACCGCGGGGGACTGCGAGCGGTGGGTCGAGCAGGCGATGGCTTACGAGCTCGGGTGTTGACCGGGGGATCAGGAGGGGCGATGACCGAAACAGCCTTGCTCGAAGTGGCGTGGACCGATCCCGTCACCGGGTGCCGCGGGTACCTGGTGATCGACCGGCTCGTGCGCGGGGTGGCCAGCGGGGGCCTGCGGATGCGCCGCGGCTGCTCGCTGTTCGAGGTCCGCGGCCTGGCCCGGGGCATGACGCTCAAAGAAGGCCTCAACTACGACCCCGACGGCCGGTACATCCCGCTCGGCGGCGCCAAGGGCGGCATCGACTTCGACCCCTACGACGACCGCGCGCGCGACGTCGTCGCCCGGTACCTGCACGCCATGCGGCCGCTCATCGAGCAGTACTGGTCCATGGGCGAGGACCTGGGCCTGCGGCAGGACGTCATCGACGGCGTCATCGCCGAAATCGGCCTGACCAGCCCGGTGCAGGCGATCTACCCGCTGCTCGAAGACCGCGACGCCGCGACCGCCCGGCTCGCGGAGGCCTTCCGGATCGAGGTCGGCGGCCTCGGGCTCGACGAGCTGGTCGGCGGCCTCGGCGTGGCGCAGGCCACGCTCACCGGGCTCGAAATGCTCGGCCTGGAAAACGAGGACAACCGCGTCGTGCTGCAGGGCTTCGGCGCGATGGGCGGCGCCACCGCCCGCTTCCTCGCCGACGCCGGCCTGCGCGTCGTCGGCGTCTCGGACGTCCGCGGGGTGGTCGCCAACCCGGACGGGCTCGACGTCGAAAACCTCCTGCGGCACCGCGACCGCTTCGGCGGCATCGACCGCGACAACCTCAAGCCCGGCGACGAACTCCTGCCACCGGAAGCCTGGCTCGACGTACCGGCCGAGGTGCTGGTGCCGGCCGCGATCTCCTACTGCGTCGACGCCGACAACCAGGCCAAGATCGGCGCCAAGCTGATCGTCGAGGCGGCGAACCTGCCGGTCACGCCGGACGCCGAGGAGCTCCTCGACGCCCGGGGCATCCGCGTGGTGCCGGACTTCGTCGCCAACTCGGCGACCAACTCCTGGTGGTGGTGGACGCTCTTCGGCGACATCGGCGCGGACGCCGAGGAAGCCTTCGGCAAGGTCCGCACCCGGATGCGCGCCCTGGTGACCACCATGTTCGAGGTCGCCACCCTCGACGGCCTCAGTCTCCGCGACGCCGCGCTGCAGCTGTCGGAGAAGAACCTCGAAGCGATCCAGGCCAGGTTCGGCTGAGGACCCGGGGGAACGAATCCGGCCCCGAGATAGTTGAGCGTTGTATGAAACTTGGCATCTACAGCTTCGGCGACCGGGCGCCGGACCCGCGCACCGGCGAGCAGCCCTCCGTCGCGCAGACGCTGGCCGACACGCTCGAGCGGATCAAGCTCGCCGACGAGCTGGGCCTCGGCTTCTACGGCCTCGGCGAGCACCACCTCGACCAGTACGCGATCTCGAACCCGGGCACCGTGCTGGCCGCCGCCGCGAGCGTCACGAACCAGATCACCCTCAGCTCCGCCGTCACCGTGCTGAGCACCGAGGACCCGGTCCGCCTCTACCAGCAGTTCACCACGCTCGACCAGCTCAGTCAGGGCCGCGCCGAGCTGCTCGCCGGGCGCGGGTCGTTCACCGAGTCGTTCCCGCTGTTCGGCAACGACCTCGGCGACTACGACGAGCTCTTCGAGGAGAAGCTCGCCCTGCTCCTGCGCATCGACCGCGAAGACCCGCTGACCTGGTCCGGCAAGTTCCGGCCGCCGCTGGAGAACGCGCGGATCCTCCCCCGGCCGTACGGCGAGCACCTTCGCATCTCGGTCGGCACCGGCGGCAACCCCGAGTCGTCGATCCGCGCCGGGCTGCTCGGCCTGCCCGTGGTGTACGCGGTGATCGGCGGACAGCCCGAGCGCTTCGCCCCGCTGGTCGACCTCTACCGCCGGGCCGGGGAAGCGGGAGAACAGCAGGACCTGCACGTCACCATGGGCGCGATCGGCTTCATCGCCGAGAAGTCCCAGGACGCCAAGGAAACCTTCTACCCGTACTGGCTCGAGACGATGAAGTACGGCGCCCGCGCCCGCGGCTGGGCGATCCCGAGCCGCGCCGAGTACGACGAGTACACCCGTGACGCGAACGCCTTGTTCGTCGGCAGCCCGCAGGAGATCGCCGAACGCCTGATCGCGGTCGGCAAGCTCACCGGCGCGGACCGGTACGCCATGCAGATGGACTGGTCCGGCGTCCCGCAGGCCGAGGTCATGCGCGCCATCGAGCTCCTCGGCACCGAGGTGCTTCCCTTGGTGGAAAAGGAGTTCTAGACGTCGTTCGCGGCGATGTAGCCGAACGTCATCGCCGGGCCGATGGTCGACCCCGCGCCGGCGTAGCTGTGGCCCATCACCGCCGCGCTCGCGTTGCCGGCCGCGTACAGGCCGCGGATCACCGAGCCGTCCGGGCGCAGCACGCGCGCCCGGGCATCCGTGCGCATGCCGCCCTTCGTGCCGAGGTCGCCGGGGACCAGCCGCAGCGCGTAGTACGGCGCCGCCCTCAGCGGCGCGAGGCACGAGTTCGGCGACACCGCCGGATCCGTGTAGTAGTGGTCGTACGCGCTCGCGCCGCGGCGGAAGTCGCTGTCGACGCCGGAGCGGGCGAACCCGTTGAAGCGATCCACAGTGGACTTCAGCGCGGCGGACGGCACGCCGATCTGCGTGGCGAGCCCCTGGACCGTCGACGCCTTGAAGACCGCGCCCGCGGCGTACCAGGCGTCCGGGAACGGCAGCAGTGGCGCGATGTCGCGGAACAGGTACCGGTTGCGGTAGTTCTGGTCGACGATCAGCCACGCCGGGATGTCCGGCGCCGACGGGTTCTTGTCGTACATGGTGTGCACGACGTCGCTGTAGGGCGCGGCCTCGTTGACGAACCGCTGCCCGGCCTGGTTCACGATCAGCCCCCCGGGCAGGGTCCGTTCGGCCAGGCAGAAGTACGGGTCTCCCGGCGTCGGGATGGCCGGGCCCCACCAGGCGTCGTCCATCAGGTCGAGGGCGGCGCCGGCGCGCTGCCCGGCGCGGTGGCCGTCGCCGGTGTTCTCCTTCGCGCCGACGGTCCAGTCGGTGCCGATCGGCTGCCGCTGGTACTGCGCGCGCATCGCCGCGTTGTGCTCGAACCCGCCCGAGCCGACGATCACGCCGCGGCGCGCCCGCACCAGCCCGTTCGGCGTCAGCACGCCGGTCACCGCACCGTTTTCGACGTTCAGGTCGACGAGCGGGGTGTTCAGCAGCACCGGGACGCCGGCTCGCTGCAGGCCCACGCGCAGGCCGGCGGCGAGCGACTGCCCCATGGTGAGCGGCTTCTGCCCGGCCAGCGCGGCGGCCGTGCCGCGGGCCAGGCATTCGGCGGCGACCGCGGCGCCCTTGGCGTTCACCAGGGCGAGGTTCAGCCACTTGTAGTCGGCGCTGAAGACGACGAGCCCGGCCGGCGTGGCGAGGTAGGGCGGGTTCAGGTTCGCCAGCTCGGCGCCGAGCAGGTTCCCGTCGAACTGGTCCGGCTCGATCGACCGGCCGTTCGGCAGCCCGCCCGGCAGCTCCGGGTAGTAGTCGCTGTAGCCCTCCATGAACCGGAACCGCAGCGGGCTGTTGGCCAGCACGAAGGAGATCATCGCCGGGCCGTTGCGCAGGAACGCCTCCTGCCGCGCGGCGGGGACATCCGGCCCGACGACGGCGGCGAGGTACTGCGCGGCCTTCGCGGGCGTGTCCGGCACGCCGGCGGCGAGCAGCACCGGGTTGTTGGGGATCCAGATGCCGGCACCGGACCGGGCCGCGGACCCGCCGAAGGTCGGCGCCTTCTCGAGCACCACGACGCTCAGCCCGCGCTTGGCCGCGGTGAGCGCCGCCGTCATGCCGGCCGCTCCGGAGCCGACCACGACGACGTCGTACTCGGCCGTTGCCGCGGCGGCGGGGGCCGCGAGCCCGGCGGTCACGGCGAGGCCCACGCCCGCGGCGCTGCCGCGGAGGAGCTGACGGCGGGTCAGGTCGGCATCCATGGCGACTCCTCGCTCGCGAGAACGGCGAAGGTCATGCTCTACGGTCACACCCCAAAACTGGAACAGGTTCTACCCGAGTGGAGCAGTCGCGATCCGGATCGCTCGGCCGGCGGCGTTAACGGGAACCGGCATTCGGCGCAGGGCACGACGAGCCACCGCAGTCCGAACACCGGGAACCGCCCGGACGGCCCCACTCCCCACAACCTCCCTTGTGGACACCGCGGCCACAAGTTGACGCTACCCTCATCTTGTGGCTAAGTTGAGGACATACTCAACTTGAGGAGGCTCTCTTGCCGAAAGTGCTCGCCGTCCTGGGCGTCGGTCCCGGGCTCGGCCTGTCGATCGCCCGCCGCTTCGGCCGCGAAGGCTTCACCACGGCGCTGGTTTCCCGCACCGGCACGCGGCACGCCGGCTACCGCGCGTCGCTGGCCGGGATCGAGGCCCCCACCTACACGGCCGATGTGACCGACGAAGCCCAGCTCCGCGACGTGCTCGTCCGGATCACCGCCGACGCGGGCGAGATCGACACGGTGTACTTCGGGCCGGCCGACGCCACGGCCGGCCCGGGCATCACCCCGCTCACCGAAGCCGGCGCCGGCACGCTGCGCGCGACGTTCGATTCCGTGGTGCGCCCGGCGGCGCAGCTCGTCGAAGCCGTGCTGCCGGGCCTGCTCGAACGCGGCTCGGGCTCGCTGCTGTTCGCCGGCGGCCTGAGCGGCAAGTACCCGATGCCGATGCTCGGCAGCCTCGCCCCGGCGTCGGCGGCGCTGCGGATGTATGTGCTCACCCTGCACGCGGCCCTGCGGGAGAAGGGCGTCCACGCCGGGCTCCTGACCATCGGCGGCCTCATCGAGCGCGGCGACATCCACCGCGTGTTCACCGCGCAGGATCACGGTTTCACCGTGGGCACGCTCGATCCGGACGACATCGCCGAGAAGGCGTGGCAGCTCTACACCGAGCGAGAGGCCGAAGCGGAGTTCAACGCGATGGTGGCGGTCTAGGCGAGGTAGCCGAGTTCCGGGTGCGCGGCGGTGTAGGCGTCGAGCAACCGCCGGGCGACCGGCACCGAGCCGACCAGCGGGTGCAGCGCGAACGCCCGCAGCGCCGCGGCCCGCGAACCCGTCGTCGCCGCTTCGAGCACCGCCCGCTCGACGGCCTTGACCGTCGTCACCAGGCCCAGTGCGTGGTCCGCCAGTGGGGCGGTGGCGAGCGGGCGGGCGCCGTCGGCGTCGACCGCGCACGGGACCTCGACGACCGCGTCACCCGGCACGCCCGGAAGCGTGGAACCGTTGCGGACGTTGAGGATCAGCGTCGTGCGCTCGCCGTGCGCGAGGGCACGCAGCAAGGCCAGTGCGACCTTCTCGTAGCCGCCGCCTTCGAGGTCGTCACGCTCCCCTTCACGCGTCTCGGCCATGTACGTCGCTTCGCGTTCCAGGCGCGTGCGTTCCCACGACGCCAGCGAGGGTTCCGCGTAGAAATCCCGTTGCTGCTCCATGAGAACCGCTCCGCGCGACTCCGAACCGGCGGCCGCGCGGGCGAAGTAGTAATAGTGCAGGTACTCGTTGGGGATCGCGCCGAGCGTGCGCAGCCAGTCCGCGCCGAAGAGCTTGCCCTCCTCGAACGACTCGCACGCCGCGGTGTCGGCGAGCAGCCGCGGCAGGACGTCCTCGCCGCCGACGCGGACCGAGCGCAGCCAGCCGAGGTGGTTGAGCCCGGCGTAGCCGAACTTCGCGGCCGCCGCGTCGATCCCGAGGGCGCGGGCGACGCGGCGGCACAGCCCGACCGGGGAGTCGCAGATGCCGATCACCCGGCCGCCGAGGTGCGCGGCCATCGCCTCGGTGACCATCCCGGCCGGGTTGGTGAAGTTGATGACCCACGCGCGTGGCGCCAGCTCGCCGATCAGCCGCGCGAGGGCGACCGCCACCGGGACCGTCCGCAGCCCGTAGGCGATCCCGCCCGCGCCGACGGTTTCCTGGCCCAGCACGCCTTCGGCCTGGGCGATCTGCTCGTCCAGCCGCCGGCCGCGCAGGCCGCCGACGCGGATGGCCGAGAACACGAAGTCCACATCGGACACCGCGGCGGCCAGGTCGGTGGTGGTGCGCACCCGTGGCGCGTTCGCCGCGCCGCCGGCCTGCTCGGCCAGGACCCGCTCGATCGCCGCGAGCCGCCCGGCGTCGACGTCGTGCAGGACGAGCTCGGTGACGTCGCCGCCGTCCAGCAGTGCCCCGTGCACCAGCGGCACGCGGAACCCGCCGCCGCCGAGGATCGCGAGCCTCATCGCTCGATTGAGTGACAGCCGTGCCGCATTCCGTGACCCTAGCAGCCGGAGACGCTCGATCCGTGGCCGAAGAAGCCCAGCTCTTGCGGATCTCGCGCGGCTGACGCAGGCTCGGGCCGAGAAGTCGCGTGATCTCCATGGAGGCGCCCGTGCCGGCTGAGCCCACCCCCGAAATCGATGTCTTCCTGTCCGGCCTGCTGTTCTTCGACCTGGTCTTCACCGGGCTGGAGCACCCGCCGGCGCCGGGCACCGAGGTGTGGACGGGTGGCATGGGTTCGGGCCCCGGCGGGATCGCGAACTTCGCCGTCGCGCTGAGCCGGCTCGGCCTGCGGACGTCGCTGGCGGCGGCGTTCGGCACCGACGTCTACGGGCGCTACTGCTGGGACGTGCTGGCCCGGCAGGAGCACATCGACCTCTCGCGGTCGCGGCGGTTCCCCGAGTGGCACTCGCCGGTGACGGTCTCGCTGGCCTACGCGGGCGACCGCGCGATGGTCACCCACGGCCACCCGCCGCCCGTCCCGGTCGCCGAGCTCGCCGGTTCGCCGCCCGCGAGCCGCGCGACGGTGGCGCACATCGGCCTCGACACGGCCGAGTGGGTCCACACCGCACACCAGTCGGGCAGCCTGGTGTTCGCCGACGTCGGCTGGGACCCGTCCGAGGCCTGGTCGCCGGCGCTGCTGGAGCAGCTGGCGTGCTGCCACGCGTTCCTGCCGAACGAGATCGAGGCGATGCGCTACACCCGCACGGACACGCCCGAAGCGGCGTTGGCCCGGCTGGCGGAGCTGGTCCCGATCGCGGTGATCACCCGCGGCGGCGAGGGCGTCCTGGCGGTGGACGGGACGACCGGCGAAACGGCGGCAGTCCCGGCCCTCCCGGTGGACGTGCTCGACGCCACGGGTGCGGGCGACGTGTTCGGCGCCGGGTTCGTGGCCGCGACGCTGACGGGCTGGCCGCTGGTGGAGCGCCTCCGGTTCGCGTGCCTGACGGCGAGCCTGTCGGTCCAGCACTTCGGCGGCGCGCTGGCGGCCCCGGGCTGGCACGAGATCGCCCAGTGGCACGCGCGCACCCGCAGCCCGGAGTACGCGTTCCTGGACGACGTGCTGCCGTCGGAGACGGTGGCCGGGATCCGCCGCGGCCCGGTGACCCTCGGCTTCGGCGACGACAGCTGGCGCTGACCGGGGACGGGCAGGTCCCCGGTCAGCGCCGGTCTCAGCCCACGGACACCCGCAGGATCTTGTTGTGGCTGTTGTGCGGCGTGCTGTCCTTGTCGCCGTCCACGCTGGTGGCCAGCCACATCTGCCCGTCCGGAGCGGGCTCGACCGTGCGGAGCCTGCCGTACGTGCCGTTGAAGAAGGTCTGGAAGTTCGTCAGCGAGCTGCCGCTGATCACCGCGCGGTAGAGCCGCTGCCCCTTCTGGCACGCCACGTACAGCGCGTCACGGATGATCGTGATGCCGCTGCACGAGCCCTGCCCCACCGGGTACGTCTTCTTCGGCGCGATGAACCCGTCGCACGAACCCGACGTCCCCTCGCAGGAGGGCCAACCGTAGTTGCCGCCCTTCACGATCAGGTTCGTCTCGTCCATGATGCTGTTGCCGAACTCCTGCTCCCACAGCCGGCCCTGGGAGTCGAACGCCAGGCCCTGGACGTTCCGGTGGCCGTAGCTCCACACCGCGTTGTGGAACGGGTTGTCGGCCGGGATCGAGCCGTCCGGGTTGATCCGCAGCACCTTCCCGTTGAGGCTGCTCGTGTTCGGGGCGTTGCTGCTGTTCTGCGCGTCACCCGTGCCCGCGAACAGGTACTTCCCGTCCGGGCTGAACCGCAGCCGGCCGCCGTTGTGGAACTTGTTGCGCGCGATGCCGGTCAGCAGGACCTGCTCGGTGCTCGTGGTCAGCGAGTCGGCGGCCGGGTCGTACTTGATCCGCACGATCCGGTTGTCGCTGCCCGAGGTGTGCATGATGTAGAGCCAGTGGTCGGCGGCGTACGACACCGGGTTGATCTCCAGCCCGGTCAGGCCGCCTTCGCCGTCGGTGCTCTGCACGTTCGGCACGGTGCCGATGGTCTTCTTCGCGCCGGTCTTCGGGTTCAGGTGCACGATGTCGTGCGCGTCGCGCTGGTTGTAGAGGATGGTGCCGTCCGGCAGCGTCACCAGACCCCACACGACGTCGTCGTCCGTGCCGACTTGGGTGGCGCCGCAGACCCCCTGCGACGGCGAGCAGGTCGACCCGCCGGTGGTGGTGACGTCCAGGGCCGGCGTGCTCGGGTCGCTGAGGTTGCCGTTGGCGTCGAAGGCCCGGACCTGCAGGTGGTACGTCGTGTTCGGGGTCAGCCCGCCGAGCGTGGTGCTCGCCGTGTCGGACGTCCCGATCTGCGTGGTGCCGTCGTAGATCCGGTAGCCGGTGACGCCTACTTCGTCGGTCGACGCCGTCCACGCCAGGCCGATCGACGTGCTGTTCACCGCGGTGGTGTGCACGTCCGTCGGCGCGGACGGCGGCGTGTGGTCGTCCGACGGCGGCGTCTTGACCTGCAGTGTCCCGCTGGCCTGCGAGACGTTCCCGGCCGCGTCGCGCGCGTTCACGTAGAAGCCGTAGCTGACGTTCGGGCCGAGATTGCCGCAGGTCGCCGTCAGCGCGCCGGTCGTGCTCGCGCAGAGCTGGCCGTCGCGGTAGACGTCGTAGCCGGTGACGCCGGTGTTGTCGGTCGCCGCGGTCCACTCGATCGTGGCGCTGGTCGGAGTGACCCCGACGAGCGTCGGTGTGCCGGGCGCTGACGGCGGCTGGACGTCGCCGCCCGAGCCGTAGACGCCGAACTCCTGCAGCGAATAGCCCTTCGACGAGTCCGTGCGGCAGCGTTTCGTGCCGTACATCCGGACGTACCGGCCGGTGCCGTCGAGGGCGGTCAGGTCCTCGACGCCACCCTTGCCCGCGTCCGTCGAGTAGATCTTCGTCCAGGTGACGTGGTCGGCGGACGTGTCGATTTCGTAGGCGGTGGCGCAGGAAGCGTCCCACTGCAGCCGGACGCGGCTGACGTGCACGGTCGCGCCGAGGTCGACGTAAATCCACTGTGGATCGACGCCGGCCGCGCTGGCCCAGCGGGTCGAGCTGTCGCCGTCGACCGCGTTCGGCGCCGGGCAGCAGCCGCCCGACGACGACGCCGTGACCGGCTTTCCTTGGGAGAGCAAGGGGTCCGCGGCCGCCGCCGGGGTGATCGTCGCGGCGACGAGCGCGAGCGCGATCGCCCCCGCCCGAATCAGTCGACTCATACCGTCCTCCATGGCTGATGACGACGGCGGAGTTCGATCCGACCCTACGAGCGTGCCGGTCCGATGGTCAACTGGCGTCCCGGTCAACGGGCAGGACCCGCCCGAGGAAACCCCGGATGTAGCCGGCGATGGCGTCCAGGTGCGTTTCGAGGGCGAAATGGCCGGAATCGAGCAGGTGGATCTCGGCGTCGGGCAGGTCGCGGGCGTAGGCGCGGGCACCGGCGGCGACGAAGATCTCGTCGTTGCCGCCCCAAACGGCGAGCAGCGGCACCCGGCTCGTCCGGAAGTACTCGTGGAACTTCGGGTACAGGGCGATGTTGTGGTGGTAGTCGGCGAGCAGCGCCTGCTGGATCGCCGCGGCGCCAGGCCGGTCCAGCAGCGCCTGGTCGTGGATCCAGACGTCCGGGCTGACCAGCGACGGATCGGGCACGCCGTCGAGGTACTGCGCCTTGGTGGCTTCGAGGGTGACCATGCCGCGCAGGTCGGCTTCGGTCAGCGTGCCGGCGGCCAGCTTCTGGGGCAGCCCGGCGCCGAGGCCTTCGACGTAGGCGTTGCCGTTCTGCGTGACGATCGCGGTCACCCGACCGGGGTTCGCGGCGGCGATGCGCAGGCCGATCGGCGCACCGAAGTCCTGGATGTAGAGCGCGAAGCGGCCGAGGCCGAGCTGGTCGAGCAGGCCGAGGGTGAGTTCGGCGAGCGCGTCGAAGGTGTAGGTGAACTCGCTGGTGGAGGGCGCGTCGGAGGCACCGGCGCCGAGGTGGTCCGGCGCGACGACGTGGTAGCGGTCGGCCAGTGCCGGGATGAGGTGCCGGAACATGTGCGAGCTCGTCGGGAAGCCGTGGAGCAGCACGATCGTGGGGGCGTCGGCGGGGCCGGCCTCCCGGTAGAACAGCCGGTGCCCGGCGACGGTGGCGTGGCGGTGGTGCACGGTGACCATGGCGTCGTCCTCTCTCATGTTTATTAGCTCATTTATCCATGAGACGGCGTAGGCTGTCAACGGTCGGGGACACTCGGGGGGACGGACTTCGGGAGGCGAACATGGTCACGGCGGCACCGGGCGAGGACCGCGCACCGGCGTTGGCGCTGGTCAACAGCGGGCACGTCCGGGGAGACGACCTCGCGACGCCCGCTCTTGCCGCTTCGTGGCTGGCTGCGCACGGGCTGGGTGCGGCCGTCCCCGACGCGGCCGCGCTGAGCCGGTTGACCGGCTTGCGGTCCGCGGTCCGCGAGCTGCTGGCGGCGCTGGCGGAGGGCCGCACCCCGGCCCCGGCGGCCGTGGAGACGGTGAACGCGGCGGCCCGCGCGGACGGGGCGGCCCTTTCGCTGACCTGGGGTGACGGGCCGGTCCGCTCGTGGGCCGGCGCCCGGCCGGGCAGCCTCGACGCGGCGGTGGCGGCGTTGGCGCGGGACGCGATCGAGGTGGTCAGCGGCGAGCTGGGGCCGCTGGTGCGCCCGTGCGAGGCGCACGGCTGCGTCAGGTACTACGTCCGCGAGCACGCCCGCCGCCGCTGGTGCTCGACAACCTGCGGCGACCGGGTGCGCGCGGCCCGCCACCAGCGGCTGGTGGTCGAGCAGCGCGACGGGACCCGCTGAGCCCCCGGCGGGTCTTCGGCGGGTGGTCGCCGCAGGCTGACGGGTCGCGCTAGTCGACCAAGGCTCCGCAGCTGATGTTGACCGTCGCCGCCGTCATCGAGGCTGCCCGGTCCGAGGCCACGAAGGCCGCCACCGCGCCCACGTCGGCCAGCGTGGCCGCGCGGCCCAGCATCGTCTTGCCCGCGATGTTCTCCTCGATGGCCTGGCGGCCCGCGAAATCCGCCGGGATGGTCTCCGGGATGCCGCCCGTCCGGAGCGTCACCGTGCGGATCCCGTGCGGGCCCAGCTCGGCGGCGAGCTGGCGGCGCATCGCCTCGAGCGCGTGGAACGCCACCTGCAGCCCGCCGACCGAAAATTCGCGGACCGGCTCCCCCGCGCCCCCGAAGAACAGGATCACCCCCGACCGCTGCCCGATCATGTGCCGGGCCGCCGCGCGGGCGGTCAGGAACTGGGTGCGCACGGCCGTCACCACCGGGCGTTCGTAGTCCGCGAGCGCCATGTCCACCAGCGGCGTGCCCTGGACGTCGCCGTGGCCGATCAGGTTGAACGAGACGTCGATGGTGCCGACGGCCGCGGCGTGCTCGTCGACCGCGCGCTCGTCGAGGGCGTCGACCTCCGCGGTCTCGGCCCAGCCGCCGGCCGCGCGGATGCGGCCGGCCACCTCGTCCAGCCGCGCGCGGGTCCGGCCGGCGAGGAACACCCGCGCGCCTTCCCCGGCGAACGCGGTGGCGACGGCCGTGCCGATCCGCCCCGCGGCGCCGTAGACGATCGCGTTCTTGCCGGTGAGCAGCGTCATGAAGGGCCTCCTGAATGTTCGGTTGCCCGTGCGTCGAACGGCCGGCCCCGGATTCGACACTCAGGGCCGCGGCACGCCCACCGGGTTCGGCACGGTGACCAGCCCGGCGTCGACCACCGCCCGGCTCAGCGGCACCGCCAGCTCGAGCACCCGTCCGACGTCGGCACCCAAGGCCTCGACCGGCGCGGCCGCCAGCCGGTCCGTGTCCGCTTCGATCCCGCGGCGCAGGTCGCGGCCGGCTTCGGTCAGGACGCCGTCGGAATCGAGGATTCCGCGGGCCCGCAGCCGGTCCACCGCCGCGTCCCACTGCGCGTCCGACCAGCCGCGGTGGGGCTGGATGTCCGCGCGGGCGATCACTCCGTCACCGATGTGGGTGAGGGTGGTCTCGAGCCCGCCCAGTCCGGCGTGGACCGCGGCGAGGACGTGGCCGTCGCCGCGGTGCTCGCGCAGGATCGTCGCCGCCAGCCACAGCCGGGAGAGGGGGTCCGCCGGCTTCGGCACCGCCGCCCACGCCGCCGCGAGCGGGCGCCCGCCGAACTCGCACGCGTCGACCGCCCGCCAGAGCAGCGAGCTCAGCTCCGCGACGTCGTCCGCGACCGAGCCCAACGCCGACGCAACCGCCGCCATCCGCGAGCCGACGACGGCGCCGGGCGAGGCGAACGACCACGCATCGGGCAACGCCCGGGCCACCATGGCCGGCGCGAAGCCGAACAGCATCGCCGTCGCCGGTCCGGGCCCGATCGGCCCCAGCGGCGCCAGCCGCCCGGCGAAGTAGCCCATCCAGTAGCCCCGAAGGCCGGCCACCTTCGCCGCTTCGGCGGTCTGGGGCGCGAAGTAGACGACGGCGTGCAGTGGTTCCACGGCCGCCCAGAGGCGTCGAGCTGTCACGGGCCCTCCTCACGGGGTCAGCCGGCGCAGATCGCGCGGGATCAGCGTGACCGCCCGGACGTCCGCGGCGCCGAGCAGCCGCGCGGTCCAGCGTTCCAGACCGATGGAGAACCCGCCGGGCACGGGGTTGTGCACAAGCTGACCGACCTGTGGACAGCTCACCCCCTCGGGCGGCGATCGGCGGGTTTGCCGGTGGGGGCCGATAGAATGGACCTGGGGACGCCCCCTGGGAGCGGCGGGGCAGGTCTGGGCGGGGTGCAGGTCCGGTCGACAGCCTGCCGCGCACGCCGGTGAGCCACCTGAACGGGCCCTCCGACTTTGCCGGAGCCCTGCCCGCAGCTGGCCCTCACTCTCAGCCCCAAGCCACCGGCAATTCCCGAACCCCGTAAACCAGCGTGTTGTGCTCGTACTCCAGCTCCTCCTGCGGCACAGCCAGCCGCAGATCGGGCACCCGCCGGAGCAACCCCGTCAACGCCTCCTGCAGCTCCACCCGCGCCAACTGCTGACCCACGCACTGGTGCGCCCCGAACCCGAAAGCCACGTGCGTCCGAGGCGACTCCCGGTCGAAGTCCAGCTTGTCCGCGGCCGGGAACACGTCGTCGTCGCGGTTCGCCGAATTCAACGCGGCCACCAGCCATTCCCCCGCCCGGACCGACCGCGAGCCGACCTGGACGTCCGTCGTCGCGTACCGCAGCACACCCCACTGGACCACCGAGAGGTACCGGAGCAGTTCCTCCACCGCCCGCTCCGGCGCGCCGAGCACCGCCTCCCGCGCGCCGGGGTGTTCCAGCAACACCAGCGTGCTCAACGCGATCATGTTGGCCGTCGTCTCGTGGCCGGCCACCAGGAGGCTCAGGCCGAGCACGACCAGCTCCTCCATCGTCAGCGGGTCGTCCGCGCCACCGGAAATCAGTCTGCTGAAGAGATCGTCCTGCGGATTCCGCTGCTTCTCGGTGAACAACTCCGCCAGGTAATCGGAAAGTTCGTGGTACGCCTGCTCGCCGTCCTCGCGCGTCGCGTCCGTGCTGACCATCGTGGCGCTCTGCCGCTGGAAGTGTGACCGGTCGGCGTACGGGATGCCGAGCAGCTCGCAGATCACCAGCGACGGGATCGGCAACGCGAAGTCCTGCACCAGATCGGCCGGCGCCCCGTGCGCGAGCATCGCGTCCAGATGGCTGTCCACCAGCGAGCGCACGTACCCGCGCAGCGCCTTCATGCGCCGTACGGTGAATTCCGCGATCACCTTCTTCCGCAGCCGCGAATGCGCCGCGCCGTCGAGCTGGATGATCGAACCCGGGCTGACTTCCTCGTCGAGGTCGGCGTTCGGGTTCACGTGCACCGAAGACGCGCCGCGTGAGCTCAGCGTGCGGTCGGCGAGCACCGCGCGGACGTCGGCGTAGCGCGTCACCAGCCACGCGTCCATGCCCGCCGGACACCGCACCTTCGACGTGGGTGCGGTTTCCCGCAGGGCGGCGTAGCTGCCGGGCGGGTCGAACGGGCAGCCGGCCGGCCGGGTCGTCGGGAGGGCCGGGGTTTCGGGAGCGGCCGTCACGGCGGATCACCTCTCTCTTCCGGTGGTTCCAACACTTCCACCATGGAGAGAACGGCGGCCGCCGTGGGGCCGCCGCCGCACTTGCGACCCGGATGGCCTAGCGAGCGCCGTACGCGCCGCCGTTCACGTGCACCACCTGGCCGGTGAGGTGCGCGGCTTCCGGCGCGGCCAGGAACCGCACGGTGTCCGCGATTTCTTCCGGACGGCCGGCCCGTTTGTTGAACGCCAGGGAAATCCGCGGCTCCAGCCATTCGTCGGTCAGCGTGCCGTGGAAGAACTCCGTGTCGAGGACGACGCCCGGCGCGACGACGTTGGCCGTTCCGCCGGCACCCAGCTGCCGCGCGAGATCGGTGTTCCACGCCTCGATGGCCGCCTTCGCCGCGCCGTACGAGCCTGAACCCTGCTTCGCCGCGATGGAGCCGAGCGTCACGACACGCACGTTGTCCGCGAAGCGCGGCTTCAGCGCCGCGGTGACGAGCACGGCGGAAAGCACGTTGGCTTCGAAGTTCGCCTGCCACGCGTCGGCGAGGCCCTTCAGGTCGCCGGCCGCCGGCGCTTCCCGGACCCGGTCGGTGTTGCCGCCGGCGTTGTTGACCAGGACATCCACCCGCGAAGGCAGGTCCGCCAGCGCGGCCTGCACCGCCGCCGGGTCGCTCGCGTCGAAGGCCACGGCCCGCGCGCCGATCTCTTCCGCCGCCGCTTCGAGGACGTCCTTGCGCCGCCCGGTGACGGTCACCCGCTCGCCCGCCGCCGCGAACCGGGCGGCGATCGCCAGCCCGATGCCGGTGCCGCCCCCGGTGACCACGATTTCCCGCTGTTCGCTCATGCCGCCATCTTCGCCGAGGAAACCGCTTCCCCACCGGATTTTCCCGCCGAGCGGGACACGAAACCCCATTAGTTAGGAAACTTTACGAATAGGTCTTGACGGCGACCGGAAGCCCGGCGACCCTGGACGCACGCCGCAGTCATCGTCCGCCCAGCCCTCGGAGGCAGCATGACCCGGCGCGCGCTCGTGCTCGTCGTGACCCTGTTCCTCGCCCTGGCCGCCGCCCTCTCCGGCGCCGCCACCGCGAGCGCGGCCACCACGCAGCCGACCTTCCTCACCTTCTACGGCTGGTGGGACAACACCCCGCCCGGCGGCGACATCGCCTACCCGCAGATCCACGGCACGGCCGGCGGCAAGGGCACCTACGCCGACCCGATCACCTTCGCCACCAGCAGCGACGAACTCAAGCCCGGCACCAAGGTCTGGGTGCCGCGGGTGAAGAAGTACTTCATCATGGAGGACGGCTGCGACGAGTGTTCCGACGACTGGAACGGCCACGGCCCGAACGGCGGCCCCGGCCTGCGCCACATCGACCTCTGGCTCGGCGGCAAGGGCGGCAGCGCCTTCGACGCGATCGACTGCGAAGACGCGCTGACGCACTACAACCCCGACAACACGCCGGTGATGGAACCGGTCGTCGTCGACCCGCCCTCGAACGAGCCCTACGACGCCACGCCGATCTTCAACACGAGCACCGGTGAATGCTGGGGCGGCGCGAAGCCGAACACGACAGTCGGCCAGTACAAGAACGATTCCACCGGCACCTGCCTGGCCGCCCCGAGCGGCGGCACCACGCTGAAGGTGGCCGCCTGCACCGGGACCGCCGAGCAGCGGTTCACCTTCCACGGCGCCTTCCTGGTGATCAACGACAAGTGCGCCGGCATCTCCGGCAGCTCGATCGTGCTGCAGACCTGCACGGGCGGCCCGGCCCAGCAGTGGTCGATCAACCCGGACGGCACCATCTCCGACATCCAGACGAGCAAGAAGTGCTTCCGCGCCTCGGGCACCACCCTCACCGCGGGCAGCTGCTCCGGCACGGCCGCCCGCTGGACGTTCACCGCGGCCGGCAACCCCTCGGGCCTCAGCGTGACGCCGTCGTCGGTGTCGGTCGCGCCGGGCGCTTCGGCGACGGCCACCGTGACCTCCACCGAAGCTGTCACGCTGTCGGCGAGCGGCGCGCCCGCGGGCGTGACCGTGTCCTTCTCCCCTGAATCGGTGCCCGCAGGCGGGAGCTCGACCGTCACGGTCGCTGCCGCCACCACCGCGTCCCCCGGCTCGGCGACGATCGCCATCGCCGGAGGGCCGAAGACCGTGTCGCTCGGGGTGACGGTGACCGGCGGGGGCGGCACGGAAACCCTGCTGTCACAAGGAAAAGCCGCGACGGCGTCCTCTACGGAATCGGCGTCGTACCCGGCGGGCGCGGCCTTCGACGGCAACCTGACCAGCACCCGCTGGGCGTCGAAGGAAGGGAGCAACGCGGAGTGGCTGCGCGTCGACCTCGGCGCGAGCAAGGCCGTCACGCACGTCAAGCTGACCTGGGAGGCCGCGTACGGCAAGGCGTACAGCATCCAGACCTCGGCCGACGGCACGACCTGGACGACGATCTACAGCACCACGACCGGCAACGGCGGCACGGACGACCTCACCGGTCTCTCGGGCACCGGCCGGTACGTGCGGATGAACGGCGTCACGCGTGGCACGTCGTACGGCTACTCGCTGTACGAGCTCCAGGTGTACGGGAGTTAGTTGCTGAACCGGCAACGAAGTTTGCCTTCTCGGGGACGTCGTCCGCATGCTCGGAGGACGTCCTTGAGGAGGAACCATGCCCCACGACCACCCGATGACCGTCGACGCGATGCTCAAGCAGGACTTCTGGGAGGCGCTGTACCAGCGTGACGAGCACCGGATCTGGAGCGGGAACGTCAACGTCAACCTGCGCACCGAGGTCGAAGGCCTGAAACCCGGGCACGCCCTCGACCTCGGCAGCGGCGAGGGCGGCGACGCGATCTGGCTCGCCAAGCAGGGCTGGACGGTCGACGGTGTCGACATCTCGACCACCGCGCTCGCCCGCGCGGAAGAAGCCGGCGCCGAGGCGGGCGTGACGGTGAACTGGCTGCACCGCAACATCCTCGAGTGGCGGCCGGAAGCGCGGTACGACCTGGTCTCGGCGCAGTACATGCACCTGCCGCCGGACCTCCGCCGCGATGTCTTCACGGCGGCCGCGGCGGCGATCCGGCCGGGCGGCTCGCTGCTGGTCGTCGGGCATTCGCCGAAGGCCATGCGGGAGTTCGACGGCCAGAAGCCACCGGAGGAGCTGTACTTCGAGCCGGAGGAGATCACCGGCTACCTCGGCGACCCGTGGCAGTGGGTGGTCGAAACCTGCGAGACGCGCGGCGAGGGCCACCACACCGACGCCGTCTACCGCGCGCGGCGGCTCGAAGCCTGACGCACCGAGGGCCCGCTCACTTCCCCCGACGGAAGTGAGCGGGCCCTCCACCCCAGGATCAGGCGAGCTCGAGGCCGTAGGCCTGCAGCTCGAGGGTGAGCGGGTAGAAGTAGCTGGTCACGGTGTCGCCGCCGGACAGCGTGCCGAGGCCCTTGGAGCCGTCGTACGCCGGGCCGCCGGAGTCGCCGTGGTCGGTGTGCGCGGTGGTGCCGAACTCGTGGTTGAGCACGCCGACGTCGAAGTTGACCGACTCGTCGACCGAGGTCACCTCACCGCTGCCGCCGCCGGTGGTCGAGCCCTGCTTCTGGATCTGCTCGCCGACGGTCGGGGTGGCCGCGCTGGTGATCCGCTGGCCGGTGTTGATCTCGCCCGGCCCGGTGCCGTTCGGGCGGGTCAGCAGGCCGGAGTCGGCGCCGGGGCAGTCGCTTTCGACGACCTGCGCGCCGGAGACGTCACCGCCGGACCAGGTGCCGCCGAGGTTGGTGCAGTGGCCCGCGGTGAGCAGGAACGGCGAGCCGCCGCGCGTCACGTTGAAGCCGAGCGAACAGCGGCCCTGGCTGTTCTGGATCGCGTCGCCGTCGGCGATGTAGAGCGACAGCTTGCCGGTGCGGTGCTCGACGCGGACGCTGTCGCCGTACTGCGCGGCGGCCGCGGAGACCTTGTCGGCGGTCTCCTTGCTCGCCGCGTCGTAGACCTTCACCACGACCTGGTTGGTCTTCGTGTCGATGCCCCACGCGGTCTGCGGCACGTTCTTCACCGCGTCCAGCTGGTTCTTGACGCCGGTCAGCGCGGCGAAGGTGTGCTTGACCTTCTTCGCGGTGAAGCCGGCGGCCTGCACCTGCTGCATCGCGGCGTCGTCGACGACGTTCACGACGGCCTTGCCGTTTTCGAGGTAAACACCGCCGGACGCGGCGCCGAGCGCGTTCGCCACCTGGGTGGCGCCGGTGATCGCGTGGGCCTGCAGTTCGGCGAAGGCCAGTGGGGACGCGGTGGCCGCCGAGGCGCAAACACCGCTGGTCAGCGCGGCGGCCGACAAGACGGCGAGTGCCTTGAGGGCGGTCTTCCGGGGAGTCATCAACTTCCTCCAGGGTTGCCGTTGAAGCCTGTGCCGACACTTTCGTTGCCAGGCAACCAACGCACCACCGACGAAGGTTGGTTAATAACCAAGGGAACCGGACATACCTCTCAGATCACCCCGAACGGCGTAACGCGTCTCCCCTTCCGGCCTACCCGCGGGGCCAGCGGACGTGGTCCTCGTACCCCGGGTTCTTCTTCAGGTACCCCGCGATGAACGGGCAGACCGGCACGATCGTCCGGCCGTGGGCGACGACGTCGTCGAGCGCGCCCGCCGCGAGCACCTTGCCGAGGCCCTGGCCGGCGAAGGCGTCGTCGATCTCGGTGTGGGTGAACACGGTGAGGTCGCCGCGCCGGTCGTACTGCGCGATGCCTGCCAGCTTCTCGCCCTGCCAGAGCTCGTAGCGGTCTTCGTCCGGGTTGTCGACCACCCGGTTTTCGTCGGTCATCTGTTCTCCTCTCGGGGACACCATCGTGCGACGGCCCGCCACCGCCTGCCGATCGGGCCCGGCCCGCCGCTGGGCCGGCCGGGGGACGCGGCCGTCCCGTTCGTGTGCTTCGCGGCTGTTCCCCTTGGCGGACACCGCGGCCGGCTGGTTGCCTCGCGGGGTGCCCGATCAGCCGTTCGTCCTCCCCGAGTTCTACCTGCCCTACCCGGCGCGCCTGAACCCGCACCTGGACCGGGCGCGCGCACACAGCAAGGCGTGGGCGCGCGAGCTCGACATGATCGACGTGCCGCAGCACGGCACGGTGATCTGGACCGAGCACGACCTCGACTCCCACGACTACGCGCTGCTGTGCGCCTACACCCACCCCGACGCCGGTGCCGACGAGCTCGACCTGATCACCGACTGGTACGTCTGGGTGTTCTACTTCGACGACCACTTCCTCGAACTGTACAAACGCACCGGCGACATCGAGAGCGCGCGGAGCTACCTCGACCGGCTCGAGCTGTTCATGCCCGCCGAGGGCGAAATCACCGCGACACCGGAGAACCCGGTCGAGCGCGGCCTCGCCGACCTGTGGAACCGGACGGTCCCGCAGCGGTCGGCCGGCTGGCGGCGCCGGTTCGCCGAGAGCACGAAGGCGCTGCTCGACGAATCGCTGTGGGAGCTGGCCAACATCAACGAAGGCCGGCTCGCCAACCCGATCGAGTACGTCGAGATGCGGCGCAAGGTCGGCGGCGCCCCGTGGTCGGCGAACCTGGTCGAGCACTCGGTGCACGCCGAAGTGCCCGACGCGATCGCCGCGTCCCGGCCGATGGAGGTCCTGCGCGACTGCTTCGCCGACAGCGTCCACCTGCGCAACGACCTGTTCTCCTACCAGCGCGAAGTGCAGGACGAGGGCGAGCTGTCCAACGGCGTGCTCGTGTTCGAGAAGTTCCTCGGGCTCGGCACGCAGCAGGCGGCCGACGCGGTCAACGACCTGATCACCTCCCGGCTGCACCAGTTCGAGCACACGGCGCTCACCGAGGTCCCCGCGCTGTTCGAAGACCACTGCGTCGACCCGGCCGCGCGCGCGGCGACGTTCGCCTACGTCAAGGGCCTGCAGGACTGGCAGGCCGGCGGGCACGAATGGCACCTGCGGTCCAGCCGGTACATGAACGAAGGCGCCCTGGCCGGCCGCGGCACTTCCGCGGCGCACATCTTCGCGTCGGTACTGGCCACCGCGCCGCAACGGCTGCGGGCGTACGGCTCGACACCGTTTTCCGCGGCCGGCGTGCCGCGGCCGTCGCTCGACCTGCCGTTGCCGCCGCGGCTCAGCCCGCACCTCGACCAGGCCCGCGCCCGCAACGTCGACTGGGCGCGGCGCACGGGCCTGCTCGACGGCGTGGTGTGGGACGAGCGGAAGCTGCGCGCCGCCGACCTGCCGCTGTGCGCGGCGGGCATCCACCCGGACGCGACGGCCGACACGCTCGACGTCACGAGCGACTGGCTGACCTGGCGCACCTACGCCGACGACCACTACCCGCTGGTCTTCGGCGCGACCCGCGACCTCGCGGGCGCGAAGGCGGCCAACTTCCGCCTGCCGGCGTTCATGCCCGCGGACGGCGCGCCGATGCCCACGCCGACGACACCGCTGGAAGCCGGCTTGGCCGACCTCTGGCCGCGCACCGCGGCGGAGAGCCGGCCCGCCGTGCGCCGGGCGGTCGAGACGATGACGTCGAGCTGGCTCTGGGAGCTGGCGAACCAGGCCCAGAACCGCATCCCGGACCCGATCGACTACGTCGAGATGCGGCGCCGGACGTTCGGTGCGGACCTCACGATGAGCCTCTCGCGCCGCCACGCGGTGCCGCCCGCGCTGCGGCGGACGCGTCCGGTGCAGACGCTCGAGCACGCGGCGACGGACGTGGTGTGCCTGCTCAACGACCTGTACTCCTACCGCAAGGAGATCCGGCACGAAGGCGAGCTGCACAACGCGGTGCTGGTGGTGCGGAACTTCCTGGACTGCACGGAGGAGCGCGCGGCCGAGGTGGTGACCGACCTGGTCCACGCCCGCCTGGCGGAGTTCGAGCACGCGGCGGCGACCGAGCTGCCCGCCCTGTACCGCGACGACGCCACCGAGCAGACGCTGCTCGGGTTCGTCCAGGAGCTGCGCGACTGGATGGCCGGGTTCGGGCACTGGCACGAGAACTCGGCCCGCTACACCGAGCCGGAGCTGGGCTACCACCCGATGCCGGTCCCGGTCTTCGGCGGTCCGACCGGCATCGGCACGTCGTCCCTGCGCATCTCGGCCCTGCTCCCGACGCCCTGAGTACGCAGGCCGACCCTCCAGGTACGCAAGCCGCCCCTCGGGGTCACTGAACGGCGTTGCCCTGGCCACTCCGCCGGGCATTCCCCGCCGGCGGAGGTGATACTCGGGGCGTGAGCGGCTTCAGCCTGCGGTTCCTCGGCCATTCGACCGTCCGCCTGGAACTCGGCGGCCGGGTGGTGCTGACCGATCCGGTGCTCACCGCGCGCGTCGGCGGGCTCGTCCGGGTGGTGCCGGTGCCGGCGCCCGCAAGCTACGCCGACGTCGACCTCGTCCTGCTGTCCCACCTGCACGGCGACCACCTGCACCTGCCGTCGCTCAAGCTGCTCGGCAAGCGCCCCCGGATCGTCGTCCCCCGCGGCGCCGGGACGTGGCTGCGCCGGAAGGGCTTCGAGCGCGTCGAGGAGATCGCGCCCGGGGAGACGCTCACCGACGGCGGCCTGACCGTCACCGCCACCGAGGCCGTCCACTCCGGACACCGGTGGGGACCGCGCCTGACCCACGGGCCGCAGAGTCCCGCACTCGGGCACCTGATCGAGGGCGACGGCAAGAAGATCTACAACGCGGGCGACACCGACCTCTTCGACGGCATGCGCGACCTCGGCCCGGTCGACGTCGCCCTGCTGCCCGTCTGGGGCTGGGGACCGAACCTCGGCCCCGGCCACCTCGACCCCGCCCGCGCCGCCCAGGCCGCCGCGCTGGTCCAGGCCCGCGCGGCCGTCCCCGTGCACTGGGGCACGCTCGCCGTCCCCGGCGTCCGGCGCACCGCCCGGATGCGCCGGCTGCTGGCCGACCCGCCAAGGGTGTTCGCCGCCGAAGCCGCAGGCCGGACCGAAGTGCTGTGCACCGAGCCCGGTGCCGACGTCGCCCTGCCCGCCCCGAAGGACCGCGCGTGAACTGGACCGACCCCGCCGCCATCGGGTACCCCGCGGTGTTCGGCGGCGTGCTGCTCGGCTCGATCGTCCCCGTCGTGCCGACCGGCGCGGTGGTCGGCGCCGCGGCGGCCGTCGCGACCACGACCGGGCACCTGTCCCTGCCGCTCGTGATCGTCCTCGCCACCCTCGGCGCGTACGTCGGCGACGTCGTCACGTTCGGCATCCCGCGCCTGGGCAGCGAAGCCGCGTTCCGCTGGATCAGCCGCCGCCAGCCCGCCGAACGGCTCGAGAAGGCCCGCGAACAGTTCGCCCGCCGCGGCTGGCAGCTCGTGGTGATCGGCAGGCTCGTCCCGGCCGGCCGCATCCCGGTGCTGCTCGCCGCGGCCGCGCTGAGCTACCCGTGGCGGCGCCTGCTGCCCGCCGCGCTCGGGGCGTGCGTGCTCTGGGCGTGCGCGTACGCCGTGCTCGGCATCGTCAGCGGCGGCATCTTCGACTCGCCCCTCGTCGCGACGCTGCTGGCGACGGTGCTCGTCCTGCTGGTCACCGTGCTGGCCAACCTGATCGCCCGGTGGCGGCGCAGGACCAAGGAGCCGGTGTGACGACGACGGCGCCGAAGGGCAGGCTGCTGCGCGGCGGCCGGGCCGTCGCCCGCGCGGTGGGCGTGTGGATCGCGGTGACCGGCGCGCTGCGCCTGCTCGACGTGCTCCTGCCCGGCTTCCGGATGACGCACTGGTGGCAGCCGACCGTCTGCGCGCTGCTGCTCGGCCTGCTCACCGCCGTGGTCTGGCCGCTGGTCATGCGGATCGCCTACCCGCTGGCGTTCGTCACCTTCGGCGGCTTCGGGTTCCTGCTGCTCGGCGCGGGGACCCTCGCCGTCTTCCGCACGGTGCCCGGCGTCGAGGTCGCGGGCTTCCGGACCGCGGTGATCGTCACGCTCGGCATGGCCGCCGTCGGCGCGCTGATCTCCAGCCTGTTCGCCGTCGACGAGGACGAGATCTTCTTCCGCCGCGCCGCCCGGCGCCGCCGGCGGCACCACCACGAACCCGGCGCCGCCGAACCGCCGCCCGGCGTGCTGTTCCTGCAGATCGACGGCCTCGGGTACGACACCGTCCGCCGCGCGATCCGCGACGGCGACATGCCGACATTCGCCGCCTGGCTCGCCGAGGACAGCCACGCGCTGAACCGCCGGCACACCGACTGGAGCTCGCAGACCGGCGCGAGCGTCTGCGGCATCCTGCACGGCTCCAACCACGACATCCTCGGCTTCCGCTGGTACGAAAAGGACCGCGACCACGTGATGGCGTGCGCGCACCCGGCCGACGCGGCCGAGATCGAGCGGCGGCACTCCGACGGCCGCGGCCTCCTGGCCGGCGACGGCGCGAGCCGCGGCAACCTCTTCTCCGGTGACGCCGCCCACGTCAGCCTCACCATGAGCTCGATCCCCGTGCTCGTGCCGAAGAAGCTGCTGCGCCGCCACCGCGACCGCGTCGGCGCGGGCTACTACGCCTACTTCGCGAACCCGGTCAACACGCTGCGCACGTTCGCCGTCGCCCTCGTCGACGTCTTCCGCGAGATCAGCGCGTCGGTGCGCCAGCGCCGGGCCGGTGTCGTGCCGCGGATCCCGCGCGGCGGCTGGTATCCCCTGGCGCGGCCGGGCACGACGGTGATCGCGCGGGACGTCGTCGTGTCGGCGATCCTCGGCGACATGCTCGCCGGCCGGCCCGCGGTGTACGCGGACTTCCTCGGCTACGACGA
This sequence comes from Amycolatopsis sp. NPDC005003, assembly GCF_053600695.1. Classification (NCBI taxonomy): domain Bacteria; kingdom Bacillati; phylum Actinomycetota; class Actinomycetes; order Pseudonocardiales; family Pseudonocardiaceae; genus Amycolatopsis; species Amycolatopsis sp. NPDC005003. Next base: position 86,422 of record NZ_JBSGAI010000023.1, on the reverse strand, counting down.
GGTCGCGCACCACTCCGGCATCGAGCGGTTCGACACGCTGTCGGTGCTGCGCTCGATCGACCAGCAGATCGCGCGGCTGCACCGGGCTTCGCGGCTCGCTCCGCGCCGCTACCACGTCGTCGCGCTGTCGGACCACGGCCAGACGCAGGGCGAGGCGTTCTCGCAGCGGTTCGGCGAGACGATCGAGGCGTACGTCGGCCGCATGTGCGGCGGTTCGCCGTCGCCGTCGGCGGGCAAACGGCGGCAGGCCGAGAGCTGGCAGATCAACGCGGCCCTGGCCGAGGCGACGAAGAGCGGCGGCCTCATCGCGCGCCGGCTGCGCGCCCGGGTGGAGGACGCCGAGTGCGCCGAAGACCGCCCGCGCACGACGTCCGGCTCGCCCAGCGCGGTCACCCGCGTGGCGCCGGGCGTGGTGGTGGTCGTGTCGGGGCACCTCGCGATGGTTTCGTTCACCGAGCACGAAGGCCGGGTCGAACTGGAGACGATCGAGCGCGAGTTCCCGGACCTGCTGCCGTCCCTGGTGGACCACCCCGGCGTCGGGTTCCTGCTGGTCTCGAGCCGCGAGTTCGGCCCGGTGGTGCTGGGCCGCGACGGCCTGCACCGGCTGGCCACGGGCGTGGTGATCGGCGAGGACCCGCTGACGCCGTACGGCCCGCACGCGGCGGACCTGATCGCCCGGGTGGACACGTTCCCGCACTGCGCGGACGTGATGATCAACAGCCGCTACGACCCGGAATCCGACCAGGCGTCGCCGTTCGAGACGCACGTGGGCTCGCACGGCGGCCTGGGCGGGCCGCAGCAGCGCGGCTTCGTGGTGCACCCGCGCGAGCTGGCGTTTCCCGGCGAGGTCGTCGGGGCGGAGGCCCTGCACCGGGTGTTCCGCGGCTGGCTGACAGAGTTGGGCCACCCCGAGCCGGCCGGTGCCGGGGCTTCGGTTCCGGAGGTGGTTTCGTGAAGCTGCTGCGGCAACTGCCGCTCGGCACGCGGGTGGTGGTGCGCTACCGCATCGAAGGCGGCTTCACCGACGCGCTCGGCGACCTGGTGGCCCGCGACGACGCCTCCTGCACGGTGGAGACCCGGCGTGGCCCGGTCGTGGTCGCGTTTGCCGCGGTCACGCTCGCCAAGCCGGTGCCTCCGCCGCCGGTCCGGAAATCGGGTGGCGGCCCGCCGCCCGCTTTGTGACGATCGGGCTCATGTTCGACGCGTTGGTGGCGGAGGCCGAAGCGGTGTCCGTCGACGGCTGGGACTTCTCCTGGCTCGACGGCCGAGCCACCGAAGCCCGCCCTTCGTGGGGCTACCAGCGGCTGCTCGGCAAACGCCTCATGCACGTCGAAACGGCCCTCGACCTGGAAACCGGCGGCGGCGAAGTCCTCGACGGCTGCCCGGCCCTGCCGCCGCGGACGGTCGCCACCGAGTCCTGGCCGCCGAACATCGCGAAGGCGTCGGCCCGGCTCCGGCCGCGCGGGGTCGCCGTCGTGGCCACCGCGGGTCTTCCGTTCCGCGACAGCGTGTTCGACCTCGTCAGCAGCCGCCACCCGGTGACGACCGACTGGCCGGGGATCGCCCGCGTCCTGCGTCCCGGCGGAACGTACTTCTCCCAGCAGGTCGGCCCGGCGAGCGTGTTCGAGCTCGTGGAGTTCTTCCTCGGCCCGCAGCCGGAGGAAGCCCGCGACAGCCGCCACCCCGACCACGCCGTGCGGGCGGCCGCGGAAGCCGGGCTCGAAGTGACAGACCTGCGCTCGGAGTCGCTGCGCACGGAGTTCTTCGACATCGGCGCGGTGGTCTACTTCCTGCGCAAGGTGATCTGGATGGTCCCGGGCTTCACGGTCGAGCAGTACCGCGGCCGGCTGCGGGAGCTGCACGAGAAGATCGAGCGTGACGGCCCGTTCGTCGCCCACACGACGCGGTTCCTCATCGAGGCCCGGAAGCCTTGACGATCGCCGCTTCGACGCCGTCGAGCAGCAGCTCCAGCCCCGCTTCGAACGACAGCCGGGCCTCCCGCTCCAGGTAGGGCTCCTCGGAACCGGACGCCTCGTACTCGCCCTCTTCGCCGAGCCTGGCCACCGTCGGGAACCGGGCCGTGAGGTCCGGCGCCAGCTCCGCCAGCAACGCCGACCGCGCGTACCACCAGTCCTCTTCGGACTGTCCCGTCTCGGTCGCGGCCTGCCGGGACTCCGCCGCCGCCTGGACCGAGCCGCGGACGATGTTGAACAGCGCCGCCACCACCCAGCGGACCCGGGACAGCGGCAAGCCGGTCGACGCCAGGACCGAGAGCAGCGTCTCCTGCACGTGGAACTCCCCCGGCCCGAGCACCGGCCGCGCCGGCGACACCTGCAGCAGCCACGGGTGCCGCAGGTGCAGGTCCCACAGCGCGCCGGCGAGCGCCAAGGCGGACGAGCGCCAGCCGCCGGCCGCCGGGAACGACGACGGCAGTTCGCCCAGCGTCCGGTCGTACATGAGGTCGACCAGCTCGGTCTTGCCCGGCACGTAGGTGTACAGAGCCATCGCTGTGCGGCCGAGGCGCTCCCCGACCGACCGCATCGACAGCGCCGCCATGCCCTCGGCGTCCGCGATTTCGATCGCCGCCGCGACGATCGCCTCGACGGACAGGCCCGGCTTGGGCCCCGGGCCGGTGCGCGGGGCCACCACCCGCGGCCCCCACAGCAGCTCCATGGACCGCCGGGCGTCGCCCTGACCCGCGAAGACGACCACCTTGCCGACTCCTTACACCCTAAAGTAATGTACCCTGGAGAATCACTTTACAGCCTAAAGTATCAAGAAGGACGGTATGACTTCACCCAGGCGGGCCGCCGACACCCACGACGTGATCGAGGTCCGGGGGGCCCGGGAGAACAACCTGACCGGCATCGACCTGGACATCCCGAAGCGACGGCTCACGGTGTTCACGGGCGTGTCCGGTTCCGGCAAGTCGTCCCTGGTCTTCGGCACCATCGCGGCCGAGTCCCAGCGGCTGATCAACGAGACCTACAGCGCCTTCCTCCAGTCGTTCATGCCGAGCCTCTCGCGCCCGGACGTCGACCTGCTGGAGAACCTGAGCGCGGCCATCGTCGTCGACCAGGAGCGGATGGGCGCCAACTCGCGCTCGACGGTCGGCACCGCGACCGACGCCTACGCCATGCTGCGGATCGCCTTCTCGCGGCTCGGCGAGCCGTACGTCGGCACGTCCGGCGCGTTCAGCTTCAACCTGCCCGAAGGCATGTGCCCGGCCTGCGAGGGCCTCGGCCGGGTTTCCGACCTCGACGTCGACGCCCTGCTCGACTTCGACCTCTCCCTCAACGAAGGCGCGATCCAGGTGCCGGGCTTCACGCCGGACACCTGGTACGTGCAGACCTACCTCTCCTCCGGCTTCTACGACCCGGACGCGAAGATCCGCGACTTCACGCCGGAGCAGCTCGACGCCCTGCTGCACAAGGATTCCTGCAAGGTGAAGGTCGGCAAGACCAACGTCACCTACGAGGGCCTCGCGGTGAAGGTCCGGCGGCTCTACCTGCACAAGGACGTCGAATCGCTGCAGCCGAAGCTGCGGGCGTTCATCGAGAAGGCCGCCACCTTCAAGACCTGCGGCGAGTGCGGTGGCGCCCGGCTCAACCAGGCCGCCCTGTCGGCGAAGATCGACGGCAAGAACATCGCCGACTGCGCCGCCCTGCAGATCAGCGACCTCGCCGAGTTCGTCCGGAACCTCGACGCGCCGTCGATCCGGCCGCTGCTGGGCAACCTGCGCGACACGCTCGACTCGCTGGTCGAGATCGGCCTCGGCTACCTGTCGCTGGACCGCGAGTCCGCGACGCTCTCCGGCGGCGAGGCGCAGCGCGTGAAGATGGTGCGCCACCTGGGCTCGAGCCTCACCGATGTCACCTACGTCTTCGACGAGCCGACCGTCGGGCTGCACCCGCACGACATCGAGCGGATGAACAACCTGCTGTTGTGCCTGCGGGACAAGGGGAACACGATCCTGGTCGTCGAGCACAAGCCGGAGACGATCCGGATCGCCGACCACGTCGTCGACCTCGGTCCCGGCGCGGGCGCCGACGGCGGCCGGCTCTGCTACACCGGCAGCGTCGACGGCCTGCGCGCGTCCGGCACGCTCACCGGCCGCCACCTCGACCACCGGGTCACCCTCCGCTCCGAGGTCCGGCAGCCCACCGGGCACATCTCGATCACCGGCGCGCGCCTCCACAACCTGAAGGACGTCAGCGTCGACGTCCCGCTCGGCGTGCTGACCGTGGTCACCGGGGTGGCCGGGTCCGGGAAGTCGTCGCTGATCCACGGCTCCCTGGCCCGGCGCGACGACGTCGTCGTGGTCGACCAGTCGGCGATCCGCGGGTCCCGGCGGTCCAACCCGGCGACCTACACGGGCCTGCTCGACCCGATCCGGGCGGCGTTCGCCAAGGCCAACGGCGTCAAGGCGAGCCTGTTCAGCGCCAACTCCGAAGGCGCCTGCCCGAAGTGCAAGGGCCTCGGCGTGATCTACACGGACCTGGCGATGATGGCCGGGGTCGCGTCGGTCTGCGAGGAGTGCGAGGGCCGTCGGTTCACGCCGAAGGTGCTCACCTACGAGCTGCGCGGCAAGAACATCAGCGAGGTGCTGGCGATGTCCGTCGCCGAGGCCCGCGAGTTCTTCGCCGGCGGCACCGCGCGGACGGTGCTCGACCGCCTCGCCGACGTCGGTCTCGGCTACCTGACGCTCGGGCAGCCGCTGACGACGCTGTCCGGCGGCGAGCGGCAGCGGCTCAAGCTGGCGATCCGGATGGCCGAACGCGGGTCGACCTACATCCTCGACGAGCCGACGACCGGGCTGCACCTGGCCGACGTCGACCAGCTGCTGGCGCTGCTCGACCGGATCGTCGACGCGGGCAACACGGTGATCGTCATCGAGCACCACCAGGCCGTGATGGCCCACGCCGACTGGCTGATCGACCTCGGCCCCGGCGCCGGCCACGACGGCGGCCGGGTCGTCTTCGAAGGCACGCCGGCCGCGCTCGTCGCGGATGCCTCGACGCTCACCGCCCGTCACCTGCGCGAATACCTGGGGAAGCCGTGAAACCGACCGGTCTGCTCGAAGTGACGGCGGTGCGGCGGGTGACGCCGCGGACCGTGCGCGTCACCTTCACCGGCGACGGTCTGGCCGGCCTGGAGCCGTGGCCGGACCAGCAGCTGAAGCTCCTGTTCCCGCCGCCGGGCCGCCCGGTGCGGCTCCCGTCGGCCGGCGACGACGTCATGCGCTGGTACCAGGCGTACCTGGCGATCCCCGAGGACGAGCGCCCGGTGATGCGCAGCTACACGGTGCGTTCGCGCGACCGCGACACGATCGACGTCGACTTCGTGCTGCATTCCGGCTCGCCGGGCCCGGCCACGGCTTGGGCTTCTCGGGCGGCGGTGGGGGACGTCCTCGGCCGGTACGGCCCGGACCCGGCCTACCGCCGTCCACTGTCCACAGCGGACACCCTGCTGTGCGCGGGCGACGAGACGGCGCTCCCGGCCATCGCTTCCATTCTGTCCGAAGTGGACAACGCGGTGGTGTTCCTCGAGGTCGCGGACGCGGCGGAGGAACAGCCGCTGCCCGGCGAGGTGCACTGGCTGCACCGCGGCGGCGCCGAGCACGGCAGCCTCCTGGTGGCGGCGGTGCGCGAGGCGGCGCTCCCCTCCGGATCGGTGGCGGCGTGGCTGGCCGGGGAGGCGTCGACGGTCCGCGCGCTGCGCCGCCATCTCGTCGCCGAGCGCGGCTTGGCCAAGAGCGTCATCGAGTTCACCGGCTACTGGCGCCGCAGCCTGACCCAGGACGACGCCCCGACGCCGGAGGACCTGGCCGACGCGGCGGAAAAGCTGGAACACTCGGCCGGGTGGAAGGGGAACTGACGGCGTCGGGCATCGACCCGGCTTCGGTGGTGTCGGCCGAGGACCTCGGCGGCGGCACGTACAACCGGGCGGTGCGGTTGCGCCTGGCGGACGGGCGGCGGCTGGTGCTCAAGATCGCGCCGTCCGCGCCCGGCCTGACCTACGAGCACGACCTGCTGGCGACCGAGGCGGAGTACTACCGCCTGGCTTCCGGGCCGCTGCCGGCCGTGGTCGGCGCGGGGCCGGGGTTCCTGCTGATGACGGAGGTGCCGGGCGAGCCGTGGAACCGGACGCCCGGCGCCGGCCCGCACCTGCGCACGGAACTGGGCAAGGTCGTGGCTCGCCTGCACGAGACGACCGGCACCGGGTTCGGCTACCTCCAGGACCCGCTGCACCCGACGTGGTTTTCGGCGTTCACGGCGATGGTGGACGCGATCCTGGCCGACGCCGTCCGCTTCCGCGTGCGGCTGCCACGCCCGGCAGCGGAGATCGCCCACCTGGTGCGCCGCCACGAGCCGCTGCTGGAGCCGGTCGAGACGCCGGTCCTGGTCCACTTCGACCTGTGGCAGGGCAACATCCTCCTGGACGGCGACCGCGTGTCGGGCATCGTCGACGCGGAGCGGGCGTTCTGGGGCGACCCGGTGGCGGAGTTCGTATCGCTGACGCTGTTCCACGACCTGGACGCACCGCTGCTGGCGGGCTACGGCCCGGCCCGGTTCGACGCCCCCGCCCACCGGCGGCTGACGTTGTACCGGGTGTACCTGGGGTTGATCATGCTGGTGGAGATGGTGCCGCGGAAGGACACGAACGCGGACCGGGAGCGGTTCGTCTCGGCGTGGCTGGCGGAGAACCTCGACGCGGCCCAGCGGGCGCTGTGAACGGGATGCCCGTGCGCGCCGAAACCGTGGTTCCCCTGCTCATCCGCGACCTCGCAAGCCGATCACTCGAACACCAGTGACACCAGCTCGTCCACGAACGGCTCCACCAGCTCCGCCCCGGTCCGGTTGAGCACGCTGTGGAACAGCGCCACCCGCCCGTGCGCGCCCACGAACACGACCGCCGCCGCGCGGCCGGGCGTCACCCGCAACGGGTGGCCGGCCTCGATGCAGCGCTCGAAGCCCGCGGCCAGCCGGTCGATCACGTCGAGCAGCGGGCCCTCCGCGCGGGCGTCCGGAGCCGGCCGCGAAGCCCCGTTCGCCAGCATCAACCGGTAATGGCCCGGGTTCTCCATCGCGAACGCGCAGTAGGCGTGAATCTGTGCCCGGACGCGACCAACGACGTCGGTTTCCCCCATCGCCTCCTCCGCCGCGCGCATCGAATCCCGCAGCCGGGCGTATTCGTGGTCCAGCAAACCGCGGACCAATTCCGCACGATCGGAGAAATGCTGGTAGATGCTCGCCGGGGCGATGCCGACGGCGCGGGCGACGCCGCGGATCGTCAGCCCGTCCTCGCCGCCGAGCTCGGCCAGCAACCGGCCGGCGGCGGCCAGGATCTCGCCGCGCAACCGTTCGCCTTCGCCCCAGCGGTTTCTTCTTCGGCCCATTCCCGCTTCGACGCGTTCCGCCACCCGCCTATTCATACGCCCGCGGCAGGCACCGCCGTATTCCGGGGTCCGGAAAACGCTCAGGAAACCAGCGCGGGGTACAGCACGGGGAGATCGCCGGCGAGCCCGGCCCGCACGTTCCGGCTGACGTCGTCGGCGAGCACCTCGAACCGGCCTTCGCCGACGCCGTCCAACGCCAGTCCCGCCACGACCGCCGGGTCGGTCTTCGGGCCGTCGACGTCCTTGGCCATGTCGGTGTCCATGTACCCGACGTGCAGCGCCGTCACCTGCGTCTTCTGCGGCGCCAGTTCCAGGCGCAGCGCGTTGGTCAGCGACCAGGCCGCGGACTTCGCCGCGGAGTAGGCCGCGACCCGCGGGGCGGTGAACCAGGAAAGCACCGACAGCACGTTGAGCACCGCGCCGCCGCCGTTGCGCTCGAGGACCGGCGCGAACTCGCGCGTCACGGCCAAGGTGCCGAAGTAGTGCGTGTCCATCTCCAGCCGGATGTCCTCAAGGGATCCGCCCAGCAAGGAGGCGCCGGTGGACGATCCGGCGTTGTTCACCAGCAGCGTGACATCGCTCGCCACGGCGGCCGCCTCCCTGATCGACTCCGGGTCGGTGACGTCCAGCTTCAGCGGGGCCACGCCCGGCAGGTCGATCGACTCGGGGTTCCGCGCGGCGGCGTAGACCTTGGCCGCCCCGCGCTCCAGCAGCGCCTCGGCGAAGCGCCGGCCGAGTCCGCGGTTCGCTCCGGTGACCAGCGCCACCGCACCAGTGATGTCCATGACGAGCTCCTCTCGCACCTGGCTTGCTCGTTGCAAGCTAGCTGTCACCGACCCTACGGCGTAAACTTGCTCCAAGCAAGCCAGGTTGAAGGGATCACACGATGAGCCGTCGCATCACCTGGGCGGATGCCGCCTGCCCGATCGCCCGCGCCGCCGACGTCCTCGGCGAACCGTGGACGCTGCTGATCCTGCGCAACGCCACCGCGGGCACCACCCGGTTCGAAGACTTCCGCGCCCAGCTCGGCATCGCCGACAACGTGCTGACCACCCGGCTGGCCAAGCTCGTCGACCGCGGCCTGCTGACCAAGCTCCCCTACCGCGACGGCGGCCGAACCCGCCACGAATACCGCCTCACCCAGGCCGGTTCGGACGCACTGCCGGTGCTGCACGCGCTCGGCGCGTGGGGCGACGCCCACACCGCGTCGGACACTTCGCCCGGCCCGATGACACTGGTCCACTCCCGCTGCGGACAGCTCACCCGGCCGGGCGCGAAGTGCGACGCCTGCGGGAAACCCCTGGCCAGGGGCGATCTGGCGTGGCGCGGATCCTGGCTCGGCGAGGGCGAAATCCCGCTGGCCGAACCGGTCGGCTGAGCCGAACGGCCCCAAGCCGGTACGAAAGTCGGGTCACAAACGCCGGGCGATTCCGTAAGTTCGACACCCAGCGCGCGCAGACCCGGTAAATTCCCCACGGCAAGGAGTCGTCCCGATGTCCAGGAAGTACCTGCTGCCCGGCGCCGCCGTCGCCCTGGCGATGATCGCGACCCCGCTGACGGCCGGCCCGGCCTTCGCGGCCCCGGAAGCGGCCACGATCGTCTACTACGACACCTCGGACGCCCCGAGCTTCCGCGCGGTGATCAACGCCGGCGCGGCCAACTGGAACGCGGCGGTGTCGAACGTCAAGCTCCAGGAGCGCTCTTCGGGCGCGTCGCTGCACTACACCGAGGGCAACGACCCGCGCGGCTCGTACGCCCAGACCGACGGCCACGGCAGCGGCACGATCTTCATCGACTACACCCAGGCCCAGCAGTACGACCAGACCCGCATCGCGGCCCACGAAACCGGGCACGCGCTGGGCCTGCCGGACCACTACGAAGGTCCGTGCTCGGAGCTGATGTCCGGCGGCGGCCCCGGCCCGTCGTGCACCAACGCGAACCCGAACGCGCAGGAAGCGTCGCAGGTGGAATCCCTGTGGACCAACGGCTTCACCGGCGCCCGCAAGGCCGCGTCCCGCGTCTACGAAGTGACGATGCCGGTCAAGTGACCAGGCATCACGCGTGACTGAGGGGGCATCAGCCGTGATGCCCCCTCAGTCACGAGCAATACCCCCTCGGACACGCATGATGCCCCGCCGAACACACGTGATGCCCGTCGGCACTTCGGCTAGGTTCGGGGGCATGCTCACCACGCTGGCCGTCGCGAACTACCGGTCGCTGCGCGACCTGGTGCTGCCACTGTCCGGGCTGACCGTCGTCACCGGGCCGAACGGCAGCGGCAAGTCGAGCCTCTACCGGGCGCTGCGGCTGCTGGCGGATGCCTCCCGCAACGGCGCCGTGGCGGCGCTGGCCCGGGAGGGCGGCCTGCCGTCGACGTTGTGGGCCGGCCCGGAGAACGGCGTGCGGCGGGGGACCACGCGGGTGCAGGGCAAGGTGCACACGAAGGCCGTCGGGCTGCGGCTCGGCTTCGCGGGTGAGGAGTTCGGCTACGCGCTCGACCTGGGGCTGCCGGTGCCGGCCGCGACGCTGTTCAACCTCGACCCGGAGTTCAAGCGGGAAGCGGTGTGGTCGGGGCCGGTCCTGCGGCCGGCCGCGTTGCTCGCGGACCGGGCGGGCCCGTCGGTCCGCACGCGCGTTTCCTCCGGGGCCTGGGGCGACGAGCGGTTCAAGATCCGGTTGACCGACAGCATGCTGAGCGAGTTCGCGGACCCGCGGGCGTGCCCTGAGCTGCTGGTCCTGCGGGAGCGCATCCGGTCATGGCGCTTTTACGACCACTTCCGCACGGACGAGGACGCACCAGCGCGCCAGTCCCGCATCGGCACCCGCACCCCGGTGCTGGCCCACGACGGCGCCGACCTCGCGGCGGCGCTGCAGACGATCATCGAGGTGGGCCGCACCGAGGAGCTCGCGGAGGTGGTCGACGCGGCGTTCCCCGGCTCCACCTTGGAGGTGCGGCGCTCCGAGGACGGCCTGCTGTCGGTCGAGTTGCGCCAGCACGGCCTGCTGCGGCCGTTGTCGGCGGCGGAGCTGTCGGACGGGACGCTGCGGTTCCTGCTCTGGGTGGCGGCCCTGCTGACCCCGCGCCCGCCGGAGCTGCTGGTGCTGAACGAGCCGGAGACCAGCCTCCACCCGGACCTGCTCCCGGCCTTGGCGACCTTGATCGCGACGGCGGCGAAGGAGACCCAGCTGGTGGTGGTGTCCCACGCCCAGCCCCTGATCCGCGCCCTCTCCGAAGTGACCGACGTGAGCACGGTGGAGCTGGCGAAGGAATACGGCGAGACGAAGGTGGCCGGCCAGGGCCACCTCGACCGCCCCTCCTGGCACTGGCCCTCCCGCTGACCCGTACCCGGCCGGACGGCAGGCCGGGCGCCGTGTCGTCCATCCAGGCACGCGTGGGGTCAGCGGCCGCGAGTGCTTTCACGGATCTCCAAGGCGAACGGGGTCTGGACGTCCTGCGGCGGCGACGTCTTGTCCCCCGTGATGCGCCGGTGCACGAGGTCCACCGCGGCCTCGGCCAGTGCCGTCTTGTCTGGCGCGATCGTCGTCAGCGACGGCAGTGAGAATGCGCTCTCTTCGTTGTTGTCGAACCCCACGATCGCGACGTCCTCGGGCACCCGCAGGCCCAGCTCGGCCACCGCGCGCAGCGCGCCGACGGCCAGCAGGTCGTTGAAGCAGAACACCGCGTCCGGCGGCGCAGGCAGGGCCAGCAACGACTTCATCGCCGCCGCCCCCACCGACCGGTGCCACTTCTCCGCCGGCGCCACCAAAGCGTCCGAATAGGACAAACCGGCCGCCTGCAGGGCCGCGCGGTACCCGGCCAGCCGCTGCGACGACGTCCCGCGCTCCGGGTTGCGCCCGATCGCCGCGATCCGCGTGCGGCCCAGCGAGGCCAGGTGCGCCACCGCCGTGCGCGCCGCCAGGACGTTGTCGATCGCCACGTGGTCGATCGGCAGGTCCACCGCGTGCTCGCCGAGCATGACCAGCGGGATCCCACCCGGGTCGGCCGGGAAGTCCGCCGCCTGCAGGGCTTCCGGGTGCACCAGGGCCCCGTCGACCAGGTGCGGCCCCAGCGACGCGAGCGTCTCCCGCTCCCGTTGCCGCGTCCCCTGCGTCTGTTCGATCAGGACGCTCCAGCCGCGCTTCTGCGCCGCGGTGATGACCAGGCCCGCCAGCTCGCCGAAGTACGGGATCGACAGCTCCGGCACCATCAGCGCCAGGAAGCCGGTGCGGCCGCGGCGGAGGTTGCGGGCCCCGATGTTCGGCCGGTACCCGGTCGCCGCCAGGGCTTCCTCGACGCGCCGCCGGTTTTCCGGCTTGACGAAGGCGTAGCCGTTCACGACGTTCGACACGGTCTTCACCGACACTCCGGCAAGCGTGGCGACGTCCTTGAGCGTCACGGTCACGGGCGGTCCCTTCAGAGAGTGAGCACGAAGTGTAGCGAGCGGCTGCCGGTTTACAACGTTGTTCCAACGATGTAAAAAGTACTTCAAGGCTCCCGAGGTGACCCCGATCACCCCGGCGAGCGGGCCACCAACGACGCTGCCCGAGGAGTCGACGTGCTCTTGCCCTCCCGTCCCCGACTGGTCCTGGTCACCGCGGCCGCCGCCGCGCTGACCCTCACCTCCTGCACCGCCCGGGAAGAAACCCCCGCCGCCCCCACCAGCGGCGGCGGGCCGGCCGCCAGCGCCCAGTCCGCCGCCCCGAGCGCCGACGGCTGCACCCTGCAGAAGACCGGTTACCCCAAGGTCGACCTCAAGACGGCGGTGGTCGGTTTCTCACAGTCCGAAAAGGAGGCCAACCCCTTCCGGATCACCGAGACGCAGTCCATCCGCGACGAAGCCGCGAAGCTCGGCATCGCGAAGGACAAGCTGCTCGTCACCAACGCCCAGAGCGACCTGAACCGGCAGATCAGCGACATCAAGTCGATGCTCGACCGCGGCGCCCAGCTGCTGGTCGTCGCCCCGCTGAACTCCGACGGCCTCCAGCCCGCCCTCGACGCGGCGAAGGCCAAGAAGGTCCCGGTCGTCACCATCGACCGCAAGGTGACGTCGCAGCCGTGCACCGACTACCTCACCTTCATCGGCTCCAACTTCGTCGAGCAGGGCCAACGCGCCGCCCAGGCGCTGGCGAAGTCGACGGGCGGCACCGGCAAGGTGGCGATCCTGCTCGGCTCGTCGGGCAACAACGTCACCACCGACCGCACCAAGGGCTTCAAGGACGAGCTCGCGAAGACGCCGGGCCTGTCCGTGGTCGCCGAGCAGACCGGCGAGTTCGACCGGTCCAAGGGCCAGGCCGTGATGGAACAGCTCATCCAGAGCCACCCGGACCTCACCGCCGTCTACGCCGAGAACGACGAAATGGGCGTCGGCGCGGTCAACGCGCTCAAGACAGCGGGCAAGGCACCGGGCAAGGACGTCAAGATCGTCTCCATCGACGGCACCCGCAACGCCGTGCAGCTCATCGTCGACGGCAGCTACAACGCCGTGATCGAGTCCAACCCGCGCTTCGGCCCGCTGGCTTTCCAGACGCTGCAGAAGTTCGAGAACGGCGAGCCGATCCCGGCGAGCATCGTCATCGCCGACGACCAGTACGACGAAACCAACGCGGCCCAGAAGGTGGGGAACTCCTACCAGTGACGGCCACCACCGAAGTGAGGACCGCACCGGTGCTCGAGGTGACCGGGGTGACCAAGCGGTTCCCCGGCACCCTCGCGCTCGACGACGTCAGCTTCACGCTGGCGCCGGGCGAGGTGCACGCGCTGGTCGGCGAGAACGGCGCCGGCAAGTCCACGCTGATCAAGGTGCTCACCGGCGTCCACCAGCCCGACGAGGGGCAGGTGCGCCACCTCGGCGAGCCGGTGACGTTCAAGCGGCCGATCGACGCCCAGCGCGCCGGGATCTCCACCATCTACCAGGAGGTCAACCTCGTCCCGCTGATGAGCATCGCCGGCAACGTCTTCCTCGGCCGCGAGCCGCGCACCCGCGCCGGCCTGGTGGATTGGTCGAAGATGTACGCCGACGCCCGCGAGCTGCTCAAGGGCTACGGCATCGACGACGACGTCAAACGCCCGCTGCACACCCTCGGTGTCGGCGCGCAGCAGATGGTCGCCCTCGCCCGCGCGGTGTCGACCGACGCCAAGGTCGTCATCATGGACGAGCCGACGTCGTCGCTCGAGCCGCGCGAGGTCGAGACGCTCTTCGAGGTGCTGCACCGGCTGCACGCCGAAGGCATCGCGATCGTCTACGTCAGCCACCGGATGGACGAGCTGTACCGGGTGTGTGACAGCGTCACCGTGCTGCGCGACGGCCGGGTCGTCCACAGTGGACCGCTGAAGCCGCTGCCGCGCATCGAGCTCGTGTCGCTGATGCTCGGCCGGGAGATCCGCCAGATCCGCGAAGAGGGCGTCACGGCGTTCGGCGAGGAACACGACGTCGAACGCGAGCCGCTGCTCAAGGCGGAAAACCTCAGCGGCATGCGGAAGCTGCACGACGTCTCGGTCAGCATCCGGCCCGGCGAGGTCGTCGGCCTGGCCGGGCTGCTCGGCTCCGGCCGCAGCGAGACGGCCCGGGCCATCGTCGGCGCGTTCCCCTTGGACGGCGGCAGCGTGCTGCTCGCCGGGAAACCGCTGAAGCGGGGCAAGATCGCGCAAGCCGTGCGCGCCGGGATCGCGCTGCTGGCCGAGGACCGCAAGACCGACGGCATCATCCCGAACCTGTCCGTGCGCGAGAACATCGTGCTCGCCGCGCTGCCGGCGCTCTCGCCGTTCGGCCTGGTCAGCAAGGCCAAACAGGACCGGATCGTCAAGATCTTCATGGACCGCCTGCGGATCAAGGCGGCCGGTCCCGAGCAGAAGGTGTCGGAGCTTTCGGGCGGCAACCAGCAGAAGGTGCTGCTCGCCCGCTGGCTCGCCACCGGCCCGAAGATCCTGCTGCTCGACGAGCCCACCCGCGGCATCGACGTCGGCGCGAAGGCCGAGGTCCAGGCGCTGATCGACGAACTCGCGCGGGAAGGGCTCGGCGTGCTGCTCATTTCGTCCGAACTGGAGGAACTGATCGACGGCTCCGACCGCGTGGTCGTCCTGCGCGACGGCGCGGTCGCCGGCGAGCTGACCGGCGACCGCATCACCGAGGAAAACGTACTGACGGCCATCGCGGCGGAAAGCACCGGCGGGTGACAACGATGTCGACTTCCACCCTCGAGCGCGCGAAGGTCACCGCGTGGCTGCAGGACTACGGCGTCTACCTGGCCGTCGTCGTGCTGCTGCTGTTCAACGTCCTGTTCACCGAGAACTTCCTGTCCGCGGCCAACTTCCGCACCCAGCTGGTGCAGGCGGCACCGGTCTGCATCGTCGCCCTCGGCATGGCGCTGGTGATCGGCACCGAGGGCATCGACCTCTCGGTCGGCTCGGTGATGTCGATCGCCGCCGCGCTCATCCCGCTCTACCTGGGCGCGGGTCCGCTGACGGCGATCATCGTCGCCGTCATCGCCGGGATCGTCTCCGGCCTGTTCAGCGGCTACCTGGTGGCCTACCTGGGCATCCAGCCGATCATCGCGACGCTGGCCCTGCTGGTCGGCGGGCGGGGACTCGCCCTGGTGATCGCCCACGGCCAGCTCGTCCAGCTGCACAACCGCGACTTCCTGGCGCTCGGCACCGGTGACGTCCTCGGCGTCCCGGTCATGGTGATCGTCGCGGGCGTGCTCGCGGTCCTGGCCGGGCTGGTCGTGCAGCGCACGACGTTCGGGCGGCACCTGGTCGCCGTCGGCGGCAACCGCGCGGCGAGCACCCTGGCCGGGCTGCCGGTGAAACGCGTGCTCGTCGGCGTCTACGTCATCTCCGGGGCGCTGGCCGCGGTGGCCGGCGTGCTGGCGACGTCGAGGCTGGGCGCCAGTGACCCGAACGACCTGGGGCTGCTGATGGAGCTGTCCGCGATCACCGCGGTCGTCGTCGGCGGCACCCCACTGACCGGCGGCCGGGTCCGCGTGCTCGGCACCGTGTTCGGCGCGCTGCTCATGCAGCTCGTGCACGCCACCCTGATCAAGCACAACCTGCCGGACTCGACCGCGCAGATGGTCCAGGCGGCCATCATCGTCGCCGCGGTCTACGTCGCGCGTGAGCGGAGCAGCCGATGACCGCAACCCAGACCCAGGCCTCGGGCGCGGCGTTCGCCGGAGTCCTGCAACGCCAGGGCGCGGCCGTCGTGCTCGTGCTGGGCATGGCCGCCGCGTGGTTCGCCTTCCCCCGCTTCGGCTCGCCGGACAACCTGCGCGACCTGGCGCTGCAAAGTTCCTTCCTGGCGATCATCGCGCTCGGCATGACGTTCGTGATCATCTCCGGCGGCATCGACCTCTCGGTCGGCTCCAACTACGCGCTCGGCGGCGTCCTCGCCGCCTACGGCGCCCAGTACGGGCTGGTCGTGGCGATCCTGTTGCCCCTGTCCGTGTGCTCGCTGATCGGGTTCGTCAACGGCCTGCTCATCGCCCGCACCGGAATGGCGCCGTTCATCGTGACGCTGGCGTCGCTGCTGTTCGCCAGGGGCCTCCTGCTGGCGTGGACGTCCGAGGGCGCGACGACGTACAAAGTGGATTCCGGCTCGGCGTTCCTCTGGCTGGGCCAGGGCACGGTCTTCGGCGTCGGCGTGCCGGTGTACCTGACGCTCGTCCTGTTCGCGCTCGGCGGGCTCCTGCTGCGCCGCACCCGGTTCGGCCAGTCCGTGTTCGCCATCGGCGGCGCCGAGCAGTCGGCGGTGCTGATGGGGCTCCCGGTGGCCCGCACCAAGATCGGCCTCTACACGCTCAGCGGCGCGCTCGCCGGCGTCGCGGGCATCCTCACCGCCGCGTACCTCCAGTCCGGCGTCACGGTGATCGGCGTCGGCACCGAACTCGACGCGATCTCCGTCGTCGTCATCGGCGGCACGCTGCTCACCGGCGGCGCCGGCACCATCATCGGCACGCTGGTCGGCGTGCTGCTGCGCACGCTGATCCAGAACGTCATCAACCAGATCGGCACCCTCGACTCCAACTACCAGACGGTGGTGAGCGGGGCCTTCCTGCTCGTCGTCGTCGTGATCCAGCGCCTGCTCGCGCGCTCCCGTACCCGTTGAACCCGAAGCCCCTACCAGGAGGTTCACCGATGTTCCGCCCCGCCCGACTGGCCGCCGTGCTGGCACTGGCCCTCACCGGACTCGCGGTCCCCGCCGCGCACGCCGAGTCCCCACCCCAGTGGCAGCGGCTCACCCCGCCGCTGTCGACGCCGTGGACCAACGACGTCTCCCCCGCCAACGCCCTGCCCGACTACCCGAGACCGCAGCTGACCCGCGACCGGTGGCAGAACCTCAACGGCGTCTGGGAGTTCGCCAAGGCGGCCCCGGGTGAAGCCGCCCCGATCGGCAAGACGCTCGGGGAGCGCATCCTCGTGCCGTACCCGGTCGAATCCGCGCTGTCCGGGATCATGCGCCACGAGACGAACATGTGGTACCGCCGCACCTTCGAGGTCCCGAAGACCTGGCAGGTCGGCAAGGGACAGCGGCTGCTGCTGCACTTCCAGGCCGTCGACTACGACGCCACGGTGATCGTCAACGGCAAGACCGTCGGCCGCCACACCGGCGGCTACGACGCCTGGTCCGTGGACGTCACCGACGCGCTGACCACGGCGAAGACCCAGGAGATCGTCGTCGGCGTCGCCGACCCGAACGACCAGGGCGGACAGCCGATCGGCAAGCAGCGGCGGGCCGGTGACGGCATCTTCTACACGCCGTCTTCCGGCATCTGGCAGACCGTCTGGATGGAACCGGTGGCGTCCGCGCGCATCGACCGCCTGGACCTCACCCCGGACCTCGGTTCGGTGACGGTGACCGCGGTCGTCGGCGGGCCGGTGAAGCAGCGCGTCGAAGCGGTGGCCTACGACCACGGCCGTCCGGTCGGGCGGGTGTCCGGGGACGCGAACACGCCGTTGAAGCTCAAGGTGGACCGGCCGCACCTGTGGTCGCCGGACGACCCGTTCCTCTACGACCTGCGGGTGAAGCTCGTGCCGTCGGGCGACGAGGTCGGCTCGTACTTCGGGCTGCGCACGGTCGGCCTCGGCAAGACCGCCGACGGCAAGCAGCGGATGCTGCTCAACGGCAAGTTCGTCATGCAGGTCGGCCCGCTGGACCAGGGCTTCTGGCCGGACGGCATCTACACCGCGCCGACCGACGCGGCGCTCAAGTTCGACCTGGAGCAGGAGAAGGCGCTCGGCTTCAACATGGTGCGCAAGCACATCAAGGTCGAGCCGGACCGCTGGTACTACTACGCCGACAAGCTCGGCCTCATGGTCTGGCAGGACATGCCGGCGATGAAGGACGACGTCGAGCCGTCCGCCGCTTCACGCGTGAACTTCGAGTCCGAGATGAAGCGGATGATCGACCAGCACCGCAGCTTCCCGTCGATCGTCAGCTGGGTGCCGTTCAACGAAGGCTGGGGCGACTACGAAGTCGGCCGCATCGCCGACCTGGTCAAGTCCTGGGACCCGACGCGGCTGGTGAACGCGGAGTCCGGCGTCAACTGCTGCCGGTCGGAGCCGGACAGCGGCAAGGGCGACATCTACGACGACCACAGCTACACCGGCCCGGGCACACCGGCGCAGAACGGGACGCGCGCGGCGGTCGACGGCGAGTACGGCGGCCTCGGCCTCAAGGTCGCCGGCCACGAGTTCGACGCGGCGGGCAGCTTCGCCTACGAGATGGAGCCGGACAGCGCGACGCTGACCCGGCGCTACGGCGAGCTCCAGCAGCGCCTCCTGCTGGTCGCCCAGCGGTGCGGGGTGTCCGCGGGTGTCTACACGCAGACCACCGACGTCGAGAAGGAGGTCAACGGCTTCTTCACCTACGACCGGCAGGTGAAGAAGATGGACTTCGCGGCGGTCCGCGCGGCGAACCTCGCGGTCATCAAGGGCGCGACCGGCGCTCCCGTGTCCGGGCCGTCGGTCCCGCAGGGCACGCCGGGCATCGACGGCATCGCGGCGTACCCGTTCGACGAGAACACCGGCACGGTGGCCGCGGACAGCGTGGGCGACCACGACGCCACGCTCGTCGGCGGCGCGTCCTGGACCGCGGGCAAGAGCGGCTCGGCGCTGGCGGTGAACGGGTCGGGCCAGTACGCCGACACGGGCGCGGCCCTGGTGAACACCGAAGGCAGCTACAGCGCGGCGGCGTGGGTGAAGTTCACCGCCGTCGGTGACGGTTTCCAGACGATCGTCAGCCAGGACGGCCCGAGCAACAGCGCGTTCTTCCTGCAGTACTCGGGGCAGGACCACCGGCTGGCGATGAGCTTCGTGGGAACGCGGGCCCTGGCGCCCACGGCCCCGGAAGCCGGTCGCTGGTACCACGTGGTCGGCGTCCGCGACGCGGCCGCGGGCACGCTGAAGCTCTACGTCGACGGCCAGCTCGCCGCGACGAAGAGCGTCTGTCTCGGCGAGGCGTCCACCGGAAACACCGTGATCGGCCGCGGCAAGTACGGCGGCAACCCGGTCGACTTCCTCAACGGCGAGGTCGACCAGGTCCACGTCTACGACCGGGCGCTGTCCGACGCCGACGTGAGCGCGCTGTACTCGAGCGGGAAGTAGGAGTTCCGCGAAACGGGCCGCGCCGGGATGTTCCCGGCGCGGCCTTTCCGGTTGACCTGGAGTCCGCTCCAGCCGCTACCGTCGCTGTCATGAGCGAAGATCGTTTCGAACGCGGCATGCGGGCCCTGGTCGACCTCAACGGGGAAGAGAACGCCCAGCGGGTGCTGGACGGCCTCGCGGACGTCTCGCCGAAGCTCGCCGACAGTCTCGTGTCGTGGGGCTTCGGCGAAATCTACTCGCGGCCGGCGCTCGTGCCGCGCGACCGCCAGCTCGTGACGCTGGGCATGCTGACCGCGCTCGGCGGGTGCGAGCCGCAGCTGGAGGTGCACGTGAACGCGTCGCTCAACGCCGGCCTGAAGCCGGAGGAGATCGTCGAAGCGCTCCTGCAGTCCGCGGCCTACTGCGGCTTCCCGCGTGCCCTGAACGCGACCGCCGTCGCGAAGAAGGTCTTCGCCGAACGCGGTCTCCTGCCGGTGGCGGACGCGTGAGGGTCGTCCTCTTCGGCGCGACCGGCATGGTCGGGCGGGGCGCACTGCGCGAGTGCCTGCTCGACGAGCGCGTCGAGGCGGTGCTGGCCGTGGGCCGGTCCCCGCTCGGCGAGACGCACCCGAAGCTGACCGAGCGCGTCGAGCGGGACCTGTTCGCCCTCGAACCGATCACCGGCTACGACGTCTGCCTCTACTGCCTCGGCGTGTCCTCGGTCGGCATGGCGCCGGCGGAGTACGAGCGGATCACCTACGAGCTGACGCTTTCGGTCGCCGGCAAGCTGCCCGAAGGCACCACGTTCGTGTACGTCTCGGGCCAGGGCACCGACAGCACCGAACGCGGCCGGGTGCGCTGGGCCCGCGTCAAGGGCGCCACCGAGAACGCACTGGCCAGGCTGCCGCTGCGGACGTTCGCCGTCCGCCCGGGCTACATCCAGCCGATGCACGGGATCACGTCCAGGACCCCGCTGTACCGGACGCTCTACCGTGTCGCGATGCCGCTGTACCCGCTGCTGCGGCGGCTGTTCCCCGGCTTCGTGACGACCAACGAGGAGATCGGCCGGGCGATGCTGGAAGTCGCCGAGAACGGCTACGAGAAGCCGGTGCTCGAGAACGCCGACCTGGTCACCGCCGCCGCGCGACGAGCCCGGCCAGCAGGTTCGTGAGGCTTTCCGCCAGCACCTCCGCGAACGATGGCACCCCGCCCAGCTCGGCCGCGGCGGCCGCGACGGCGGCGGTCGGGTTCGCGTGCGGCCACGCCCCCGACACCACGATCACCACGCCGGCCGCGAACTGACGGGCGCCGTCGGCCGACAGCTCCGGCACCCGGGTCCGGACCAGCGCACCGAGCCGCTCGGTGCTGGCCGTCGCGCGGCTCTTGAAGCTGCGGGCGAACTCCGGCGAGATGTTGCGTTCCAGCACCGGCGCCATCGCGCTGACCAGCTCGCACAGCAGCCGCCGCTCGGCCAGCGTCGCCGCGATCGCCCTCGCGACCCGCTCTTCGCGCGCGAAGCCGGGGTCCGGTGGCGCGGGCTCGCCGAGCCTGCCGTCCAGCTCGTCGAGCCACTCCGTCCACGCGGTGTCGAGGACCTCGAGGAAGACCGCCTCGCGGCTGTCGAAATAGCGGAGCACATTGGACTTCGCGAGCCCCACGCGGCAGGCCAGCTCCCGCAGGCTGATGTCGGCGACCGGGCGCTGGGCCAGCAGCTCCCGCGCGGCGGCGAGGATCGCGGTGCGGCGCGCCTCGACCTGCTCCGGCCGCCGGGCTCGCTGGAATCCGGCGCTCATGCCGCCGACAGTATCCCCTCAGCTGCGGCTGGGCGCCTCGCGCCGGGTCTTGACCCGCCGGTAGCTCCAGATCAGCAGCGCGAAGAGGATCACCGACGACAGGATCAGGCTCGACCCGGTGCTCCAGCCGCTGAACGGCAGCGACTTCACCGTGCCCCAGACGATCCCCGCCGCCAGCAGCGCCAGCCCGGCCAGCACCGAGCCGGCGATCCGCAGCGGCGACGAAACGCTCTCCTCGGCCGCCTTCATCGCGCGGTCGCGCACCGGATCGACGTACTTCTCGAGCGCCGGGAACTCCGACGCCAGCAGCAGCAACCCGGCGAGCACGAGCAGCAGCCCGGGACCGGGCAGGACGAGCAGCAGCACCCCGACCACCAGCAGGATGGCCCCCGCCACCGTGATCAGGATCCGCTTCGTCTGCTTGCCGATGCCCACCGGGCGTCTCCCCTCGTCTGGTCCGATTCTTCCTGGTCGCGGCCTCGCGTGCCACTCACGAGGGCCCGTGCCCTGGCCGCGGCCACGGTCAGGCCCGCCAGCGCGGCCACACCGAGCGCGACCACGAGTCCCGGCCAGACGTAGAGCACTTGGTCGTAGGTACCCCGCCGCCCGGCGAATACCCATCCGAGCAGCTGCGGCAGGAACGCCAGCGGGAGGAGCGGCAGCAACGGCGGCACGAGCCGCCACCACCGGAGCTTCCGGGCCCGGCGCACTCCGATCACCGCCAGTCCCACCGCGACCAGGGCCAACGCGCCGAGTACCCGGTCCGCGACCACCCCGGCGGGCAGGGCCGGCTCCGGCGTGCCGCCCGCCAGCAGGCTCGCGAGGTCCTCGGCCAGCAGCTCGGCCTCGTTGTCCAGCGCCATCCCGGTGTTCGCCAGCACGGCGACGCCGTACCCGCCGGGCAGCAGCACCTGCGCCGCGGTGTGGGAGAACCACTCGCCGGTGTGCGACGTCTTCCCGTCCCGGACCCGCCAGCCCAGCGCGTAATCGCGTCCCGGCGCGGGCGTGTGCGCCAGCGCGGCGGCCGCCGGCGAGACGACCCCGCCGCCGTCCCGCTGCGCCACCAGCCATTTCGCCAGGTCCTCCGCGGTGCTGAGCACGCCGTGGCTGCCGCCGGTGAACCAGTCCGGTTCGGACACCGGGATCTCGATCCCGAACGCCCGGACGTACCCCTCGGTCCCCGGCGGCGGCGCGGCCGCGGAGCTGCTGCCGGTCATGCCCAGCGGCCGGAAGACGTGCCCGGCCAGGTAGTCGTCGAACGGCTGCCCGCCGACGACCTCGACGATCCGGGCGGCGACCTCGTAGTTCGGGTTGTGGTAGTGGAACCGGGCACCGGGTTCGTCGGCGAGCCCGGCGTCCGCCAGCCGGGTGACGGCCTCGGCGAGGGTGTGCGGCTGCGGCAGCGCCAGGTCGGGGAAGGCGGAGTCGGCCATCCCGGACGTCTGGTCCAGCAGCATCCGGACGGTGATCCGCGCGCCGCGGGGATCGGCGAGCCGGAAGTCCGGGAGGTACCGCGTCACCGGCTCGTCCAGCCCCAGCCGGCCCGCTTCGGCGAGCTGGAGTACCGCGAACGCCGTCATGGACTTGCTCAGGGACGCGATCGGCAGGCGGGTTTCGGCGGTGAGGGGCGTGCCGGCGGCGTCGTGTCCGTAGCCGGCGGTTCGGATCACTGCGTTGCCGTGGGTGATCGCGACCGCGGCGCCGGGGAGGCCGGTGTGGTCCAGGTAGGCGCGGACGTAGCTGTCGATGTCCGGCGGCGCCGCGGCCCGCGCCGGAGCCGCGGTGGCGAGCAGAAGGGCCGCAAGTACGAGGAAAAGCCTGGTCATGCCGCTGAAAGTAGGCGGCGGCCACCCCCGTCGGCTGCTGCCGGACGGCGGGCACCACCCCCTACTTTCGGCACCCTCCTTGACGAGCCGCCGGCACCGTTCCTATATTCAACCATTAGGTTGATAAATAGAGAGGTTGACAACGATGCCGGTGGTGGCGAGCTTCTGCATGTCGCTCGACGGGTTCGTGGCGCGGCCCGACGACAGCGTCGGACCGCTCTTCGACTGGTACCAGGCCGGCGACGTCGAGGTCCCGATGATCGGCTACCCGATGACGTTCCGCGTCGCGCCCGCCAGCGCGGAGTACCTGAGCGCGTTCCTGGAATCGGTGCGCCACAGCGCTTTCGTGTGCGGCCGCCGCGTGTTCGAGTACACCCACGGCTGGGGTGGCCGGCCCCCGGGCGGCGGGGCGGCCTTCGTCGTGACCCACCGTCCGCCGCCCACCGGCTGGCCCGCGGATCACTTGGCGCCCTTCACGTTTTGGGCGGACGTCGCGAGCGCGGTCGAGCAGGCAAAGACCGCCGGCGACGGAACCGTGGGGGTTTCCGGGCCGTCGATCGCCCAGCAGTGCTTGAACTTGCGGCTCCTCGACGAGGTGCGGATCGACCTGGTGCCGGCACTGCTCGGCGAAGGCGTGCGGTACTTCGAGAACCTCGACACCGGGAAAGCCGAGCTGGAACAGGTAGAAGTCGTTGCGGGACAAGGGGTTACGCATGTGCGATACCGGGTCCACCACAACTGATTTACCCGATCGTGTGATAACCCCATGTTCGAAACGTGGGTAATCTTGATCTATGTCCGACAATGCGACCCTCACCGCCGAGGCGGCGGCCTACGCCGACCGCATCGGTCAGCTGCTCGCGACCATGCGGTCCACCGAAGCCGAACTTGGTGCGCTGCTGGTGGAAATCGAGCAGCGCGGGATGATGGAGCTGTTCGGCTACCACTCCACCATCCGGCTCCTGCAGCAGCTCGCCGATGTCCCGAGGTCGGCCGCCACACGGCTGGTGAAGCGCGCCCGCCTGGTCAATCCGGGCCGAAACCCCGACGGCAGCCCGATTCCCGCGCTGGCACCCGCGACCGGTGCCGCAGCTCGGGCGGGGCGGTTGAGCAGCCCGATGATCGACGTGATCACCGGCGTGCTCATCCAGGTGCCTCCTGAGCAGCGGAAGAGTGTCGAGGCGGACCTGCTGACTTTCGCCGGCGAGGCCGGGTATCGGCAGGTCGCCGCCCTGGGCACCCGCATCCTCGCACGCCTCGACCCCGGCGGCCGGGCACTCGACGCCACCGAACCCGCCGTCCCGGCCCGAGAGCTGTTCCTGCGCCGCCGAAGATCCGGCACCTGGGAACTGAACGCCCGATTCGACGACGAAACCGGCACCCGCGCCAACGCTTTGCTGAACGCGCTGACCGAGCCGCGCACCGGCGACGAACACCGCACTTTGCCCCAGCGGCGCGGCGATGCCTTCTCCGACGCCATCGACCTGGCCCTGGATTCTCCGGACTTGCCGATGCCGGCCAGGGAAGGAGCACAGGACCTGGCCGCGGTGTCGGTGGAGGATCCGAAGCCGGGCATGGGGAAGGCAACCCTCCGCGAGACCGGGGAGATGCCGGCCGCCGAAGGCCGCATGCACGTCTGCGACGCCGTGACCATTCCCGCCGTGCCGGGCACCAAGAGCGAGCCTCTCAGCCTGGGCCGCATCCGCTGGGGGATCTCCGCCGGACTCCGCCGTTCCCTGTTCCTGCGCAACCGAGGCTGCGCGGTCCCCGGCTGCCTCCGCCCACCACGCCACATCCACCACTGGGCCGACGGCGGCTCCACCGATCTGAACGACCTGGCACTGCTGTGCGCCCACCACGACCGGCTGCTGAGCCGCTCGGGCGGGGAAGCCCGCATCGCTGACGGCCTCCCCGAGTCCCTCCCACCCGTCTTCACCGACCGACGCGGAAAACCCCGGCGCAGCAACCGCCACGGACCGCTGCCCTACGCGGCCTGAACACGGGAAAGGCCCGCAGCCATCCGGCTGCGAGCCCACACCCCACGCCCCAACCTCAGTCGGCAGCCAGCAACTGCTCGAACGGAACGAACTCCGGCTCCCCCGACTCGGCAGGCCGTCCGGCCGCCGCGGCGGCCAGCTCGGCCCCCGCCTTCTCGACCCGCCGCTGCAACGCGCCCGACGCCTCGCCACTGCCCCAGTCGGACGATGCCGCGTACACGCCCGTGGCGACCGGATCCGCCTTCAGATACCCGAACAGCGGCCGCAGCTGGTAGTCGAGGACCAGCGAATGCCGCTCCGTCCCGCCGGTCGCCGCCAGCAGAACGGGTTTGCCCACCAGGGAATCCGCGTCCAGCACGTCGAAGAACGACTTGAACAACCCGCTGTACCCGGCCGTGAACACCGGCGTCACCGCGATCAGCGCGTCCGCGCCGGTCACCGTCTCGATCGCCGTGCGCAGCTGCGGGCTCGGGAAGCCCGTCAACAGGTTCTTCGTGATGTCCAAGGCGATGTCCCGCAGCTCCACCACGGCAACCGAGACCGGTTCCCCGGCCGCGGCGACCGTCGCCGCGGCCAGGCGGTCGGCCAGCAGGCGGGTCGACGAAGGCACCGACAGACCCGCCGTCACCACTGCGAGCTTCATACCGTCGCCTCCACCGAAGCCGAAGCCGCAGCCGCCGCCTTCAGAGACTCGTGCGTCGGCGCGTCCGGGACGTGTGCGGGACGCAGGGAGTCCAGTTCCTTGCGCAGTACCGGGATCACGTGCTCGCCGAGCAGGTCGAGCTGCTCCAGCACCGTCTTCAGCGGCAGGCCGGCGTGGTCCATCAGGAACAGCTGGCGCTGGTAGTCACCGAAGTGCTCGCGGAAGGTCAGCGTCTTGTCGATGACCTCCTGCGGGCTGCCCACCGTCAGCGGCGTCTGGTCGGTGAACTCCTCCAGGGACGGCCCGTGCCCGTACACCGGCGCGTTGTCGAAGTACGGCCGGAACTCGTTCCACGCGTCCTGGGACTTGGGCCGGATGAACGCCTGGCCGCCGAGGCCGACGATCGCCTGGTCCGCCGATCCGTGGCCGTAGTGCTCGAACCGCTGGCGGTAGAACGAAATCAGCTGCTGGAAGTGCTCCTTCGGCCAGAAAATGTGGTTGGCGAAGAAACCGTCGCCGTAGTAGGCCGCCTGCTCGGCGATCTCCGGGCTGCGGATGGACCCGTGCCAGACGAACGGCGGGACGCCGTCCAGGGGCCGCGGGGTCGACGTGAAGCCCTGCAGCGGGGTGCGGAACTTGCCGGACCAGTCGACGACGTCCTCACGCCAGAGCCGGCGCAGCAACGCGTAGTTCTCGATGGCCAGCGGAATGCCCTGGCGGATGTCCTGGCCGAACCACGGGTAGACCGGGCCGGTGTTGCCGCGGCCCATCATGAGGTCGACGCGGCCGTCGGCGAGGTGCTGCAGCATCGCGAAGTCCTCGGCGATCTTCACCGGGTCGTTCGTGGTGATCAGGGTCGTCGACGTCGACAGGATCAGCTTGGACGTCTGCGCCGCGATGTGCCCCAGCATCGTCGTGGGCGACGACGGCACGAACGGCGGGTTGTGGTGCTCGCCGGTCGCGAAGACGTCGAGGCCGACCTCTTCCGCCTTGAGCGCGATGCGGACCATCGCCTTGATCCGCTCGTGCTCCGTGGGCGTGGTTCCGTTCGTGGGATCGGTCGTGACGTCGCCCACCGTGAAGATTCCGAACTGCATGACCTGCTCCCTTCGCGAGCACCATCTTACATGCGCGTTCAACTACTTCCAAGCAAGAGATATTCCGGCCGACAAGTGCCTTGGGGGCACCGGCTAAGGTCGGGGACATGGACGCGGAGCTCGCTCGGCTGGGTTTGGCAGAACGTTCGGTACGACTACTCGCCGGTCGCGACATCTGGGCCTCGATCACCCCCTTGCTCGCCCCGCGCCGGAACCTGGTGGCCGCCTTCGGCCACGTCGGGCCCGGCGCGGCGGCCCTGCTGCCCTTGCAACCCGGCGACACGCTGATCACGGACGCGAGCCTGGACACCGTGCTGTCCGGCGCGACGAGCCCGCACGCGCTGCTGCACTGGGTCAAGGCGGGCGTGATCGTGCACTCGCTGCGCGGGCTGAACGCTAAGCTGGTGATCGCGGAGGACGACCCGTCGTTCGTGGTGGTCGGCTCGGCCGACGTCACCGCCGCCGGCCCGCGGCAGCTGTTCGAGGCCGTCACCCTCTCCCACGAGCGGCACACCGTCGAGGAGGCCCAGGAGGCCTGGCTCGAGTGGTGCGACCTCGCGGGCCCTTCGCTGACCGCCGGTGACCTGGAGCCGCTGCTGGAGCAGTACGGCGCCGGCAAGCCGGTCACCGCCCGCCCCGCGGCGGCGACCCGGACCGCCGCGGCGCCCGCCCGGCCGGTGGTGACCAGCCGCCCGGTGCCACCGGTCCGGCCCGCGGCCGCGACGCCGCCGCCCTCGCCGGTGCGACCGGCGACCGCTCCCGGCACGCCCGCACCCGGTTCACCGGTCCGCCCGACGCCGGGCGTACCCGCAGCCGGATCCCCCGTCCACCCCACGCCGGGCACGCCCGCAACCGGTTCCCCGGTACGCCCCGCGCCGGGGACCGCCGCACCCGGTTCCCCGGTCCGTCCGACGCCCGGCGCCCCCGCAAGCGGCTCCCCCGTTCACCCCGCGAACGCGCCGGGTAGCCCTACCGCCGCGCCGGGCACTCCGGGAGCCGGTTCCCCGGCGCAGCCCGGCACTGCCGACTCCGGCCACCCGGCGCAGCCGGGCGCGGCCGGCCCAGACGCCCAGGAGCACCCGGCGGAGGCCGCGCCCGCCGGCTCGTCCGCGGAGCAGCCGGAGACCCCGGACACGGCCGCCACCGCGGCGCCCGCCACCACGGAACCGGTTGCGGCCGAGCCGGAATCCGCCGAAGCCACCGACGTGCCCCGGCCGTCCTGGCCGCGGCCGGCCGAGCTGTACCTGGTCAGCCTCGTCGAAGGCGGCGAACCATCCGCCGAGGCCGAGTACCGGCTCGAGGAGCTGGCCCGCGAGTACACCCACCCCGGCGAAGGCGGCGAATCGCCGTTCCGGGTCGAGCTGCTCTGGGCCGACGACGGCCAGGGCCAGGACCCGCCGCGCACGCTCCGCGCGGGGGTGCATGTGATCCCCGTCTACAGCCAGAAGCAGGGCCGTCCCCTCGTCGGGTCCCGGATCGAGGCGCCCGGTCTCGTTCTGCAGGCGCACATCGACGAATTCGCCTACCCACGCCGCACGTACTGCTACGTCCTGACCCGGCAGTCGGCCGCCAAACCGGCCTTCGGCGACCTCCGCAAGGCCCTCGCCGCGATCGGCGAGAAGCCGAACTTCCGGAACAGCTTCCAGGTCCCGCGGAAGATCGAAGCCCTGCTGAGTCTGTGGCCCGACCTGGGCTACGACCCCCGCTAGGGGGCGGTGCGCGCCACTCCGGGGAGGACAGCGCGCGAAAGTTGTCGGGGTCGGCGGATATCCTGCACTACGGTGCAGGCCAGTCCGCACCACCACCAGCACTTTCGCGAGCCACGATCCGGGAGAACGACCCTGTGACTGCCGAGACCTTGTACGGGGCCGACGACCTGACGCATCTCGAGGGTCTCGAAGCCGTCCGCAAACGCCCCGGGATGTACATCGGCTCCACCGACAGCCGGGGCATCAACCACCTCTTCTCGGAGGTGGTGGACAACTCCACGGACGAAGGCGTCGCCGGTCACGCGACGAAGATCGTCGTCACGCTGCACGCCGACGGGAGCGTCCAGGTCGACGACGACGGCCGCGGCATCCCGACCGGCACCCACGCCAAGTCCGGTTTGTCCGGCGTCGAGCTGGTGCTGACGCGGCTGCACGCCGGCGGCAAGTTCGGCGGCTCCGGCTACAAGACCTCCGGCGGCCTGCACGGCGTCGGCGCCTCGGCGGTCAATGCGCTGTCGCACCGCTTCGACGTCACGGTGAAGCAGGACGGCAAGGTCCACCAGATGTCGTTCAAGCACGGCGTCCCCGGCACGTTCGACGGGCCGGGCCCGAAGGCGAAGTTCACCCGCCGGTCCGGGCTGAACATCACCGGCAAGATGAAGCGCGGCGAGCGCAGCGGCACGTCGATCCGCTACTGGTACGACGCGCGCTACTTCGAGTCCGGCGCGGCGCTCGACGTCGAAGGCGTCCGGTCGAAGCTGCGCAACACCGCGTTCCTCGTCCCGGGCGTCACGTACGTGCTGCGCACCGCGATCGAAGACACGATCAACGAGGAGACGTTCCACTTCCCGCACGGCCTGGCCGACATGGTCGACTTCCTCACACCGTCGGGCGAGAAGCCGGTCTGCGGCACGCTGCTGATCACCGGCGAGGGCACGTACAAGGAGAACGCGGCCGACGCCGCGGGCGTCATGCAGTCCAATGTGGAGCGCCACGCCGAGGTCGAGGTGGCGTTGCGCTGGGGCACCGGCTACGAGCGCACGATCGAGTGTTTCACCAACACGATCCGCAACGTCCACGGCGGCACCCACCGCCGCGGCTTCGACCGGGCGATGGCGAAGGCCCTGCAGGACGCGATCTCCAAGACCCGCGGGCTGCTCAAGCCCAAGGAGGACATGCCGACGATCGAGGACGTCCTCGAGGGCATGACGGCCGTGATCCACGTCCGGCTGCCGGAGCCGCAGTTCACTTCGCAGACCAAGGACGAGCTGTCCACCGCCGGGATCACCCGCGTGCTGCAGGGCATCGTCGACAAGCACGTCAAGGCCTGGACCGAGGATCGCAAGACGAAGTCCGAGGCCAAGGTCGTGCTGCAGAAGGTGGTCGACGCCTCCCGCGTCCGGCTCACCCAGAAGCAGCAGAAGGACGCCGCCCGGCGCAAGACCGCGCTCGAAGGCGCGGCGATGCCGCCGAAGCTGGTCGACTGCCGCACCACCGGCGTCTCCCGCAGCGAGCTGTTCCTGGTCGAGGGCGACAGCGCGCTGGGTTCGGCGCGGATGGCGCGCGTGTCGGAGTACCAGGCGCTGCTCCCGCTGCGCGGCAAGATCCTGAACGTCCAGAAGGCGTCGCTCGGCGACACGCTGAAGAACGCCGAGATCGCGTCGATCGTCCAGGTGCTCGGCGCGGGCACCGGGCGCACGTTCGACCTTTCGACCATGCGTTACGGCCGGGTGATCCTGATGGCGGACGCCGATGTCGACGGCTCGCACATCCGCACGCTGCTGATCACGCTGTTCGCGAAATACATGCGCCCGGTGATCGAAGACGGCCGGCTGTACGCGGCGATGCCGCCGCTGCACAAGCTCGTCACGAAGGGCCGTAACCCGGAAACGCACTTCACGTACACGCAGCAGGAGATGGAGACGAAGTTCGCCGAGCTGGAGCGGGCCGGCAAGAGCATCGTCACCCCGGTGCCGCGGTTCAAGGGTCTCGGCGAGATGGACGCCGACGAGCTGTGGGAGACCACGATGAACCCGGCCACCCGCTCGGTCCGCCGCATCACCATGGACGACGTCGAAGCCGCCGAAGGCGCGCTGGAACTGCTGATGGGCGAAAAGGTCGAGCCCCGGCGGAACTGGCTGGTCGCCTCTTCGGATCGGATCGACCGCGAAGCCATCGACGCCTGAGTTTTCACAGCTACCAAGGAGTTCTGCCGTGGCACGCCGCAAGGGCACCACCACCAAGGTCGATCCCAGCGCGTTCGACTCCCCCGGTGCGCACGTCTTTGACAACTCGCTGAAGACCGAAATCGAAGACTCCTACCTGGAGTACGCGTACTCGGTCATCCACTCGCGCGCCCTGCCGGACGCGCGGGACGGGCTGAAGCCGGTGCACCGCCGGATCCTGTACTCGATGAACGAGAACGGCTACCGCCCGACGCACGCGTACGTGAAGTCGTCGCGCGTGGTCGGCGACGTGATGGGCAAGTACCACCCGCACGGCGACGTGGCGATCTACGACGCGATGGTGCGGCTGGCGCAGGACTTCTCGCTGAACGTCCCGCTGATCGACGGCCACGGCAACTTCGGTTCCCCCGACGACGGCCCGGCCGCCAGCCGGTACACCGAAGCCCGGATGTCGCCTGAGGCGATGCAGCTGGTCGGCGAGCTCGGCGAGGACACCGTCGACTTCCGGCCCAACTACGACGGCTCGCTCGAAGAGCCGTCCGTGCTGCCCGCGGCGTTCCCGAACCTGCTGGTCAACGGCACGTCCGGGATCGCGGTCGGGATGGCGACCAACATGATCCCGCACAACCTCGGCGAGGTCGTCGCCGCGGCGCGGTGGCTGATCACGCACCCGTCCGCGACGCTCGACAAGCTGATGGAGTTCGTCCCCGGCCCGGACCTGCCCACCGGCGGCAAGCTGCTGGGCCTCGACGAGGTCCGCCGCGCCTACGAGACCGGCCGCGGCGTGGTCCGGATGCGCGCGAGCGTCGAGACCGGGCCCCTGGAGGGCAGCCGCGGGCGGCAGGCGATCACGGTCACCGAGCTGCCCTACGGCGTGGGGCCGGAGAAGGTGATCGAGAAGATCACCGACGAGGTCAACAAGTCCAAGCGGCTCACCGGCATCGCCGACGTCAAGGACCTCACCGACCGCGAGAACGGCACCCGGCTGGTCATCGAGTGCAAGGTCGGCGTCAACCCGCAGGCGCTGCTGGCCGACCTGTACCGGCTCACGCCGCTGGAGCAGTCGTTCGGCATCAACAACCTGGTGCTCGTCGACGGCCAGCCGCAGACCCTGGGCCTCAAGGAGCTCCTGGAGGTCTTCCTCCGGCACCGCTACGACGTCGTCACGCGGCGCACGAAGTACCGGCGCCGCAAGCGCGAAGAGCGCCTGCACCTGGTCGACGGCCTGCTGATCGCGCTGCTGAACATCGACAAGGTGATCCGGCTGATCCGCGAAAGCGAGAACGCGCAGGCGGCGAAGGACGGCCTGATGACGCGCTTCAAGCTGTCGGAGATCCAGGCGACGTACATCCTGGACACGCCGTTGCGCCGGCTGACCAAGTACGACCGCCTCGAGCTGGAGGCGGAGCAGGAGCGGCTGCGCGAGGAGATCGCGGAACTGACCAAGATCCTCGACGACGAGTCGGTGCTGAAGAAGCTCGTTTCATCGGAGCTGGCGAAGATCGCGAAGGACTTCCCGACCGAGCGCCGCACCGCGCTGATCGACGGTGACCTGAAGGAGGTCCTGGCCGCGTCGAAGCCGTCCGGGCCCCTCGAAGTCGCGGACGACCCGTGCCAGGTGATCCTCTCGGCGACCGGGCTGGTGGCGCGCACCGCGGCCGAGTCCGAGGAAGCGACCGAGACGCGCCGCCGCAACGGCCGCGTGAAGCACGACGCGGTCGCGGCGCTGGTCCACACGACCGCGCGCGGGCAGGTGCTGCTGGTGACCAGCCGCGGCCGGGCGTTCAAGACGGACGTGCTGCCGCTGCCGGTGCTGCCCGAGCAGGCCGGCACGGTCTCGCTGCGCGGCGGCATGGCGGCGAAGGAACTGGTGCCGCTGGAGAAGGGCGAGACGGTCGTCGGGATCGCCCCGCTGGGTGAGCAGGCGGCGGGCTCGCCGGGCCTGGCGCTCGGCACCCGGGCCGGCGTCGTGAAGATCTGCGCGCCGGAGTGGCCGGTCCGCTCGGACGAGTTCGAGGTGATCAGCCTCAAGGACGGCGACGAAGTCGTCGGCGCCACCTGGCTGACGGACGGCTCGGAGACGCTGGCGTTCGTCTCGTCGGAGGCGTCGCTGCTGAAGTACGCGGCGTCCCTGGTCCGCCCGCAGGGCCTCAAGGGCGGCGGCATGGCGGGCATGAACGTGGGTTCGGGGTCGGTCGTGTTCTTCGGCGCGGTCCGCACGGACGACGACGAGCACGGCGAGCCCCTGGTGATCACCGCGACGGGCCAGAGCGTGAAGGTGACGCCGTTCAGCGAGTACCCGGCGAAGGGTCGCGCGACGGGCGGGGTCCGGGCCCAGCGGTTCCTCAAGGGCGAGACGGCCCTGCGGGTGGCCTGGATCGGCCCGCGCCCGGCAGGCGCGGCCCGCAACGGCGACCCGGTGGAGCTCCCGGAGATCGACGTCCGCCGCGACGGCTCGGGCCACGCCCACCCCGGCCCGGACGTGGTGGGACACCTCATCGAGCGCGACTGACACGAGGTGGACACCTGCGAATTCCGTCGCTAGCGTGATTCCACGCGCGGGGATCCGGGGTGCCCCGCCGGTGGGGGGACCGCGGGTATGGAGTTCCGGCTGCTCGGACCGGTCGAAGCCGTCTTGGACGGCGAGCAGGTGGCGCTCGGCGGCCCCAAACCACGGGCACTGCTGGCCGCGCTCGCGCTGAACTGCGGCCGGGCCGTCACGCCCGATCACCTCATCGGCTGGGCGTGGGACGACGAACCCGGGGAAAACGCCCGCAACGCGCTCTACACCTACATTTCCACCCTCCGGCGGGCCCTGGCGGCGGAGCCGGACCGCGAGATGATCGTCCGGTCCGCCGCCGGGTACACGCTCGACGTGGACGTCGCGCAGGTCGACGTCCACGCCTTCACCCGCCAGGTCGCCGTCGGCCGCCGGGCGCTCGCGGAAGGGCGCCCGGAGACGGCGGCGCGGCTGCTCGGTGAGGCGCTTTCCCGGTGGCGCGGCGAGCCGCTCGGCGGATTGTCCGGTTTGCGTGCGGAGGCCGAACGGGCGCGGCTCGAGGAGGCCCGCCAGGCCGCGGACGAAGACCGCCTCGACGCCGAACTCGCGCTGGGCCGCGGTGACCGGCTGGTCGCCGAGCTCACCGCCACCGTCGGCGAGCGTCCGCTCGCGGAACGGTCCCGCGCTCAGCTGATGCTCGCGCTCTCGCAGGCGGGCCGCGTCGAAGACGCGCTCGCCTGCTACCGCGACGGCCGCCAGGTCCTGCTCGACGAGCTCGGCGTCGAACCGGGCCACGAGCTGCGTCAGGCCTACGACCGGATCGTCCGCGCCGAGGTCACCCCGCGGACCACGGCCACGGCACCGCCGGTGCTGCACCAGCTGCCCGCGGACATCGCCGACTTCACCGGCCGGACCGACGACGTCGAGCGGCTGTGCGCACACCTGCGGGCCGGCACGGGCACGGCGGTGCGGTTGTGCGCGATCTCCGGCAAGCCCGGCGCCGGCAAGAGCACGCTCGCCCTGCGCGTCGCCCACCTCGTGCGCGACGAGTTCCCCGGCGGGCAGCTGTACGCGAACCTCAAGGGGGTGCACGCGAACCCGGCGGACCCGGCCGAAGTGCTCGCCGGGTTCCTGCGCGCGCTGGGCGTCCCGGACGCCACGCTGCCGGAGAACACCGACGACCGGGCGCGGCTGTTCCGCAGCACGGTCGACGGCAGGCGGATCCTGGTGGTGCTCGACGACGCCGGCGGCGAGCAGCAGGTGCGGCCGCTGCTGCCCGGCGGGGCGGACTGCGCGGTGCTGGTCACCGGCCGCGAACGGCTGACCGGGCTGGCCGGGGCCCTGCACCGCGACCTGCCGGTGCTCACCGCGGCGGAGTCGGTCACGCTGCTCGGCCGGATCGCCGGGCCGGAGCGGGCGAACGCCGAACACGCCGACGCCGTCCGGATCGTGCGGATGTGCGGTCATCTCCCGCTCGCGGTGCGCATCGCCGGTGCCCGGCTGGCCGCACGGCCGCAGTGGCCGCTGGCCCGGCTGGCCGAGCGGCTGCAGGCGCAGCACCGCGTGCTGGCCGAGCTGGCGATCGGCGATCTCGAGGTGCGCGGCAGCCTGGCGCTGAGTTACGACGGTCTCGCCGAAGCCGAGCGCGTCGCCCTGCGCCGGCTCGGTTGGCTCGAGGTGCACGGCTTCGCGTCCTGGCTCGTCGCGCCGCTGCTGGGCTGTTCGCTCGCCGAAGCCGACGACCTGGTCGAGCACCTGGTCGACAGCCAGCTCGTCGACGCCGCGGACGTCGAGGGCACCGACACCGGGCGTTTCCGGCTGCACGACCTGACCCGCGCGTTCGGCCGGGAACGCGCCGAGGCGGAGGAGGACGACGCCGAGATCCGGGCGGCCGTGACCCGGATCGCCGAGTGCTACCTGATGCTCGTCGGCGAAGCCGCGACCCGCACGCCGAATTCGGCGTACTCCGGTGAGCTGTCCGCCGTCGTATCGTCCTATTTGGACAGTGCGTTGATCGAGCGGCTGCTCGCCGATCCACGGGCCTGGTTCGATCTCGAGCAGGCGGCGCTCGTGTCGGTGGTCGAGCGCGCCGCGGAGCTGGACCTCGCCGACGTCGCGATCCGGCTCGCGGCGACGCTGTGCTCGTCGTCGTTCGCGCTGAACAACCAGTTCAGCCAGTGGTGGCACACGCACACGGTCGCGCTCGCCGCCGGGCGCCGCGCGGGCGACCGGGCCGGTGAGGGGCGGCTGCTCGCCGGGCTCGGACGGCTGCGCGCGGAACAGGACCGCTACGAAGAGTCGACTTCGTACTACGAGCAGGCGTTGCGCGCCTACCAGGACGCCGGGCACGTTCCGGGGCTGGCGAGCACGTACCTCGCGCTCAGCAGCACGCACCGGGAACAGGGGCGGCTGCAGGACTCGCTGACGAACGTCGAGCAGGCCCTGCGCACGCTGACCGAACCCCAGGAGCTGGCGCGGGCCCATCACGGTCACGGCATGACGCTCACCGAAATCGGCGCGCTGCCCGAAGCGCTGACGGCGTGTGAAACGGCGTTGGCCGCCTATACCGCGATCGGACGGCAGATCCACGGCGAAGCGCTGGTGCTGCGGTCGATCGCCATCGTCCACCGCGCGGCCGGACGGCTGAGCGAAGCCTCCGCCATGGCGCAGGAGGCCCTCGGGTGGCTGCGCAGCACCGGCGACCGCCTGATGCTCGCCTACGCGACGCAGACACTGGCGAAGATCCGGATCCGGCAGGGCCTCGGCGAGAGTGTGCGCGCCGACCTGCGCGAATGCCTGGCGACGTGCCACGCGATGCAGGACGGCTTCGGCCAGGGCCTCATGTTGCGCACCCTTGGCGAGCTCGAATCGGCGGTGGGTGACCCGGCCGCGGCGCGGCCACTGCTGGAGCGTTCGCTGCAGTGGTGGCAGGCGCTGCGGCTGCCCCTGTGGCGGGCGCGGACGCTGCGGGAACTCGCCGTCGTCCTGGAGGCCTCCGGCGACGACGGCGCGAACGCGGCCTGGGCGGAGGCGTCGAGCCTCTTCCGCGCGCACGGCAGCCGGGAGGCCTCGGAGCCCCGGCCGGTCGCGGCCCGGCGACCGGGCGTTCCCCAGCGTTCCCCGGCTCCCTGACCCGAGCGGCCCTGGGAAAACCTGAAACCACGGTTTGAGGTTTCCCGAAGGTGGCCTGGCGAAGCTTCCCCGGTCAGCAAGAACAGGGGAAAGGAACCGAAACCATGCGCACCTCCACGGGCCGCCGCCTCGCCGCCGTCGCCACGTTCGCCCTCGGCGCGACGCTCCTGCCGATCACCGCAGCAGAGGCTTCCGATGTCGGAGGCACCATCTCCAGACAGGAGGCGCACGACCGGGCGCAGTTCTGGGTCGACCAGCACGTGCCCTACAGCCAGTCCGCCTACTACCGCGACCCGCAGGGCCGGACCTACCGGCAGGACTGCTCGGGATACGTGTCGATGGCGTGGCACCTGCCCGACTCGGCGACGACCGCCAGCCTGCTGAACTACGCCGACCGGCTCGGCAGCCTCGACGACCTGCAGCAGGGTGACGCGATCGACCGCACCGGCGCGAACGTCCCCTGGGACACCCAGCACGTCGTCCTCTTCGACCACTGGGTCGACGACAGCCACCAGAAGGCGTGGGTCTACAGCGAGCCCCAGCCCACTGAGTTCGCCGAATACACGACCTACACCCGCAGCTACATGACGAACAACGGCTACATCCCGATCCGCTACCGCAACATCGCCGCGAGCCTCGACCCGGCGAACGTGCCGGACGGCACGGTGTTCCGCGAAGCTTCGGGCACGATCGCGGTGGCCAGTGGCGGTGCGCCGTTCCGCTTCGGGAACATGGACGAGTACCACCAGGCGGGCTACGCCGACGGCCAGTGGACGAACGTGCCGGCCGGGTTCGCCGACCGGATGCCGCAGACCCCGCGGCCGGGCACGGTGCTGCGCAACCCCGCGGGCGGCGGCCTCTACGTCGTCGCCGGGGGCGCGAAACTGCTCTTCACGAGCATGGACGACTTCCACAACGCCGGGCACGGCGACAGCGGCTGGATCAACGTCCCGGGCAGCGCGCTCGACCGGCTGCCGAACACCCCGGCCAACGGCACCCTGCTGCGCAACAACGTCAGCGGCGCCGTGTACGTCTTCGCCGGCGGCGCCAAGCTGCAGTTCTCGTCGATGGACGAGCTCACGCAGGCCGGCTACGGGGCCGGCTGGGTCAACGCGCCCACCGACTACCTGGCCTCGCTGGGTTCCGCGCCGACGTCGCCGGTGATCCTCCGCACCGCCTCCGACGGGGCCATCTACGCCGTGACCGGCGGCGCGAAGTTCCGCTTCAGCAGCCCCGACGACTTCCACAACGCCGGGTACGGCGACGGCGCGTGGGTCAGCGCGCCGACCGCGCCGGTGGCCGCGCTCGGCAGCGTGCCCGCCGACCGCTCGCTGGTCCGCGACCCCGCGAACGGCGCGATCTACGTCATGGCCGGCGGGGCGAAGCAGTACTTCGACAGCTGGGACGAGTACCTCGCACTCGGCTACCGGGAAAACACGTGGGTGAACCTGCCCGGCGGCGTCGCCTCTTCGTTCGGGAACACGCCGAAGGACGGCTCGGTGCTCCGCGGCGCCGACGGCAAGGTCTACGTCGTCGCGGGCGGTGCGCTCTTCTGGTTCAAGACCGGCGAGGAGTACGCCGCCGCCGGCCACACCGACAACGACTGGGTCAACGTCTCCGCCTCCGCGCTCTCGCACCTCGCCGGCGCGCCCGCCGACGGCACGCTGCTGAAGCAGACCGGCAACCCGCAGATCTGGAAGGTCGTCGGCGGCAAGCGCACGCCGGTCGCGTCCGGCACCGCGGTCACCGTCTCCCCCAGCGCCCTCGCCGGCATCCCGCTCGCCTGAACCCTCCTCCAGGACAAGGACTTCGTCATGAGATCCACACGTCTGCTCACCGCCGTCCCCGCCGCCCTCGCCGTCGCCGCGTTCGGCCTCGGCCTCGCCCAGCCCGCGCTCGCCCAGCCCGCGCCGAACCAGCCCGAAGTGGTCGCCGACGCGGCCCGCGACGGCGCCGTCCCGCTGGCCGCCGTGCCGATGAGCACGCAGAGCGACTTCGTCGGCCGGGCCGGACCCGCCGCCCAGCGCGGTGAGCTCGACTACGGCGTCCCGGCGTCGGTGACCGTCGCCCAGGCGATCATCGAATCGGCCTGGGGCCAGGCCGCCCCCAACAACAACCACTTCGGCATCAAGTGCGGCAGCGGCGGCGCCGGGCCGATCGCCACCGGCTGCGCCGATCTCCCCACCCAGGAATGCTGCCCGGTGCACACCGTCATCGCGTCCTTCCGGACCTACGCCACCATGGAGGACTCCTTCCGCGACCACGGCCTTTTCCTCCGCACCAACAGCCGCTACAACCCGGCCTTCGCCTACACGAACAACCCCGACCAGTTCATCCGCGAGGTCGCCAAGGCCGGGTACGCGACGGACCCCGACTACGCGAACAAGATCATCAGCCTGATGAACCAGTACAACCTGTACCAGTACAACGGCGCGGTCTCCGACCCGTCGCGGGTGCCGGACGGCACGGTGCTGCGCGAGCCGAACGGGACGATCGCGGTGGCCGACGGCGGCGCGCCGTTCCGGTTCACCAGCCCCGACGAGTACCACCAGGCCGGGTACGGCGACGGGCAGTGGCGGTCGGTGCCCGACGGCTTCCTGGCCCGGATGCCGCAGTCGCCGCGCAACGGCACCCTCGTCCGCAACCCGGCAGGCGGCGGGATCTACGTCTTCGCCGGTGGCGCGAAGCTGCTCTTCACCTCCATGGACGAGCTGAACAACGCCGGCTACGGCAGCGCCCGCTGGGTCAACGTCCCGGGCTCGGCGCTGGCGGGAGCGAGCGGCGTGCCGTCCGACGGCACCCTGCTGCGCGACCCGGCGAGCGGCGCGATCTACGTCGTCGCCGGTGGGGCCAAGTTCCACTTCACCAGCCCCGACCAGCTCCACAACGCGGGCTACGGCGACACCTGGGTTTCGGCGCCCTCGAGCGCGTTCCCCGCGTTCGGCGACACCCCGGCGAACGGGACGCTCGTCCGGAACCCGGCCGGCGGCGAGGTCTCCGTCATCGCCGGTGGCGCGAAGTTCGCCTTCACCACCATGGACGACTTCCACCACGCGGGCTACGTCGACAACCAGTGGACCAACCTGCCCGGCGAGGCGTTCGACCACTTCGGCACCAAGCCCGCCGACGGCGCCGTGATCCGGGACCCGGGTGGCGCGATCTACGTCGTCGCGGGTGGCACGAAGCAGTACTTCGACTCGATCGAGGAGTACTCGGCGCTGGGTTACCAGCGCTGGGCGACGCTGCCGACCGGGGCGGCCGCGACGATCCCGGACGGCCCGATCGCCGACGGCACCGTGCTACGGACCGTGGACGGCAAGGTCTTCGTGACCGCCGGCGGCACGGCGTTCCACTTCGACAGCTGGGACGAGTACATCGCCGACGGCTACCGCAGCGGCCAGTGGATCCAGGTCTCGGCGTACGCGCTCCAGCACCTCGCGCCGGCCGCCGCGGACGGCACGCTGGTCAAGACGGGCACGGACGCCCAGGTCTGGAAGATCAGCGGGGGCACGCGCACCGCGGTGAGCGCCCCGGGCGGCCGGCCGGTGACGGTCATCGCCGCCTCGGCGCTGGCCAAGATCCCCGCCCACGCCTGAGCCGCTGAAGGGGCCTTTCCTCTCGGCGACGAGAGGAAAGGCCCCTTCAGCGTTTCCCCCTAGGCGACCTTGAACGACTGAGCGGCGCTGCCGTTGCAGGCCGCCTGGACCAGCTGGACACTGTCCGCGGTGGACGATCCCGGCACGGTCAGGCACTTGCCGCTGTGGCGGGCGACGAAGTGGTAGTAGCCGCCGCCCTCGGCCACCGGCTGCCACTGCTGGTTGTTCCCGCCGCTGTAGGACCACAGCTGCAGCCCCGCGTTGTCCGCCGTCGAGACGTCCGTGACGTCGATGACCTGGGCCGCGTTGGTCCGGTTGTTGATCCGGTCGTAGCCGCCGCTCGTCGGGGCGAACTGGAACTGCTGGGCCGTGGTGCCGTTGCACGTGTACTGCTGGATCACCGTGCCGTTCGCGCTGCCGGCGCTGCGGGCGTCGACGCACTTGCCGGACGCCTTGTTCGTCACCGCGTACCAGGCCGCGGGGTCGATCGTGCCCGGGTCCGGCGGAGTGGTCGTCCCGCCGCCGAGCCACTTGAGGCCGTCGAGCACGAACCGGTTCTGGTCGGCGCTCTCGAACGTCGAGGACAGCGCCGTGTTCGTCTCGTAGTTCATCGCGTTGTGGCCGAAGTTCGCGTAGAGCATCTTGTAGTTCTTGTTCGTCCACGCGATCGGGTAGTAACCGCTGTACCAGGTCTGGTTCGGGTCGGTGCCGATCGGGAAGGTGGAGGAGTCCATCGACGCCAGGATGGTGATGTTGCCGTTCTGGCGCAGGTCGTTCTGCCAGGCGTACCACTCCGACGTCGACGACCGGATCGTCGACCGCAGGTTCGCCGTCGCCGGGTGGGTGCGGTTCTCGATCTTCAGCGTCTCCGGCGTCGGGCCCCACGTGTTCGACGTGAACCGGCCGGTGCCGAGGAAGTCGTTGTGGAACCAGTTCGCGTAGGACGGCGTGCTGTTGTCGTTGTAGGCGGTGACGTGGAAGCCGAAGAACCCGCCACCGGCCTGCACGTACCGCTGGAAGCCCTGGAACTGCGCCTGCGACTGCGGCTGGTCGTCGAGGAACAGCACCACCTGGTACTGGTCCGGGGTGATGGTGGTGAGCTGGTTCCAGTTGGTCGTCGCGGTGTAGGTGAACCCGTTGGCCGCCGCCTGCTGCGGGAACCAGACGTTGGCCTCCTTTTCGAAACTGATGTGCGCGGCGTCGTACGTGCCGCTGTAGAAGGCCAGGACCTTGAACGGCGTCGCGGCCTGCACTGCCGGGGCACCGAGCGAAAGCCCCAGGCAGGCGGCGAAGAACGCCAGGATCCGGATCAGCGGACGGCGGGATCTCATGGGCGGACCTTTCCGGTGGGGGACGGAAATCACCAGGGGCGGTGCGGGTACCGCAGGCCGAAGCCGAACGGGAACAGCGCGGGTTTGCCGTCGCCGGCGTTGATCGGCTGCTGGTCGGCGCCGCGCATCCAGGTCACCGGCAGTTTGCCGGTCGGGTTGTAGTCGCCGAACAGGACGTCGGCGACGCCCTGGCCTTCGCTGCCCGGTAGCCACGACTCGACGAGCGCGGCCCAGTCCGGCAGCTGCGCGGCGATGTCGAGCGGGCGCCCGGACACGAGCACGACCACCGTTGGCACGCCGGAGTCCTTCAGCTTCTGCAGCGTGGCGAGGTCGGCGGCGTCCAGGCCCATCCCTTGTGGACGGTCGCCCTTGCCCTCCGCGTACGGCGTCTCCCCCACGACCGCGACGGCGACGTCGTAGCTCTTGTCGATCCCCGTGCCGTCCTTGGCGTAGGTGACGGCCGACGCCTTCTGCCTCAGCCCTTGCAGGATGGTGGTGCCCGGGATGACCGGGCCGCTGGTGCCCTGCCAGCCGACGGTCCAGCCGCCGGACTGGTTGCCGAGGTCGTCGGCGCTCTTGCCGGCCACGAAGATCTTGCCCCGCTTCGAAAGCGGCAGAACGCCGCCCTCGTTCTTCAGCAGCACCTGGGATTCCCGCACGGCCTGGCGCGCGAGGTCGCGGTGCGGCCTGCTGCCGATGGTGTTCAGGAACCGCCGGTCGGTCAGCGGGTGCTCGAACAGGCCGAGCTCGAACTTCTTGGTGAGGATGCGGCGGTTGGCGTCGTCGATCCGGCTCATCGGCACCCGGCCCTGCTCGACCAGGGTACGCAGCGTGTCGATGAACTTCTGCCACTCGAAGGGCACCATGACCATGTCGATGCCGGCGTTGACGGCGGCCTCGACCTCTTCGGGGGTGAACCCGCTCTTGCCGTCGATCTTGTCGACGCCGTTGTAGTCGGAGACGACGATCCCGGTGAACCCGAGTTCCTTCTTGAGGACGTCGTTGATCAGGTACGAGCCGGCGTGCATCTTGACGCCGTTCCAGCTGCTGTAGGAGATCATCACCGAGCCGACCCCGCGCCGGATCGCGGCCTTGAACGGCGGGAGGTGGATCGCGCGCAGCTCCTGCTCGCCGACCTCGGTGTTGCCCTCGTTGACGCCGCCGGTGGTGCCGCCGTCGCCGACGTAGTGCTTGGCGGTGGCCAGGACCGAGCCGGGCCGGTCCAGCCGGTTGCCCTGCAGCCCGGTGATGATCGACGTCATCTGCGCGGCGAGCTGCGGGACCTCGCCGAAGGACTCGTAGGTGCGGCCCCAGCGGTCGTTGCGGGCGACGCACAGGCAGGGCGCGAAGTCCCAGTCGATCCCGGTGCCGGAAACCTCTTCCGCGGTGGCGCGGCCGATCTTCTCGACCAGCCGTGGATCGCGCGTCGCCCCGAGGCCGATGTTGTGCGGGAAGACGGTGGCGCCGTAGAGACCGTTGTGACCGTGCACGGCGTCGACGCCGTAGACGAGCGGAATGCCCAGCGGCGTGGCGAGAGCGGCCTTCTGGAAGCCGTCGTACATGTCGGCCCAGGTCACGGGCGTGTTCGGCGTCGGCTGTGAGCTCCCGCCGGAAAGCAGCGACCCGAGCCGCCCGGTGGTGACGTCGGCCGGGCTCTTCACCCCGAGCCGTTCGGCCTGCATCATCTGGCCGAGCTTGTCGTCGAGCGACATCCGGGAGAGCAGATCGGCCACCCGGACCTTGACCGGCCGCCACGAGTCCTTGTAGGCCGGGCCGTTCCCGGCGAGCGCGGGCGTTTCGGAGCCGAGCAGCAACGCCAGCGCCAGCGCGCCGCTGCCCAGCCTGCGTCCGAGGCGCATCCGGGTCCTCCTCGTCGAGCGACCAAAATTCACGCCTTGGATTAAGACACAGCGCCAGGCAGCTGGTCCAGACCTATGCGCGAACTCGGTTTCCGCTCAGCGGGACCCGGTCTTCCGGTCGGCTTCTGACCTAAATCATCCCTACGGTCGGTCCATGACTCGCGAACACCAAGACCTCCTGGGCCTGCTGGCCGAAGTCCGCACCAGGTTGCTGCTCCCGGCCCGCGGCCTCTCGGACGCCGACGCGGCCAAGCGCACGACGGCCAGCGAGCTGACGCTCGGCGGCTTGATCCGCCACCTGGCCACGGGCGAACGCCTCTGGCTCGAGATCCTGCGCAAGGCCGACGGCTCCCTGCCGGAGGGCATGCTGGACACCGACCAGTACGCGATGAGCGAGACGCTTTCGCACTGGCTCGAGGCCTACGAAGCGGCCGCCGCCGAGACTGATGCGTACGTGGCTTCGCTGCCTTCGCTGGATGTCGAGGTCCAGCTCCCGACGACACCCTGGTC
The DNA here is from genome assembly GCF_053600695.1 of Amycolatopsis sp. NPDC005003. Classification (NCBI taxonomy): domain Bacteria; kingdom Bacillati; phylum Actinomycetota; class Actinomycetes; order Pseudonocardiales; family Pseudonocardiaceae; genus Amycolatopsis; species Amycolatopsis sp. NPDC005003. The sequence goes on along the minus strand of NZ_JBSGAI010000023.1, from coordinate 43,266 downwards.
ACCGCCCGGGCCCCAGTTCTGGTCAGCCCGCCGGATCGTGCTCCACCTGATCCACGAGACGGCCCAGCACGCGGGTCACGCGGACATCATCAGGGAGTCGCTGGACGGCGCGAACTCCACGGCTCAGCTGGCCTGACGAGCCGGGCGCGAAGGGCACTGAGTTCGCTGCCGGTGACACCGGCGGCCAGCAGGTACCGCTCGGCGTCGAACCCGTCGAGGGTCGCGAGCACGGCGGCTTCGGCCGTGGTGCCGTGCTTCGCCAGGGCGGCCCGGATGATCGGCCCCTGGTCGTCGGTGCCCATCGCGGCGTAGAGAGCCGGCAGGGCTTCGGCCGACATGGCGTAGTCGGCGGCGATCGCCCGGGGTTCGACGCCGGCCAGCGCGAGCAGCAGCAGCGTGACCAGACCCGTCCGGTCCCGGCCCCCGCCGCAGTGGAACAGCACCCCACCGGGACCGGCCTGCGCGATCGCCTTGACGACCGCGGCGCAGTGCCCGGCTTTCTCCCGGAGGAAAACGGGGTAGTAGAGCGGGGTCCCGTTGAGCCCGGCACCGTTGACTTGCTGCCAGAACTCGACGTCCTCGATGTCGTCGAGCGGGACTTCGAGCCGGACGACACCGGCCGGGGTGACCGGCCCCGCGGTGGCCGCGACGAACTGCGCCGAACCCGCCAGCGCGGTCGGGGCGTCCGTCGCGGGCCGGATCTCGTCCGCGTTCCGGAGGTCGACGATGGTGCGGACACCCGCGGCACGTGCCTGCGCCCACCCCTCCTCGGTGACGAACCGAAGATCCGCCGCCCGGAAGAAGGCGCCGAACCTGGTCGTGCCCCCGGAGGTCGTCGGCAGACCACCGAGATCCCTCGTGTTGTGGAAACCCGGCCAGCACACCACTCTGCTCGCGCCCAAATCGTCGGTCCCCTCCGGTAGCGTGGAAAACGGGGGCTGCTCAGCGGTCCGAGCGCAGCGAGGCCGGGTCGAAGGAGTCCCAGTACGCGTCCTCGTCCTCGACACTCGCCGCGGGAGCCGGCTCCGGCGACGCCGTAGGAGACCCCATCCGCAGGGCCCGCTGCCGCTGGAACTCCTCGACCGTCATCCCCGGGTCGTCGTCCTCCGCGCGGGCCGGCGCCGGCACCCCGGTCAGCTGCTCGATCATGGCCGTCATGTCCTCGCCGAGCAGCAAAGCCACCTTGTTGTAGCCGTCCTGCGTGGCCTCGCGCATCGCGGCCTGCGCGACCTCCACCACCAGCGGCCCCAGACGCTCGCCCAGGTCCACCGCCGAAGGAGCCAGCCACAGCCGCAGCAGCTTGCCGCGGGCGTCGACCGTCACCTCGACCTGGCCGTCGAGGTCGTGCGCCGTGCCGGAAGCCGACGCCAGCAGCTCCTCCACGCGGGCCATCGCCTCTTCGCGGGCGCGGGCCTGGGCGATCAGCTCGCGGGTCGTGATCACCGCTGTCCCTCTCCGTACGAGAACGTCTCGGCGTCCGGGTCGTCGTCCGGGATCGGTTCGTAGCCCAGCGTTTCCAGCTGCTCCGCGTCCACGACCGGGGCGAGCGCGTGGTACATCCGGTCGCCCGCCCGCCGGGTCGCGCGCTGGGCCAGCTCGAAGATCCGGTCGGCGAGCACCGCCGAGCCCTGCCGCAACACCGAGCGGTGGATCGTCAGCCCGGTCAGCAGCCCGCCGGGCGCCACCTGGACTTCGATGCCGTCGGACGACGCCTTGCCCACCACCGGACCCGAGCGGGCCAGGCGCGCGGACACCTCTTCGCCGGCCCGCGATGCCTGCTCGGCGATCCGCGAGGAAGCCAGTTCGATGTCGAAGTCAGCCAAGGAAAATCACCCCGTAGGCCGGTAGAAGCCGATGAACGACTGCCCCGCGTTCGTGGTGCGGATCTTGCTGATCTGCACCGGGTCGCCCGCCTCGACCATCTGGCCGTCGCCGATCACCATCGCGACGTGCCCGGACCACACCACGAGGTCGCCGGGCAGCAGCTGGTCGATCGAGGGCACCTCGGCCCCGACCGTCTGCTGCGCCGCCGTCCGCGGCAGCTGCAGGCCGGCGTCCTGGTAGGACGTCATGGTCAGCCCGCTGCAGTCGAGGCCGACGCCGCGGGCGGTGCCGCCCCACACGTACGGCACACCGAGCTGGGAAAGCGCGTTGCGCACGGCCTTGGCCGCCGTCTCGTTCGGCGCCATCACCTGCTTGCCGCCGGGCAGGTTGATCGCGACGCCGCTGCCGGGCTGCGGCGGGATCGCCACCGGCAGCCGCGGCTTGTGCACGGCACCCCCGCCGCCCCCACCGCCACCGCCGCCGCCGTCCGAACCGCCGGAATACCCGCTGTTGCTGTTGAACGACGACCCGACCTTGGTCGAGGACGAAGCCGAAGAGGACGACGTCGACTGCTCTTCGCCGCCCAGCCGGGTGCCGATCGCGGTCAGGTCGTTGATCGTCTGCTCGCTGAACGTCGCCGCCTGACCGGTCAGCTGGCTGATCTTGGTCTGCAGCTTCATCAGGATGTCGCGCGAAGCGGCGCCGCGGCTCTCGGGCGGCTGGATGGTCTTCACCGCTTCCAGCGCCTTCATCGACGCCGCGATCTCCTTGATGATCTGGTCGCGCACCTGGTCGTTCTTGACCTCGCCGACGTGCAGCGTCTCGGCCGCCTCCGCGACGGCCTTCTCGATCTCGGCGCTCTCGTCGAGGAGGTCCTGGACCTCCTTCTCCAGGCTCTGCGACGTCGCCGCGGCGCGGTCGGTCGTCGAGCCCGAGCTGGCCGAAGCCAGGTTGACGCGCTGCTCCGACGCGACATCGCGAGTGCGCCCCACCGACGTCTGGAGGGCGACGTGCGCGTCGCGGGCGCCGTTGATGGCGGCCGGGTCGTGGCGCAGCTTCTGCGCGAACTGGTTCGTCGTGTCCAGGTGGTGCCGGACGAGCTGGTCGGTGTGCTCGGTCACGCGTCCTGCCCGAGATCTCCGCCGAGCCGCCGGACGACGTCGCCGTGTTCGCCTTCGACCGCCGCGTAGTTGCGGTCGGTCTGCCGGGCGGCTTCGCCGACCTGCCGCCAGCCGCCGCCGACGCGGTGCATCTTCTCCTGCAGCGCGCGCATCCGACCGCTGTAGGCGCCGGAAAAGCCGGACTCGCCGCCCATTTCCGAGAAGCCGTGGCCGCCGAGCGTCACGTGCGGGCCGACGTGCTTTTCAGCCGCCCCTTTGACGTCTTCGCCGAGCGGGTCGACTTCGCGCGCGTACCGCGTGTACGCGCCTTCGTCGACGTGAAATCCCGAACCGTCCACTGGCCCTCCCTGTCACCGGGGGTGCGACGTGCGCTCGACACCTCCGGTTCCCCTGATGCGGAATCAGCCTAGTCGACGTTCCATACCCGGGTGGGCGAATTGCCCCGGCTCAGCCGATGACCTTGGTGAGCCAGCCCGGGTCCTGCCAGGACACGATCGAGCCGTTCGCGGTGACCGTCGGCGTGCCGAACCCGGTCTGCCCGCCGCCGAAGTCCTGCGCCAGCTTCGGGTCGTTCTCGATCTGCTGGAACGCCGTGTTCAGCTGCTGGTCGTAGGTGCCGGCGTTGACCGTCTGGGCGAACGCCGGATCGGTGATCCCGACGTTCTTGCCGAGCTCGATCAGCTGCCCCTTGTCGTAGCCGCGCTTGCCCTCTTGGGGCTGGTTGGCGAACAGCGCGTCGTGGAACTGGAGGAACTTGCCGGCGTCGGCCGCCGCGAGCGCCGCGTTCGCCGAGTCGAGCGAGTAGCCCGGCGGGCTGGAACGGTCGTTGAGCAGCGGCACCATGTGGTAGCGCACCTGCAGCTTGCCGTCGTTGATCGCCTGCTCGATCTGGCTCTTGTACTGCTTCTCGAACTCGCCGCAGATCGGGCAGAGGAAGTCGGCGTAGACGTCGATCGAGGCCTTGGCGCCCGCCTTGCCCACGGCGACGACCACCCCGGTGCGCTTCTGCGTGACGTCGCCCGCCAGCGCACTCGTCGTCGTGCCCGGGTCGATGACCTTGCCCTCGGTCTGGTTCCGGTCCGAGATCGTCCAGATCACGCCGCCGATGACCAGCACGGCCACGACGACCACGGCGGCGACCCCGATGAGCACCTTCCGCCGGTCGCCGGAGGTCCCCCTGGCCTGCGCGACGACCTTCGGCCCGGCCTGCGCCGCCTGACGGCGCTTCCGGGCCGTCCGCTCAGCTCCACCCACTGTGTATCAGTTCCCTTCCGCGATACCCGAGTAGTCGGGCCCGGGCTCGTCCGAGTTCCCGCGACCTCGCCCCAGCCAGCCGTCGAGCGACAGCCACGTGCGCGGGCGCGCCAGCAGCCAGACGGCGAGCAGCGCGAACCCCGTGTCGCGGAGGATCTCCTGCGGGTACTCGGTCTGCCCCGCCGCCACGTGGCCGCCGCCGCCGAAGCACCCGCAGTCGATGCTCAGGCCGCGCGCCCACGACTGGGCGATGCCGGCGATGAGCACGAGCAGCAGGCCCAGCGCGGCCGCGGCGGCCCACCGGGTCGCCAGGCCCGCGAGCAGCAGCAGCCCGAGCACGAGTTCCACGAGCGGCAGCGCGATGGCCACCACGTCTTCGAGTGCGCCCGGCAGCACCTCGTACGCCTGCACGGCGATCAGCGTCTGACCGGGATCCGCCAGCTTGAGCGCACCGGAAACGAGCCAGACGGCCGCCAGCCCGAGCCGGGCGAGCGTGCCGACGGTGTTCAGCACGGGTTGGGACGGTCGCACCACGCGCTTAGGCTAACGGGGGGACCTGAGAACAAGGTGAGGCAGGACAGCAGCGGAGGGAGCGGCCGGATGCGGTGGCGCGCGCTCTTCGGCTCGGCGTTGCTCCTGGTCACGGCGTCGGCGTGCGGTCCGGCGAAGGTGTCGCCCACCGACTCGCTCGTCACCCGGGCGAGTGCCGCGGATCACCTGACCATCGGCATCCGGTTCGACGCGCCGGGGCTGTCGGAGCACACCATCGACGGCCGGTTCGTCGGGTTCGACGTCGATGTCGCGACTTTCGTCGCGAGTGAGCTCGGTGTCCCCGCGAAGGACATCACGTGGCGCGAGACGACGTCGGCGACGCGGGAGACGGACCTCACCTCCGGCGCCGTCGACCTGGTCGTGGCGAGCTACTCGATCACGGACAAGCGCAAGCAGGTCGTGTCGTTCGCCGGCCCGTACTTCACCACCGGGCAGGACCTGCTGGTGCGGCGGACGTCGGCCGACATCGCCGGGCCGGAGGCGCTCAACGGGCGGCGGCTGTGCTCGGTCACCGGGTCGACGCCGGCGCAGCAGGTGAAGGAGAAGTACGCCCAGGCCGTCCAGCTGGTCGAGTACCCGCGGTACTCCGACTGCGTGACCGCGCTGCTCGCCGGGCAGATCGACGCGGTGACCACGGACGCGGTGATCCTGGCCGGCTACGTCGCGCGCGACCCGGAGCTGCTGAAGATCGTCGGGAAGCCGTTCTCGAAGGAGAGCTACGGCATCGGCCTGCGCAAGGACGACACCCAGGGGGTGGCCGCCGTCGACGACGCGATCCGGAAGATGATCTCCTCCGGTGAGTGGCTGCGCTCGCTCAACGCGAACATCGGCCCGTCCGGCTACCAGCTGCCCCCGCCCCCCGAGGTCACCGCGAAGTGAAGCTCCCCGACCTGCCGGTCCGGTCCGTGCTGCCCGACGTCGTCGCCGCGCTGGACGCCCGCGGTGCCGCGGTGCTCGTGGCGCCGCCCGGCACGGGGAAGACGACGCTGGTCCCGCTCGCCCTGGCGGCGGCGACCGAAGGCCGGGTGGTGGTCGCCGAGCCGCGGCGGCTGGCGGCGCGCGCGGCGGCGGCGCGGATGGCGGCTCTGCTGGGTGAGCAGGTCGGCGAGACGGTCGGCTACGCCGTGCGCGGCGACCGGAAGGTGTCCGCGCGGACCCGCATCGAGGTCGTGACGTCGGGGCTGCTGGTGCGGCGCGTGCAGGGCGACCCGGAGCTGCCGGGTGTCTCGACGGTGCTGCTCGACGAGTGCCACGAGCGCCATCTGGACGCCGACCTGCTGCTGGCGCTGCTCCTGGACGTCCGCGCCGGGCTGCGCGACGACCTGCGGCTGCTGGCGACGTCGGCGACGGTCGCGTCCGGGCGGCTCGCGGCCCTGCTCGGCGACGCCCCGGTGGTGACGGCGACGGCGCGGACCTACCCGGTGGAGTTCTCGTACGTCCCGCCGGCCCGCGGCGAGCGTGTCGAGGCGTGCGTCGCGCGAGCGGTGCGAACGGCGTTGTCGTCGGGAGACGGCGATGTGCTCGCGTTCCTCCCCGGCGCCGGTGAGATCGCTCGTACTTCGGGGTTGCTTTCTTTGTCCGAATTGGACGATGTGGACGTGCTCCCGCTGCACGGCCGGTTGTCGGCGGCGCACCAGGACGACGCGCTGCGCCCGCGCGACCGGCGCCGGGTGGTGCTGGCGACGGCGGTGGCGGAGTCGAGCCTGACGGTGCCGGGCGTGCGCGCGGTGGTCGACTCGGGACTGGCCCGGGTGCCGCGCGTCGACCACCGGCGCGGGCTGCCAGGGCTGGCGACGGTCCGCGTATCGGCGGCGGTGGCCGCGCAACGTTCCGGCCGCGCGGGGCGCGAGGCGCCGGGCCGGGCGTACCGCTGCTGGGCCGAGCACGAGCAGGCGACGCTGCCGCCGTACCCCGAGCCGGAAATCCGCACGGCCGAGCTGGCCCGGCTGGCATTGGAGCTGGCGTGCTGGTCGACGCCGGACGGCAGCGGGCTCGCCTGGTGGGACCCACCGGGCGAAGGAGCCCTCTCCGCGGGCCGGGCCCTGCTGGTGACGCTGGGCGCGACGTCCCCGGACGGCACGGTGACCCCTCGCGGACGGCGGATGGCCGAACTGGGCCTGCACCCGCGGCTGGCCCGCGCGCTCCTGGACGGTTCTTCTGAGGTCGGCGCCCGCAACGCGGCCGAGGTGGTGGCACTGCTGGACGCGGGCGCGACGCTGACGGACGTGGCCGCGGAGCTGCGCCGCCTCCGCTCGGCGCGTGACGAGGGATCGCGGCGCTGGAAGCGGGAGGCCCAGCGGCTGGAGAGGCTGGTTTCGGGCGAGGCCGATCGTTCCCTTTCGACCGGCAGTTCCGGCCCCCATCACGCGAGTTCCGGCTTCAATCACGCGAGTTCCGCCCGCGATCACGCGAGTTCCGTGCCCACGTCCGGCGGCCGCCGCCCCGATCCCGCGCTCGTCGTCGCCCTGGCCCACCCCGAGCGGCTCGCCAAGCGGCGGCCCGGCGGCGCGCCCGTCTACCTGATGGCCGGCGGCACCGCCGCCGAACTCCCGCCCGGCAGCGGCCTCGACGCCGAGTGGCTGGCGATCGCCGAAGCCACCCGCGATCCCGGCCGCGTCCACGGCACCATCCGGCTCGCCGCGGCCGCCGACGAAACCCTCGCCGTCCGCACCGGCCAGGTGTCCGAAGTGGACGAAGTCGCCTGGGACGGCGATGTCGTCGCCCGGCGCGTCCGCAAGCTCGGCGCCATCGTCCTGTCCGAGAAACCGCTCGAGCACGCCGACGTCCACGACGCCCTGGTCGCCGGCCTGAAAGCCGAAGGGCTCGGCCTGCTCAAGTGGAGCCAGGACGCGACCCGGCTGCGCGAACGGATGGCCTTCCTGCACCGCGTCCTCGGCCCGCCCTGGCCGCCGGTGGACGACGCCGCGCTGCTGTCCGATGTGGACAGCTGGCTGGACCTCGGCGCCGCCCGCCGGAAGGCCGACCTGGCCACGATCAACGCGGGCACCGCGCTGAAGGCTCTCCTCCCCTGGCCGGAAGCGGCGAAGCTCGACGATCTCGCCCCGGACCGCCTCGAAGTGCCGTCGGGCTCGCACATCCGCGTCGACTACCGCGGCGACCAGCCCGTCCTGGCCGTCAAGCTCCAGGAGACCTTCGGCTGGACCGAAACCCCGGTGCTCGCCGGCGTCCCGGTGGTGCTGCACCTGCTCTCCCCCGCCGGGCGCCCCGCGGCGATCACCGCCGACCTCGCCTCCTTCTGGACGTCCGGCTACCCCGCCGTGCGCGCCGACCTGCGCGGCCGCTACCCCAAGCACCCCTGGCCGGAGGACCCGGCCGGCGCCGTCCCGACCCGGCACACCCGCCGCCGCACCTGACGAAAGTCGGGGGCGGCCCGCGACGGTCGTCCGATGCCCGCGCGCCCCCGCGGACCGCAGACTCGACGCATGATCACACTCAGGGGACTCACGAAACGCTACGGGGAGAAGACCGTCGTCGACGCGCTCACCTGCGACGTCGCACCCGGCCAGGTGACCGGGTTCCTCGGCCCCAACGGCGCCGGGAAGTCGACGACCATGCGGATGGCCGTCGGGCTCGACCACCCGCAGGCGGGCGAGGCCCTGGTCGGCGGGCGGCGCTACGCCGAGCTGCGGCACCCGCTGCGCGAGGTCGGCGCCCTGCTCGACGCCAAGGCCCTGCACCCGGGCCGCAGCGCCGGGAAGCACCTGCTGGCCATGGCCCGCAGCAACGGCATCGCGGCGGGCCGGGTCGAGGAGGTGCTGGCGACCGTCGGGCTGTCCGACGTCGCCGGCAAGCGGGCCGGCCAGTTCTCGCTCGGCATGGGCCAGCGGCTGGGCATCGCGGGAGCGCTGCTGGGCGACCCGGGGGTGCTGCTGTTCGACGAGCCGGTCAACGGCCTCGACCCGGACGGCGTCCGCTGGGTCCGGCAGCTGATGCGCTCGCTGGCGGCCGAGGGGCGGACGGTGTTCGTCTCCAGCCACCTGATGAGCGAGATGCAGCTGACGGCCGACCACCTCATCGTGATCGGCAAGGGCAAGCTGCTGGCCGACGCCCCGGTGGCGGAGTTCATCGCGGGCAATTCCCGGACGACGGTCTCGATCCGCGTCCCGGCCGACGGCGAGCGCTCCGCGCTGGACGCGCGGCTGCGCGCCGAGGGCGGCCTGACGCACCCCGGCGAACCGGGTGAGCTGGTGGTGGACGGCATCGACGTCACGCGCGTCGGCGACCTGGTGCACGAGCTGGGGATCCGCGTGCACGGGCTCGCCGAGCGGACGGCGTCGCTCGAGCAGGCGTACATGGAACTGACGGCATCTTCGGTGGAATACGGGGTTTCGGCATGACGGCGACGGCGACGGCGACGGCTTCGGCTTCGGCTTCGGCTTCGGCTTCGGTGGAGGTGCGCGGCGGCGGCCTGCCGGGCGCGGTGGCGGCGGAGTGGACGAAGTTCTGGTCGGTCCGGGCGACGTGGTGGAGCCTGGTGGGCGCGACGGCGCTGATGCTGGGCTACAGCGCGCTGTCGGCGATCGCCCAGCGCTACGAAGACGACCACCCGCTGGGCGCGCACACGATCGCCATCGGCGGCGGGTTCTACCTGGCGCAGTTCGCGCTGATCGCGATGGCAACGCTGTCCGTGACGAGCGAGTACGCGAGCGGCGGCATCCGGTCGACGCTGTTGTGGACCCCGGTGCGCGGCCGAGTGGTGCTGGCGAAGGCGGCGGTGCTCCTGCCGGTCCTGTTCGCGCACGGAGTACTGCTGTCGTGTGCGGGAACGGCCCTGGCGAGCGCGGTGATGAACGGCCACGGCCTGCCGACGACGTTTTCGGCGGCGACCACGGCAGCCTTGGGCATGGGCGGCTACTTCGCGCTGCTGGGCCTGCTGTGCACGGGCTTCGGCTGGGCGTTGCGCAGCGCGGCCGGGACACTGGTGTCGGTGATCGTGCTGCTGGTCCCGGTGCCGCTGATCGTGGCGTCGCTGGGCCTGCCGGAGCTGACGTCGTACTTCCCGGCCATCGCGGGCATCAACGCAATGGTCGAGGCGGGCCAGCCGAATCCGGTGACGATGTCACCGGCACCGTACGCACCATGGGTGGGCTTGGTGATCTGCGCAGCCTGGACCACGGCGGCACTCTTGACGGGCGCGGCGGTGTTGCGCCGCCGGGACGCCTGACCGAACCCCCCGCCCTCTCCGGCAGAGGTCCGGCAAGTCGGAGGGCCCTTTCAGGTGGCTGACCGGCGTGAGCGGCAGGCGGCCGCCCGGACCTGCACCCCGCCCGGACCTCCCCGCCGCCTCGATCCGAAGCCGAAACACGGCCGGCAGTGCCGGGTCAAGGCACGCTTTCCCGTCTTGACGCGGTACTGCCGGCCGTAGTCACAATCCCGGCTTCGGGCACCCACCTGCCCGTCGGCCGAAGAGACCCGGGCCAGCTCCACCTTCGACCGGGAGATGCACCAACCGGCGCGCATGCGATTTTTGCCGCAGGCCAGGCCCCCAGGAGACCCAGACATCCCCCGCCCTCTCCGGGGGGCTGCCCCAGGTCCAGTCTATCGGGCCCGCCCGACACAACCCGGAAAATGCCCCAGCCGAGGCCCGGTTGTCCACACCCCCTCGGGAATGTGGATCACCGGGCCGACGTCACTCCACGCCGATCCCCGCCAGGATCTCCCGGGCGCTCGCCACCAGCGACTCGAACGAAGGCGGCGCCAACGATCCCGTTCCCGCCAGCGCCCCGAAGATCGTCCCCTCCATCCAGTCCACCACCACCCTCGCGTGCCGCACCGGGTCGGTCGATCCGGCCGCTTCCAGCACCTCGGCCGCGTGCTGGCGGATCTGCAAACCACCCTCGTCGTACGCCGCTCGCAACTCCGGGCGCCGCGTTGCCTCCAGTGCGAACTCGTAGCGCGCCAACATCCGCGTGCGCCCCGTGGTGATCGCCTTGAACGCATACCCCGCGATGAACTCCGCCAAGGACCCCGACGACCGCGGCGGAGCCTGGTCCAGCACCACGATCCGGGCGATGGTCAGCTCCAGCAGCGCCGCCCGCGTGCGCGCGTAGTACGACGTCGAGCCCACCGGCAGGCCCGCCGCGCGGTCCACCGCCCGGTGGGTCAGGCCGCGCATGCCCTCTGCCGCGATCACCGCAATCGCCGCGTCGCCGATCACCTCAACACGCTCCACCAACCGCACTCTACAGGTGTAGAGTGCTCTACAGATGTAGAGGAGGGACCATGCACGCGATAGTGGTCGGCGGCGGGATCGGCGGCCTGGCGGCGGCCGCGGGGCTGCACCGGGTCGGCTGGACGGTCACCGTGCTCGAGAAAGCACCCGAGTTCGGCGATGTCGGCGCCGGGATCTCGCTCTGGCCCAACGCCCTGCGCAGCCTCGACGAACTCGGCGTCGACCTCGGCGACCGCCTGGCCCTCCAAACCGACGGCGGCTTCCGCGACCGGCGCGGCCGCCGGATCACCCGGTTCGACAGCGCCGAATTCACCCGGCGGCACGGGCGGCCGCTCGGTGCGATCCACCGGCGGGACCTCATCGCCGCCCTGCGGGAAGCCGTCCCGGCGGAAAGCCTGAAGACCGGCGCCGAAGTCACCGAAGTGCGCGAAGACGGCTTGGTCCGTGTCGGCAGCGAAGAGCTGCGCGCCGACCTCGTCGTCGCGGCCGACGGCATCCACAGCCGGGTCCGCCACGCGCTCTTCCCGCACCACCCGGAGCCCGTTCACACCGGCAGCACCGCGTTCCGCGGTGTCGCACACCTCCCCGGCGCCGGCCTGAGCACGAGCTTCGACCGCGGCACCGAGGTCGGCGTCCTCCCGCTCACCGGCGGCGACGTCTACTGGTGGATCTCCACCCTCGCCGCACCGGGCACCGCCGAAACCGACCTCGAACCGGCCTTCGAGGGCTGGCACGACCCGATCCCCGCCCTCCTCGCCGCCACCCCACCCGAAGCCGTGCTGCACCACGACCTCTACTACCTGGGCACGCCCCTGAAGACCTACACCCGCGGCCGGATCGCGCTGCTCGGCGACGCCGCGCACGCCATGCCGCCGTTCCTCGGCCAGGGCGGCTGCCAAGCCATCGAGGACGCCGTCGTGCTCGCCCACGCCGTGTCCACAACGGACACGATCGAAGAAGCCCTCAAGAGCTACGACCGGCAGCGACGGCCCCGCAGCCAGCAGGTCGTCCGCGAGTCCGTCCGGATGGGCAAGCTCGGCCCGCAGCTGACCAACCCGGTCGCGACCGCGCTGCGCACGGCCGTGCTGAAGTGCCTCCCGGCCAAAGCGACGGTCCGCGTCGGCGCGGGCATCACGGGGTGGACGCCGCCGCGTCTCCCCCGACCAGTCCCGCCTCGTACGCGGTGATCGCCGCCTGCACCCGGTTCTTCGCGCCGAGCCGGGTCAGGATGGTGCTCACGTGCGCCTTCACCGTGCCCTCGACGACGAACATCTTCGCCGCGATGTCCGCATTGGACAGTCCGGAACCCAGCAGCGTCAGCACTTCACGCTCACGCGGGGTCAACGAGGCGATCCGCTCGCGGGCCGCGGCGGCGCGCGCCAGCTGCCCGCCGGACAGCCGGGCAATCACCCGCTGCGCCACCTTCGGCGAGAGGAACGCGGCCCCGCCGGCCACGGCGTGGATGCCGGCGAGGAGCTCGCGCGGATCGCCCGACTTCAGCAGGAACCCGCTGGCGCCGAGGCCTAGCGCGCGCTCGATGTAGTCGTCCTCACCGAACGTGGTCAGCATGATCACACCGGTCGCGGGCAGCAGGCGGCGGATCTCGGCGGCCGCGCCGAGGCCGTCCAGCCCCGGCATCCGGATATCCAGCAGCACGACGTCGGGGTGGGTGGCCAACACCCGGGAAACCGCTTCCCGGCCGTCGGCGGCTTCGGCGACGACCTCGATCCCGGTATCCGCGGCGAGGATCGCCGCCACCCCCGCCCGCATCATCGCTTCGTCGTCGGCCAGCACGACCCTGATCACGGCGCCCCCTCGGCGAACTCGTCCTTGGCGACCAGCTTTCCATCGGCGAAACACAGCCGGTAGGCGGCGTAGTCGTTGTCGAGCCAGGGCCGCCCGGTGCCGTAGTACTCGCACGCGACACCGGGCACCGCCGGCCTCGGCGGCTCGCCCCGCTCCGGCCGGGCGATGCGCTCACGCTCGGGCAGCTGCGGCGCCACCTCGGCCCGCGGCTGCCCGATCCGCAGCCGCTCGTAGAGCCCGGCGGGCAGCTCCGAAGAGTTCCACTGGTAGAGGAACGCGATCCCGGCGACCGCGAGCACCATCGCGAACAGCACCAGCGGCACGGCGACGGCCTGGATCAGGCTGCGCCGCACGTCGCGCCGGGCCAGCTCCAGCGCCCGGGCCGACGTCGGCTCCCCGATCCCGTCGTCGGGGTGCGCCGGCAGTTCGACCGGCGCGGCGTCGTGCGGCAGCGTCGCGGTGACGGCGAACCCGCCGCCGTCGGGGCCGGCCCGCAGCGTGCCACCGACGAGCCGGACGCGCTCGCGCAGGCCGATCAGCCCGACGTGCCCGGACGCGGCCCCGGGCAACGGCCCGGCGGGCGGCGGCGCGTTGACGACGCTGACGTCGGTCCGCGCGCCGGTACCGGCCACCCGGACGGTGACGGCGGCGCCCGGCGCGTGCTTCGCCACGTTCGTCAGGGATTCCTGCACCACGCGGTAAGCGGCGCGAGCCACCATCGGCGGCGCGTCCGCGAGGTCCACTGTGGACTCGATGAGCAGCCCGGACGCCCGGGCCCGCGAAACCAGCTCGCCGAGGTCGCCCTGCACCGGTTCGACCGGCGCGGCGTCCTGGCGCAGCACGCCGATGATCTCGCGCAGCCGCTCGGTCGCGGACGCGGCGCTGGTCCGCAGCTGCGCGGCGGCGGCGCGCTGGGCGTCGTCGAGCCCGCCGGCCACCTCGAGCGCGGCGGCCCGGACGGCGATCAAGCTCAGCTCGTGCCCCAGCGAATCGTGCATGTCGCTGGCGATCCGCGCACGCTCGCGCAGCCGGGCCTGCTCGGCGACCAGCCGCTGCCGGCTCTCCATCTCCTCGGCCCGGCGCCAGCCGGTGCGGGCGAGTTCGCCGCGGACGCGCACGTACCGGCCGAGCAACCACGGCGACAGCCCGGCGAAGACGAGGATCGCCACCATCGCGGCCCAGTCGCCGAGGCCGTCCGGCCCGACCAGCAGGGAGAGCGGCAGGCCGACGATCGTGACGGCGACGCCGATCAGCACGCCCGGCCGGGCCCGCGCCATCCGCAGCCCGGCCTGGTAGCTCATCGCGACCAGGACGAAGACCACCCAGACGGGCACGTGATCGCCGAAGGGGAACGTCACCGCGAGCGCACCGGCCAGCGCGATGCCCAGCGAGACGACGGGGAACCGCCGGGCCGTGGCCACTGAGCCCAACACGACGGCGAGACCACCAGCGACTTCCCACACGGACCGGGTGTTCACAGTGTCCGACACGACGCTGTACGCGAGAACCAGCCCGAGGAGCACGTCGAACACCACGCGCCACCTGCGCTTCGTCACCGTCCGCACGACATCGAAGCTACAAGCCGTGACGGCGGGCGACCACTGCCGAAAGTCAACCCTTCACCGTGTGCACGAACGTCAGGGCCTGCGGCCAGGAAAGGCCGAGCCACACATTTGTGAGCAGTGCTCTTCAAGCTGAGCATTGCTCGCGGCAACTAGCGAGCAGTGCTCTCGCTTTGGAGCACCGCAACGGGACTGATTGCGAGCAGTGCTCTCGAAGCCGGCCATCGCGCGCCGCAGTATGTGAGCAGCGCTCTCGAAGATGAGCACTGCACGCCGCGAAGCGAGAGCAGCGCTCTGAACCAGGAGCGCCGCTCGATCCTCGACCAGAAGCCGCCACTCCGGCCAGGTCAGCCGAGCCAGAGAGGTCGCCGACACGGACAGGGGTCGGCTTGGTGCGCATATCCGCGCAGCGGCGCCCGCCGTGTTGCATGATGATCCATCATGGCCGAGCGCACACTCGCCGACCAGTTGGGCGGCTACCTCCCCGAAGGCATCGAGGCCCTCGAAGAGCACGAGCGGCAGGACCTCGCCGACGCCCTGCGCGACGCGCGCAGGCGGCAGGCGAAAGCGCTCGCCGAAGCGGGCGAAGAAGGCCTCCGGTACGTCCCCGCGCTGCTGCGCGGCGCGGTCCGGAAGGCAGTCGGCCTGTGACACCCGCGAAGCGGACCGCGGAGAACCACGCGGCCGAGGCCGAGATCCTGAAGCTGGCCCGCGTCCTCGACGTCGAGCCCGCGCGGCTCGGCTACCTCGCCCGCGTCGACGCCGACGACCTGCAGGCCTTCCGCGAGCAGGTCACCGACACGCTGTTCGACGCCAACGCGGCCGCGCTGCAGCGGATGGCACTGGCCGCGCGGGTCGTGCCGGTCGGGGTGCTCGCCAAGATCGCCGAAAAGGTGTTCGGCCCGCTGCTGTGCGCCCGGATCGCCGGGCTGGTCGACGTCTCGCGCGGCGTCGACGTCGCCAAGCGGCTCAGCCCGCGCTTCCTCGCCGAGGTGGCCGCGGAACTCGACCCGCGGCGGGCGAGCGCGATCATCAGCCGGATCCCCCTCGACACCGTCCTCGCCGTCGCCGGCGAACTGGCGCGCAAGGAAGACTGGATCACCCTCGGCCGGTTCGTCGGCCACCTGCCCGACCTCACCGTGCGGCGGGCCCTGGAGCAGATCGACGACCCGGCGCTGCTGCGGATCGCGTTCGTGCTCGACGACAAGCGCCGCATCGACCACGTCGTCGGCCTGCTCCCCGCGCACCGGCTCGGCCGGCTGGTGACCGCGGCGAGCGCCGACGAAGACCTCTGGACACCGGCGCTCGACCTGCTGACCCACCTGGGCGAGGCGCGGCGCGCCACGCTGAAACCGCTGCTCTCCGGCCTGCCCGACGGCTTCCGCGACCGCGTTCAGGCGACGATCAAGTAGATCCCGTAGCCGACGATCGCCGCGCAGGCGGCGAAGCAGACGACCGCGCCGGCCAGCGGCCCGGTGCCCGCGGCACCCGACTCGCGCGCGGCGTCACGCTGGGAGAGCCCCACCACCCCGAAGGAGAAGAGGCTCGTCAGCACGACGACGGCACCCAGCGCGACCAGGAAAACCAGACCGAGAGAACCCCAATCGATGTGCACGGCGCTCCTCAGGCGTTGGCCGGCTGGACGGCCGGCTCGGACTCGGCGATGGAGTGGGCGTTGACCGGGTTCCGCTTCGACGCGAGCCAGATGCCCAGTGCGACGACGACCCCGGCCAGCCCGACCAGCACGGTGCCCCAGGTCCCGAGCGTCGAGACCTCGGCGGCGAGCGCGCCGACGATCGCGGCGGCGGGCAGCGTCAGCGCCCAGGCGAGCACCATCCGGCCCGCGACGCCCCAGCGGACTTCGGCGAGCTTGCGGCCGAGCCCGGAGCCGATGATGCCGCCCGAGCAGACGTGCGTGGTGGACAGCGCGAAGCCGAGGTGCGCCGAGGTGAGGATGACCGCCGCGGCGCTGGTTTCGGCCGCGAACCCTTGCGGCGTCTGGATCTCGGTCAGCTTCTTGCCCATGGTCTGGATGATCCGCCAGCCGCCGAGGTAGGTGCCGAGCGCGATCGCGGTGCCGGCGGTGAGGATCACCCAGAGCGGCGGGCCCGAGTTCGGCGCGAGCGAGCCGGACGCGATCAGCGTCAGCGTGATGACGCCCATGGTCTTCTGCGCGTCGTTCGTACCGTGCGCGAGCGACACGAGTGACGCCGAGGCGATCTGGCCCGCCTTGAACGTGCGGCCCACCGTGTCCCGCTTCGCCCGTGCGGTGATCCGGTAGACGAGGAAGGTGCCCAGCGTCGCGACGATCCCGGCGACGATCGGCGAGGCGAGCGCCGGGATCAGCACCTTCTCGACGACCTTCCCGAAGTGGACGGCGTCGGAGCCCGAGGCGATCCAGGTCGCGCCGATCAGCCCGCCGAACAGCGCGTGCGACGAACTCGACGGCAGCCCGATCAGCCAGGTCACCAGGTTCCACACGATGGCGCCGACGAGCCCGGCGAAGATGATCACCGGGGTCACCTTGGTGTCGTCGACGATGCCGCCGGAGATCGTCTTGGCGACCTCGACCGAGAGGAACGCGCCGACGAGGTTCAGCACGGCCGAAACGGCGACGGCGACCCTCGGTTTGAGCGCCCCGGTGGCGATGGAGGTGGCCATCGCGTTGGCGGTGTCGTGGAAGCCGTTGGTGAAGTCGAAGGCCAGCGCGGCCACGATCACCACCAGCACGATCAGCGAAAAGTCCATGGCGGCCCACTTTCGTAGCTGTTCGTTAGCAACGCTACTGATCGACAGGAACCGCTCCGATCCCTGTCGTGTGACGGCTTACTGAACTCTGCATGAACCGGGGTGGGGTAAACCCCACCCCGATTCGGTGGTTTGACCCAATGCGCCCGCCCGTGCCGCCCGGAATCCTCGAAACCGGGCGAAAGGGGCCACGATGAACAAGCTGGGGTGGGCGGTCGCCGCGACGGCGGCGTCGGCGGTGTTGTTCTTCTTCGGCACCGGGCTGGCTCCGGTGCCCGAACTCGCTTGGGCGGCACCGCTGCCGATCCTGCTGCTCGCGCCCCGGATTCCCGGGGTCGCCGCGCTGGCCTGCGCGTTCGTCGCGTACGCCGCGGGCAGCTCGGGCAGCTGGAGCTATTTCTGGCATTCCCTGGCGATCCCGCGGCCCGCCGCGGTCGCGATCCTCGGCGGCAGCGCGCTGTTGTTCGCCCTGGCCACCGGCCTGTTCCGGGTGCTGGTCCGGCGTGGCCACGGCCTGCTGGCGGCGCTCTCCGCGCCGGCGTTGTGGACCGTGGTGCTCTACGGCGTCTCGCTGCTCAACCCGACCGGCGTCATGGACACCCTGATGACGACCCAGGCCGACCGGCCGGCCGTGCTGCGGCTCGCCGCGATCACCGGCGGCTGGGGTGTCGAGTTCCTGGTGCTGTTCGTCCCGGCCGCCGTCGCCGCCGCGCTCGCCCCGCGGGTCCACGGCTTGTCGCGGCTGGCCGGGCTGGTCACCGTCGCGGCCGCCCTGGGCGGGCTGGTCTTCTGGACCACGCCGCCCCTGACCGGGCCGTCGACGCGGGTCGCGCTGGTCGCGCCCGGGCAGAGCCGCTGGGCGGCCGACGTCGCCACGCCGGACGGCCAGGCGCTCGTCCGGTCCTATGTGGACCAGATCGGCCGGCTGCCGGACGGCGTCCGGGCGGTCGTGCTCCCGGAAGCCGCTTTCGCGGTGGACCGGACCAGCCGGCCGCGGCTCGTCGACGCCCTCACCGAAGTCGCCCGCAGCCGGAACCTCGACGTCGTCACCGGCGTCATCGACACGACGCCGGACGGCCGGTTCAACGCCGCACTGGCGATCCCGCCGTCGGGGCCGCCGGTGGAATACCACAAGTGGCACAACGGGGATTCGCCGAACATCACCTCCGGCACCCAGCTCGCGCACTTCGCCGGGATCGGGCTGATGGTGTGCATGGACGTCAACTTCGCCGACCCCAGCAGCGACTACGGCAGGGCCGGCACCGGCCTGGTGCTCATCCCGGCGTCCGACGAAGACGTCGACGGCTGGGCACACAGCCGCACGGCGCTGATCCGCGGCGTCGAGAACGGCTTCTCGGTGGCGTGGAGCGCGACCCGCGGGACGCCGATGCTCTCGGACGCACGCGGTCACGTCCTGGCCGACGCCCACACCGGCGGCCGCCCGTTCACCGTGGTCGTCGCCGACGTCCCGATCGGCCCGGGCAAGACGCCGTACGCCCGCTTCGGCGACTGGTTCGCGTGGCTGTGCGGGCTGGTCGCGCTGACCGGCCTGGTGGTGACGGCCCGTCGGCCGTCGTTGTCACCCGTCACAACGAACACGGGTCAACTCTGAGCGTTTTCCCAGGTCGTCTCCAGCGACATGTGACCGATCATGATCTGCGTCACGTACTGACGGGTAACTGGAGGCAACGGAATGCGGGTCACCAACGGCGGTGTCAAGCGAACCCTGGCCGTGCTCACCGCGGCGCTCACCTTCGGCGCGGTCGCGCCGTCGGTCGCGGAAGCGGCCCCGAGCAGCGGCTGGAACGACTGGGGCTGCCGTCCGTCGGCCGCGCACCCGGAGCCCGTCGTGCTGGTGCACGGCCTCGGCGCGAACGACACCGTCAACTGGTTCTTCCACGCGCCGAAGATCGCCGACCAGGGCTACTGCGTCTTCTCGCTGACGTACGGCACCGGCGTCCTCGGCCCGGGTGTCGGCGGGCTCGCGTCCATGCGAGACAGCGCGGCTCAGCTCGGCCGGTTCGTCGACCGGGTCCGCTCCACGACCGGAGCGGCGAAGGTCGACATCGTCGGCCACTCCGAGGGCAGCACGATGCCGGCGTACTACCTGAAGTTCGGCGGCGGCGCGGCCAAGGTCGCCCACTTCGTCGGCTTCGGCGCCAACTACCGCGGGACGACCCTCGGCGGCCTCGGCGCGCTGGCCAAGGCCCTGCTCACGTCCGTGCCGGGCCTCGGCGCGGTCCTGCGCACGGCGTGCGGCGCGTGCTCGGAGTACCTGGCACCCTCGGCCTTCTTGGACGACCTCGCCCGCGGCGGCGTCCACGTCCCCGGCCCGGCGTACACGAGCATCGTGAGCAAGTACGACGAGGTCGTGACGCCCTACACGAGCGGGATCCTCGGCGAGCCGGGCACGACGGACATCGTGCTGCAGGACTTCTGCCCGTCCGACGCGTCGGGCCACCTCGGCCAGGCGATCGACCCGAACGTCACCGGGCTGATCCTGCACGCCCTCGACGAGAGCTACGCGCCGGCGTGTACGCCGTTCACGTTGCCGCTGTGAGCGGGTTCTGCCCCAGCTTTCGACGTCAGCGCACGCGCTCCCCGGCGCGCCACACCATGTTCGTCAGCGGCACCCCGGGCCGGTAAGCCAGGTGCGTCACCGAAGGCGCGTCGAGCACGTGGACGTCCGCCCGCGCGCCGGGGCGCAGCACGCCCACGTCCGCACGCCGCAGCGCCTGCGCGCCGCCCGCCGTCGCGGCCCAGACGGCCTCCTCGATCGTCATGCGCATCTGCAGCACCGCTGTCGCAACGCAGAACGCCATCGACGTCGTGTACGAGCTGCCCGGGTTGGCGTTGCTGGCCAGCGCCACCTTCGCGCCCGCGTCGAGCAGCCGCCGCGCCGGGGCCAGGGCCTGACGGGTCGACAAGTCGCACGCGGGCAGCAAAGTCGCCACCGTCTCGGACGCCGCGAGCGCTTCGACGTCGGCGTCCGCGAGGTAGGTGCAGTGGTCGACGCTCGCCGCGCCGAGCTCCACCGCCAGCCGGACACCGGGGCCTTCGCCGAGCTGGTTGCCGTGGACGCGCAGGCCGAGCCCGCGCTCGGCGGCCGCCTTCAGCACCCGTGCCGACTGGGCCTCGTCGAAGGCACCGGTCTCGCAGAACACGTCCGCCCAGCGCACGCTTCCCGCGACGGCGTCGAGCATCTCGCCGCAGACCAGGTCTACATAGGACTCGGCGTCGGCGCCGGGCGGCACGAGGTGCGCGCCGAGGAACGTCACCTCGTCGGCCACCTCGCCGGCGATCCGGGCGCTGCGGGCTTCGTCCGCGACCGTGAGCCCGTAGCCCGTCTTGGTCTCCAGGCACGTCGTACCCTGCCGGGCCGCCTCGTCGACGTGGCGGCGCAGGTTCGCCGCCAGCTCCTCGTCGGACGCCTCCCGCGTCGCCCCGACCGTGATCGCGATTCCGCCAGCGGTGTAGGGCTTTCCGGCCATCCGCGCCTCGAACTCGGCGGTGCGGTCGCCGGCGAACACGAGGTGCGTGTGGCTGTCGACCCAGCCGGGCAGCACCGCGCGCCCTTCGACGTCGACGCGTTCGTCGGCGGCCGGTGCCTCCTTCGCCGGACCCACCCAGGCGACGCGCGACCCGTCCAGTACCAAGGCCGCGTCGGTCAGCCGGCCCAGCGCCGGGTCGTTGGTGGTGAGTTCGCCGATCCCCGTGATCAGGACTGCCACAGTGCCTCGATCTCCTTCGCCAGCACGGTTTCCGGTCGGTCGACGAGCAGGTGCGCGCCGTCGCGCACGACCTCGCGGCCGGCGACGACGACGTGCCGGACGTCGGCGCCGGAAGCCGCGAACAGGACCCCGGACGGCTCGATCCCGGCCGTCCGCACGGTATCCAGGGCCACCGTGACGAGGTCCGCGCCCGCCCCCTCGGCGAGCGCACCGACCTCGTCCCACCCGATCGCCGCGTGGTCGGTGCCCGCTTCGAGGAGTTCTCCGGCGCTGAACCGGCCACGTTCCTCGCTGGCCAGCCGGTCGTCCAGCTCCAGCGCGCGGGTCTCTTCGAACGCGTCGACGACGGCGTTGCTGTCACTGCCGATGCCCAGCCGCACCCCGGCGTCCCGCAGCGCGCGGGCCGGGCCGATGCCGTCGCCGAGGTCGCGTTCGGTGGTCGGGCAGAAGCACGCCCCGACCCGGAACTCGCCGAGCAGGCGCACGTCCCGGTCGGTGAGGTGGGTCGCGTGGACCGCGGTCAGCCGCTCGTCGAGCACGCCGTGGTCCCACAGCAGTCCGGTCGGGGTGAACCCGGTGGCCGCCTCGCACTGTTCGTTTTCGGCCCGCTGCTCGGAAAGGTGGATGTGCAGCGGCCGGTGCCCCGGTACGCCGTTGTCCACTTCGGACAGCTGGTCCCGGGGCACCGCGCGGACGGAGTGGATCGCTCCGCCGACCCGGAACAGCTCACCTTCCTTCAGCGAAGCGACCCGCGAAGCCCACGCCGACGCCGAGCCGTCGGAGAAGCGCCGCTGCACCTCGTCCGGTTCGACGCCGATGCCCCCGGCCAGGTAGCACGTGTCCAGCAACGTCAGTCGGATCCCGGCGTCGGCCGCGGCCTGCCGCAGCGCCTCGCCCATCGCGTTCGGCTCGGCGTACGGCTTCCCGCCGGGCGCGTGGTGCAGGTAGTGGAACTCGCCGACGCTCGTGTACCCGCCGAGCACCATCTCGGCGTAGACCCCGCGGGCCAGCCGGTAGTACGTGTCGGGGTCGAGCCGCGCGGCCAGCGCGTACATCCGCTCGCGCCACGTCCAGAACGTGCCACGCTCGTGGTGCGTCCGGCCCCGCAGTGCCCGGTGGAAGGCGTGCGAATGCCCGTTCGCGAAGCCCGGCAACGTCAGCCCGGCGAGCACGGTGCCGGACCGCGGCGAGCCGGGTGTCACGCCGGTGATCCGCCCGTCGGCGACGTCGATCCGCACGCCGGCCGAGATCCCGCCCGGCAGGCAGGCCTGCTCGCACCAGAAAACTGTCGGTGCCGCGCGATAGGCTGGAACCGGGGGGCGCCCCCGCGGGCCGGAAGTCGGGTCGGGGGTCGGATTGGGGTTCACTGCGCCAGCCGTTCCAGGGCCGTGGCCAGCGCCTCGGCGCCGGCTTCGACGTCGTCGGCCTCGGCGAACTCCTCCGGCGAGTGGCTGATGCCGGTCGGGTTGCGGACGTAGAGCATCCCGGCCGGGACGAACCCGGCGAGGATGGCCGCGTCGTGCCCGGCGCCGGTGGGCAGCTCCGGCGGCGCGCCGAGCCAGCCGCCGAGGTCACGCCGGAGTGCGTCGTCGAACACGACGTCGCCGGAGTAGGACTCGCGCGTCACCTCGACCCGGCAGCCCTCCTCCTTCGCCGCCTCCGAGGCCGCCCGGCTGATCTCGGCGACCAGCGCCGGCGTGCCTTCGCCGGGCACCCGCGCGTCCAGCCACAGGTCCACAGTGGACGCGATGACGTTGGTCCCGCCGGGGGTCGGCACGAGCCTGCCGACGGTCGCCCGCGCGTCCGGCACCTTCGCGGCCAGCCGCCGGACGGCGGTGACCGTCGCCGCGGCGGGCAGCATCGGGTCCGCGCGGTCGGCCAGCAGCGTCGCCCCGGCGTGGTTGCCCTGCCCCGCGAAGGAGAACCGCCACCGCCCGTGCGCGATCACCGTGCTGCCGACAGCCACCGGCGCACCGAGGTCGATCAGCCCGCGGCCCTGCTCGACGTGCAGCTCGAGGAACTGCCCGATCCGGTCGAGCCGCTCGGCGTCCGGCCCGATCCGCGCCGGGTCGACACCCGCCTTCGCGGCCGCCTCGGCGAACGTCACACCGTCGGCGTCCCGCAGGCCACGCGCCTTGTCGGCGTCGATCGTGCCGGTGAGCAGCCGCGAACCCAGGCAGGGCACCCCGAACCGGCCGCCCTCCTCCTCGGCGAACACCACGACGGCGAGCGGCCGGCGCGGCCGGAACCCCTTGGCCTGCAGGGCCTCGACCGCGGCCAGCGCGCTCACCACCCCGAGCGGGCCGTCGAACGCGCCGCCACCCGGCACCGAATCGAGGTGGCTGCCGGTGACCACGGCGTTGCGGCCCGGCGGCCCCCACCACGCCCAGATGTTGCCGTTGCGGTCGGTCTCGACGTCGAGCCCGAGCCCCAGCGCACGCTCGACGAACCACTCGCGCAGGTCGTGCTCGGGCGCGTCGAAGGCGTGGCGGGAGTAACCACCGCGCTTCGGGTCGCGCCCGACGTCGGCGATCTCGCCCAGCAGCCCGGAGGCGGTCACTCGGCCTCCCGCATCGGCACCCGCACGCCGCGCTCGGCGGCGACGTCGGCCGCGCGGTCGTAACCGGCGTCGACGTGCCGGATGACACCCATGCCCGGGTCGTTGGTGAGCACCCGCTCGAGCTTCTGCGCGGCCAGCGGCGTCCCGTCGGCGACGCTGACCTGGCCGGCGTGGATGGACCGGCCCATGCCGACCCCGCCGCCGTGGTGGATCGACACCCAGCTCGCCCCCGAGGAGGTGTTGACCAGGGCGTTGAGCAGCGGCCAGTCGGCGATCGCGTCGGAGCCGTCGGCCATGCCCTCGGTCTCGCGGTACGGCGAGGCGACGCTGCCGGAGTCGAGGTGATCGCGGCCGATGACGACCGGCGCCTTCAGCTCCCCGCCGGCCACCATCTCGTTGAACCGCAGGCCGGCCAGGTGCCGCTCGCCGTAGCCGAGCCAGCAGATCCGGGCGGGCAGCCCTTGGAACGCCACGCGTTCTCCGGCGAGGCGGATCCAGCGCGCGAGGGATTCGTTTTCCGGGAAAAGTTCCAGCATCGCGCGGTCGGTGGCCGCGATGTCCTCGGGGTCACCCGAGAGCGCCGCCCAGCGGAACGGGCCGTTGCCCTCGCAGAACAGCGGCCGGATGTAGGCGGGCACGAAGCCGGGGAAGTCGAACGCGCGCTCGCAGCCACCGAGCTTGGCCTCGCCGCGCAGGGAGTTGCCGTAGTCGAAGACCTCGGCCCCCTTGTCGAGGAAGCCGAGCATGGCCTCGACGTGGTCGGCCATCGACTCGCGCGAGCGGTCGGTGAACTCGTCGGGCTTCTTGGCCGCGTAGTCGTGCCAGTCGTCGACGCTGACGCCCTTGGGCAGGTAGGAAAGCGGGTCGTGCGCGGACGTCTGGTCGGTGACGATGTCGACCTCGACCCCGCGGCGCAGCAGCTCGGGCAGCACCTCGGCGGCGTTGCCGACGACGCCGACCGAGAGCGGCCGCTTCTCCTGCTTGGCCTTGGTGACCCGGGCGATCGCGTCGTCGAGGTCGTCGGCCACCTCGTCGAGGTAGCGGGTCTCGACGCGGCGGTACGCGCGCTGCGGGTCGCACTCGACGACCAGCGCGACGCCGTCGTTCATGGTCACGGCGAGGGGCTGCGCGCCACCCATGCCGCCGAGGCCGGCGGTCACGGTGAGGGTGCCCCGCAGCGTGCCGCCGAACTTCTTCTTGGCCACCGCGGCGAACGTCTCGTACGTGCCCTGGAGGATGCCCTGGGTGCCGATGTAGATCCACGAACCCGCGGTCATCTGGCCGTACATGGTCAGGCCCTGCTGTTCCAGGCGGCGGAACTCGGGCCAGGTCGCCCAGTCGCCGACCAGGTTCGAGTTCGCGATCAGCACCCGTGGCGCCCACTCGTGCGTGCGGAACACGCCGACCGGCTTGCCCGACTGCACCAGCAACGTCTCGTCGACGTCCAAAGTGGTCAGTTCACGGGTGATGGCGTCGAAGCTGGCCCAGTTGCGGGCGGCCTTGCCGGTGCCGCCGTAGACGACCAGGTCCTCGGGCCGCTCGGCGACCTCGGGGTCGAGGTTGTTGTGGAACATCCGCAGCGCGGCTTCGGTCTGCCACGACTTGGCGGTGAGCTGGGTGCCGCGGGCGGCACGGACGACGCGGGGCTCGTGGTTCATCAGACCTCCAGACGGGCGGCGTCGAGGACGGCGCCGGAGCGGACGAGTTCTTCGGCGGCCGCGATTTCGGGCGCCAGGTGCCGGTCGGGGCCGGGGCCCGCGACCTTCGTGCGGAGCAGGTCACGGACCGCGCCGGTGACCGGCGACGGTTCCAGCGGCGCGCGGAAGTCCAGCGCCCGCGCGGCCGTGAGCAGCTCGATCGCGAGGACGGTGGTCAGGCCGTCGACGGCCTTGCGCAGCTTCCGCGCGGCCGACCACCCCATGGAGACGTGGTCCTCCTGCATCGCGCTGCTCGGGATGGAGTCGACGGACGCCGGCACGGCGAGCCGCTTGAGCTCGCTGACCACGGCGGCCTGGGTGTACTGGGCGATCATGTGGCCGGAGTCGACGCCGGGGTCGTCGGCGAGGAACGGCGGCAGGCCGTGCGAACGCGCCTTGTCGAGCATCCGGTCGGTGCGGCGCTCGGCGATGCTGGCGACGTCGGCGATCGGGATGGCCAGGAAGTCCAGCACGTAGGCGACCGGCGCGCCGTGGAAGTTGCCGTTGGACTCGACCCGGCCGTCGGCGAGGACGACGGGATTGTCCACGGCGGACATCAGCTCGCGCTCGCCGACGAGCTCGGCGTGGGCGAGGCTGTCGCGCGCGGCGCCGTGGACCTGCGGGGCGCAGCGCAGCGAGTAGGCGTCCTGGACGCGGTTGCAGTCGGGGCCGCGGTGGCTTTCGACGATCTTCGAGCCCTGCAGCGCCTGCCACATCCTCGCCGCGGACTTCGCCTGCCCGGGGTGCGGGCGCAGGGCCTGGAGGTCGGCGGCGAAAGCGCGATCGGTGCCGAGCAGCGCCTCCACGCTCATCGCGGCGGTGAGGTCCGCGATGTCGAAGAGCCGGCGCAGGTCGGCGGCGGCGAGCAGGAGCATGCCGAGCATGCCGTCGGTGCCGTTGGTGAGCGCGAGGCCCTCCTTCTCGGCGAGGACGATCGGTTCGATCCCGGACTGCTTCAAAGCCTCGGCGGCGGGCTTCAGCGCACCGGCGTGGAACACCTCACCTTCGCCCATGAGCGCCAGCGCGACGGCGGCCAGCGGCGCGAGGTCACCGGAGCAGCCGAGCGAGCCGTACTCGTGGACGACCGGGGTGATGTCGGCGTTGAGCAGGGCCGCAAGCGTTTGCGCGGTGCCGGGCCGGACACCGGTGTAGCCGCTGGCGAGGGTCCGCAGCCGCAGCAGCATCAGCGCGCGGACGGCCTCGGGCTCGACGGCGGGGCCGGCGCCGGCGGCGTGCGAGCGGATCAGGCTGCGCTGCAGCGCGGTCCGGCTCTCGACGGGGATGTGACGGGTGGCGAGCGCGCCGAAGCCGGTCGAGACGCCGTAGGTGGGCGTGACGGCGTGCGCGAGGTTCTCGATGTGCTGGCGGGTCGCGGCGAGGTTCTTCTCGGCGGCGTCCGTGAGCCCGACGGGCGCGTGCCCGCGGACGACGTCGACGACCTGGGCGGCGGTCAGGGGCTCCGAGCCCAGGAGCACTTTTTCCGGCATGGGCCCATTGGACATCGTCCTTCCTGCTGGTGGGATGCCTCAACGGGTGGTTCTGTCTGGGATCCCAGACGTTAGGCTGAAGGCCATGGGCGAGAGCAGCGAGGTCCCGGCGCTGCGCCGCGGGCTGGCGGTGCTGAGCCTCCTGGCGACACGGCCGGGCCCGGTCACCGCGGCGGCCATCGCCCGGGAGGCCGGGCTTCCCCGCTCGACCACGTACCACCTGCTCAACGAGCTCGAAGCGGCCGGTTTCGTCGTGCACCTGCCCGCCGAACGCCGCTACGGCCTGGGCATCGCCGCCTTCGAGCTGGGCTCGGCCTACCTGCGCCACGATCCCCTGGAGCGCCTGGCCGGGCCGTTGCTGCGCAAGCTCGTCGACCGCGTCGGGCACACCGCCCACCTGGGCGTCCTGCACGGCAACGAGTCGCTGTACCTGATCAAGGAGCGCCCGGCCCGGCCGGAGACGCTGGTGACGGAGGTCGGCGTCCGGCTGCCGGCGCAGCTGACCGCGTCCGGCCGGGCGATTCTGCGGCACCTGCCGGCTCCCCACGTCCGGGCCCTGTTCCCCGCGGCCTCGGCGTTCGTGCTCCGCACCGGCCGCGGCCCGCGCACGCTGGCGGAGCTGCGCCGCACGCTCACCGCGGAACGCCGGCTCGGCTGGTCGGTCGAGGACGGCCACGTCACCGCGGGCTTCGCGTCGGTGGCCTGCCCGGTCTTCGACCACGGCGCCCGCCCGCTGGCCGCGATCAGCGTCACCCTGCGCCACCACTGCGCGGCGGAGCCGTGCACGCAGACGTGGCCGGACCTCGCGGCGGAGGTGGCGGCGACGGCGGCCGAGCTCACCACCCGCATCGGCGGCCACCCGGCCTGACGGCCGGCGCGGGCCGTCCGGGCGCCGGCGCTGCTGCGAACGGGGCAACTGTCACCGAACGGCTCGATTCCACTGCGGTGGGTGATTACCGTGACGGGGGCTGCGGTTTCGGGGGCACCGATGGATGACTCACGCGTGAAGAAGGTCGGTTTCGGTGCGGTGCTCGCCGTCGCCGAATTCCGGGCGATGTGGACTGCCGAGCTGCTGTCGATCTGCGGTGACCAGCTCGCCCGGGTCGCGCTCGCGGTCCTCGTCTTCCAGCGCACGTCGTCGGCCGCGCTGACCGGCCTCACCTACGCGCTGACGTACGTGCCGTCCCTGCTCGGCGGCATCCTGCTGGCCGGTGCGGGCGACCGGTGGCCGCGGCGGGACGTGATGGTCGCGGCCGACCTGGTGCGGGCCGCGCTGGTCGCCGTCATCGCGATCCCCGGCGTCCCGCTGTGGGTGCTGTGCGTGCTGGTCGCGGTGATGACGGCGCTCGGCGGGCCGTTCAAGGCGGCCCAGCAGGCGCTGCTGCCGTCGGTCCTCGAAGGCGAGCGGTACCTCGTCGGGATGGCCCTGCGGAACGTGACCATGCAGGGCGCGCAGCTGGCCGGGTTCGCCGGCGGCGGCGCGCTGATCGCCGCGTTCACCCCGTCCGCGGCGCTGGCCCTGGACGCGGCGACCTTTCTGCTTTCGGCGTTGTTCCTGGTCACCGGCGTCCGGCGGCGGGCGGCGATCGCGCAGGCGGTCCGGCCCGCGTGGCTTTCGACGACCGGTGCCGGCATCCGGCTGATCTGGCGCGACCCGGCGTTGCGGACGCTGGTGGCGCTCAACTGGCTGGCCGGGTTCTACGTCGTGCCGGAGGCGCTGGCCGCGCCGTACGCGGCCGGGATCGGCGCGGGCGCGACGCTGGTCGGGCTGCTGATGGCGGCCGACCCCGCGGGCAGCGTGCTCGGCGGCGTCGTGTTCGGCAAGTGGATCCCGGAGCGCGTGCAGCTCCGGGTGCTGGGCTGGCTGGGGATCGCGGCGGGGCTGCCGCTGGTGGTGTTCGTCTGCCGGCCCGGGCTGGTGGCGTCGGTGGCGCTGCTCGCGGTGTCCGGGCTGCTGGCGACCGGCTACAACATCCAGGGCACGGTCTCGTTCATGCGGCGGGTGCCCGACGAGCACCGCGCGCAGTGCGCGGGGGTCAATTCGGCGGGCCTGATCACCGTGCAGGGGGTCGGCGCGGCCGCGGCGGGCGGGCTGGCCGATGTGTTGGGCCCGGCGCACACCATCGCCGCGGCCGGGGCGGTGGGTGCCGCGGTGGCCGTGCCGATCGCGAGGGCGTGGCGCCGGGTCGGGCTGGAGGACCGATGACCTCAGTTGTCGCGTCCGCACATGGTGCGCCTCCCTTCGCGACCTCGGGCCGGACCGGTTCCGTCACCGGCCGGACACCATGAGTATGCGGACCGGGGGCGGGATTCCGCGCACCGGGCCGCGTATTCGTGACGTCCTCGTGGCACCACGGCGCTGGGTGCTGTGGCGTCAAGGTCCGCGGGTGATCGGCTACTGCCTGGTGAGCGAGGTGGTGGCGGTGGCGTTGACGCTGCGGCCGTCCCCGGTCGCGGTGGACCGCCGGACGCTGGCGATCCTGGGGGTGCTGCTGGTCCTCGGGGTGGTGCAGTCGGAGACGGGCCGGCGCGTGGAGCGGATCCGCCGTCGCGTGTCGGGGACGCCGCACATCAACATGACGTCGGTCTGGACGTTCGCCGGCGTGCTCCTGCTGCCGCCGCTCCTGCTGGCTGTCCTGGTCGGCGGCCTGTACGCGCACCTGGCGATCCGCAGCTGGTACCGCCTGCAGCGGGTCCCGGCCTCCCGCACGGTCAGCAACGCGGCGATCATCGTGCTCTCGTGCTACGCGGCCCAGTCGGTGCTGCGGCTTTCGGGCTTCCCCGACGTCCGCTCGGCGATGACGCACAGCTGGGCGGGGACGTTGGCGATCACGGCCGCGGGCGTGACGTTCTTCGCGGTGAACGCCCTCTTGGTGCTCCCGGCGCGCCGGGAAGTCGGCCGGACGCCCGAGGCCCTGTTCGGCACGTGGTCGGACAACGGCCTCGAGGTGGCGACGCTCTGCCTGGGTGCGCTGAACGCGGTGGCACTGGCGACGTTGCCGGGTCTGGTGGTGCTGGTGTTCCCGCCGTTGCTGCTGTTGCACCGGACGGTGCTGGTGAAGCAGCTGGAGGTGGCGGCCCACCGCGACGAGAAGACGGGGTTGTACAACACGAGCGGCTGGCACGCGCTGGCGGAGCGGACCTTGGCGGCGGCGTCCCGTCAGGGTTCGACGTTCGGGTTGCTGATGTTGGACTTGGATCACTTCAAGCAGGTGAACGACACGTACGGCCACCTGGCGGGCGACGCGGTGCTGAAGGCGGTGGCGCGGTCGATCATCTCGGCGGTCCGCGGCCGGGGCGATGCGGTGGGCCGTTTCGGCGGCGAGGAGTTCGTGGTGGTGTTGCCGGGGATCACCCAGTCGGACATCGGCCCGGTGGCGGAGCGGATCCGCCGGGCGATCAGCGCGTTGGAGGTCCCGGCGGGTCAGCTGTCGATCACGGGCTTGACGGTCTCGATCGGCATCGCGGTGTACCCCACGGCGGGGACGTCATTGCAGCGTTTGCTGGACGCGGCGGATACGGCGCTGTATCACGCGAAGGCGACGGGCCGGAACAAGGTGGTCCACGTCGCGGACCTGGTGTGATCAGGCGGTCTTGTGCCGCAGCCGCCCGGCGTCGAGCCCGAGCATGGCGAGCAGTTCGGCGCATTCCTGCGAGTCGGAGGAGTGGCCGGCCACGGTCAGGACGGCCCGATCGTTCTGTTCACCGAGCCGAACGGCCTCTTCGGCACGGATAACGCCCATCCGGCTGTCTTCATCGTTGGCAAGGGAGCTGCCACTGCGTCGGGCCCAGGTCATCTGGCCACCTACTTCCGGCCCCACGGGTGCAGGACCATTGGTCGGGTCCCCAGCATGACACTAACGAAAATTTCACCCACAAGTGGCCCCCACCACACCCCACAACCACCCCGAGCAGAACCGACCACCCACAAGCCGAACGGCCGGCCGCGAACGGAGTAACCACCTGCCCGGTCACCCCCCGAACGCAACCACCCGGCCTGACTCACCACCCAACACAACCACCCGGTCTGGCTCACCACCCGACACAACCACCCGGTCTGGCTCACCACCCGACACAACCACCCGGTCTGGCTCACCACCCAACGCAACCACCCGGTCTGACTCACCACCCAACGCAACCACCCGGGGGGGTCCAGGGGGGCGAAGCCCTCCCTGGCGGGGGCTTGGGGGTCCGACCCCCAAACAAACACCCGAGAACGAGAGAAGGCCCAGCCCCGAAGGGGCGTGGGCCTGCTCGTAGTGGAGGTGCCGGGAATTGAACCCGGGTCCTCTGGCGTATCAACAGGGCTTCTCCGTGCGCAGTCCGCTACGTCTCTGCTTGGCTCCCTCAGTCACGCGAACAAGCTGAGGTGACGAGCCCAGCCACTGTTTGCTTCACGGCTGTTCCCCGTGGCCGGGACAGTCGCTGAGCCTCCTAGCTGATGCCGGTACCCGGGCCGGAGGCGAACCCGGGCCGACAGAGTCGCACTCGCTCAGGCGGCGAGGGCGAACTCGCGCTGACTGGAGTCGGCGCTTATTTGGTTGCGATGACGCTTACGGTGGTCTCTCGCCTGCACCGGCACGCTTCTCCTGAATCAACGTCCAAAGTCGAAACCGTTCACCCCCTTGTTGGGTCGTACTCATCATAACGCCCGGCGCGATCGGTTTAGTCCGGGTGGTGGGGGTGGGGCCAGCCCTACCGCCGGGATGCCCGCTCGCACCATGTCGCCTCGAGGGCCGGAACGCGATGCTGGTGGAGCGTCGTGGGATGAAGGGAGCGCGGTGATGGTGAGCGAGAGGCGGGATCCGCCGTTCGGTGGTTCGGTGGTGTTCTTGCTGATGAACCTGCCGTTGGGGGTGCTGGCGTTCGGGTTCCTGACGGCTTTCGTCTCGGCTGGGGCGGGGACTGCCGTGGTCTGGGTCGGGGTGGGTCTGCTCGCCTTGGTCGTGCTCGCGGTGCGGGGGGCCGCGCGCTTGGAGCGGGCGCGGGTCTACGCGTTGCTGGATCGCTACATCGATCTGCCCTATCTGCCGTTGCCCGCCGGCAAGCAGGCCGAGCGGTGGAAGGGGCGGTTGAAGGATCCGTCGACGTGGCGGGATCTGACCTACTTCGCGCTGCTGTTCCCGGTGGGTCTGGTGGAGTTCGTGCTCGTGACGACGTTCTGGGCGACGAGCCTGGCGCTGGTGGGCCTGCCGGTCTACTTCCGGTGGTTGCCGGGCGGTGAGTACCGCTTCCCGGCCTGGGAGGTGCCGTGGTTGACCGTGGACTCCACCGTGGAGGCGCTACCGTGGGCGGCGCTGGGGGTGTTGTTCGTCGCGTTGTCGGTGGCGTTGACCAAGGCGCTGGCGGGCACGCACGCCCGGCTGGCGGACGCGCTGCTGGGGCCGACGGTGGCGCAGCGCCGCCGGATGGAGCGCTGGTGGGAAGACGCGGAAGAGAAGAACCTGGTGGCGGGATGAGCGAGGCGCAACAGCTGGAACACCCGCGGCCGCACCCGGCTCGCACGATCCTGTACATGATCGTCAGCTTCGTCTTCCGGCTCCTGCAGTTCGTGCTGATCGTGGTCGGTATCGCGGTGGGTGTGTCGACGGCGGTGGTCTGGGTCGGGTTCCCGATCCTGCTGGCGACGACGAGTTTCATCCGCTGGTCCGGCGACCGTGAGCGGAGCTGGGCGGGCGCGATGCTGGGTGTGCCGCTGCCGCCGGTGCAGCGGCGGCCGTACGAAGAGGGGCAGCCGCTGCTGCGGCGGTGGATGGTCCGGTTGAGCGACGCGACGACCTGGCGTGACCTGGCGTACCTGATGGCCGCGTTCCCGCTGGCGTGTGCGGAGTTCGCGATCGCGCTGGCGTCGATCGTGCTGCTGCCGATGGCGATCTGGGTGACGCCGTGGCTGGGCTGGCTGCACGGTGAGCTGGCGCTGGCGCTGCTGGGGCCGGACCGCACGAAGCGGCTGGAGCAGAAGGCCGAGCGGCTGCAGGCGTCGCGGGCCCGCGGGGTCGACGCCGCCGAGGCCGAACGCCGCCGCATCGAGCGTGACCTGCACGACGGCGCGCAGCAGCGGCTGGTGGCCGTCGCGATGAGCCTGGGGCGGGCGAAGTCGAAGTTCGACCAGGATCCGCAGGCGGTGCGGGACCTGATCGACGAGGCGCACTCGGACGCGAAGCTGGCGGTGTCGGAGCTGCGGGACCTGGCGCGCGGCATCTACCCGGCCGTGCTCGGTGACCGGGGGCTGGACGCGGCGCTGTCGGCGCAGGCGGCGAAGTCGCCGATCCCGGTGGACGTGTCGGTGGCCGTGGAGCCGCGTCCGCCGGCCGCGGTGGAGACGACGGCGTACTTCATCGTCGGCGAAACGCTGACGAACATCGCGAAGCACTCCGGAGCGACCGAAGCGGGCGTGAAGGTGTGGCGGACCGACGACCACGTCGTCGTCGAGATCACCGACAACGGCCACGGCGGCGCCGAAGTGCGCCCCGGCGGCGGGCTGGCCGGCCTGGCCGACCGCGCCGCGACGATCGACGGCGTGATCACCGTGGTCAGCCCGGTGGGCGGGCCGACCGTGATCCGGGCTGACCTCCCCTGCCAATGGTGAATAAGCTGGCTCCCGTTCATCCACGAGCTTGGGGGCCGGATGCGGGTAGTCATCGCCGAGGACGCCGTGCTGCTGCGGGCCGGGGTGACCCGCCTGCTCGCCGACGAGGGCATCGAGACGGCGGCGGCCGTCGACAACGGCGACGACCTGCTCGGCGCGGTCAAGGAACACCGGCCTGACCTGGCGATCGTCGACGTCCGGATGCCGCCGACGTTCACCGACGAGGGCCTGCGGGCGGCGCTGGCGGCGCGCAAGGAGATCCCCGGGCTGCCGGTGCTGGTGCTGTCGCAGTACGTGGAGGAGTCGTACGCGGTGGAGCTGCTCTCGGGCGGCGCCGGCGGCGTCGGCTACCTGCTGAAGGAGCGCGTGGCCGACGTCGCGGACTTCCTGGACGCGGTCCGCCGCGTCGCGAACGGCGGCACGGCGATCGACCCGGACGTGATCGCCCAGCTGATGGCCCGCGGCCGCCGCAACCCCCTGGACGCGCTGACGGCCCGCGAATCCGAGGTCCTCGGCCTGATGGCGCAGGGCCTGTCGAACACGGCGATCGCGAACTCGCTCGTCGTTTCGCACGGCGCGGTCGAGAAGCACATCGGCAACATCTTCTCGAAACTCGGGCTCGAAGCCAGCGCGGAAGAACACCGCCGCGTCCGCGCGGTGTTGACCTACCTGGGTCGTTGAGCAACGGAGGGTGACCACGACTCCCGTAGGGTGGACACCGGGTCACCCGTTCCGCGGGCGGCACCCGGGTGAGCGCTCACCTACCATGAGCGGACCCGCCGAGGAGAGGAGTGCGCAGATGTCCGACGAGACCCGCTGCGTCCGCTTCTTCGGCGGCCCGCTCGACGGCCGCGTCCAGGAGCTCGGGGACGCGGAGCCCATTCCCGGCACCGTCATCCGGCACATCCACCTGCACGGCGGCCCGAAGATCGAGACGCGCTACGAGCTCGGCCTCACCGAGCACGGCTGGGAGTACCGCCTCGCCGCCGCGCAGCACGAACCCGAGCCCGACGGCCTGCGCTAGTAGGGGAAACCCCCGTATCCGCCGGGGGTGAACAGGACCCCGAAGAGTCCGGGCAGCACCGCTGTTTCCCCAGGTCGAACCGGCCAGGCTGAACAGCATGCACACGAGCCGGGACAGGTTTCTCGACGTCGTCCGGGCGGGGGCCATCCTCGCCGTCATCGCGCAGCACTGGATCATGCCGGTGCTCTCCTACTCCGACGGGCAGCTCGCCACCGGCAACGCACTGGCCACGCCGGGCTGGTGGGTCGTCACCTGGCTCAGCCAGGTCATGCCCTTGGTCTTCTTCGCCGGCGGCGCGGCGAACCTGATCTCCTTCCGCCGTGCCGCGTCCACCCGGCAGTGGCTCGCCGGGCGCATCAAGCGGCTGATGGCGCCGGTGCTGCCGCTGCTGGCGGTCTGGCTGATCGTGCCGGACTTCCTGCGCGGCCTGGGCGTCCCGCCGCAGCCGGTGCAGGTCGGCAGCGCGATCGCCGCGCAGCTGCTGTGGTTCCTCGCGGTGTACGTGCTCGTCGTGCTGCTCACGCCGCTCATGGTGGCCGCGCACCGGCGCTGGGGCCTGAAGGTGCCGCTCGTGATGGGCGCGGCGGGCATCCTCGTCGACGTCGCGCGCTTCAACGACTTCGGTTACGTCGGTTACGCCAACGCGATCTTCGTCTGGGTCGCCGTGCACCAGCTGGGCTTCCACTACGTCGAAGGGCGCCTCGGCTCGCTGACCCGCCGCGGCGCGCTGACGCTGTCCGCCGCCGGGTTCGGCGTCACCGCGTTGATGGTCGCGTTCGGACCGTACCCGGCCAGCATGATCGGCATGCCGGGCGCGCCGGTGTCGAACATGAGCCCGCCGACCGTGCTGCTCGCCTTCCTCGCCGTCGGCCAGATCGGCCTGCTGCTGGCCTTCCGCCCGCAGCTCAACGCGCTCGCGGCGCGACCCGGCGTCGGCGACGCCCTCGGCTGGCTGGGCGCGCGGTTCATGAGCGTCTACCTCTGGCACATGCCGGCGCTGGTCGTCGTGGCGGGGGTGACGGTGTACGGCCTCGGCTACGAGACCCCGGCGCCGGGCACGGTGTTCTGGCTGGTCATGGCGCCGGCGTGGTTCGCGGCGTGCGGGATGGTGCTGCTCGGCCTGCTGCGGCTGTTCGCGCACTTCGAGATGCAGCGCGACGCCGGCGAACTCACCGCCAGGACGCCGCAGCTGGTCGTGGCCGGGCTGATGATCTCGGGTGGTCTGCTCGGCCTGGCGGCACACGGGTTCGCCCCGCTCTCGGACGGCATCGCCCGCGGCCCGGTGCCGTGGGTGGTGCTGGCGACGGCCGGATTCGTGCTGGCGGGCAAGCAGCTCCCGGTGGTCGACCTGCTGGGCCGCGCGGTCACCGTGACCGAACGCGCGACGCTGCGCCGGTGAAAGCCGGGCGGTCGTCGAAAAGCTAGGCGCCGAGCAGGCGCAGCGGGGTGTCGTGCAGCACCGCCCGCAGGAACGGCTCTCCCAGGCGATCGTCGGCTGCCGCCCAGCCGGCGATCGCCTGCAGCTGCGTCACGTACGGGTACGGGATGTTCGGGAAGTCCGTGCCGAGCACCACCCGGTCGGCGTACGCGGCCAGCCGCGCGGTCCAGTCCGGCGGCAGCGGCGACATCGCCTCGGCGAACGGCACGCCCACCATCGTGGTGTCCAGGTGCACCCGCGGGTACTTCGCCATCAGCTCGAACGCCGTCCCGAACTCCGGCATCGCCGCGTGCGCGAGCACCGCCGTCAGCTTCGGGTGCCTCGCCAGCACCTCCCCGAAGACCGACAACCCGGTGAAGTCGCCCCGCAACGGACCGTGTCCACAGTGGACGACGACCGGGACACCGGCGTCGGCCAGCGCACCCCAGACCGGGGTCAGCAGGTCGTCACGCGGGTCGTACGCACCGACCTGCACGTGCGCCTTGAACACCCGGGCGCCGGCGCGCAACGCACCGTCCACAGCGGACCCGGCGCCGGGCTCGGGGTAGAACGTCCCGGTCGGCACCGCGTCCGGGACCCGGGCGGCGAACTCGAGCGCCCAGCCGGTCAGCCACTCCGCCATCCCCGGCTTGTGCGGGTAGACCAGCGGCGCGAAGCGGGTGACACCGAGCGAGCGCAGCGTCTCCAGCCGTTCCTCTTCGGACGTCCGGTAGTGCACCGGCCACTCGGTGCCGTAGTGCGTCGAGGCCCGGTCGAAGTACGCCCAGACCTTGTCCATCACCGGCTTGGGCAGGAAGTGGACGTGCAGGTCGACCAGGCCCGGCAGGCCCAGCGACGCCGTCCAGCGAGCGACGTCCGCATCGGCGGCCGGGCCGGGCGTCACTCCGTGAACCGGCCCTTCAGCGCGCGGCCCATCGCCTTCCTGATGTCGCGATCCGCGTCCCGCTTGGCGAGCGCCTGCCGCTTGTCGTAGGCCTTCTTGCCCTGGGCCAGGGCGATCTCGACCTTGACCTTGCCGTCCTTGAAGTACATCGACAGCGGCACCAGGGAGAGCCCGCTCTCCTTGGTCTTGCCGATGAGCTTCTCGATCTCCCGCCGGTGCAGCAGCAGCTTCCGGGTGCGCCGCGGCGTGTGGTTGGTCCACGTGCCCTGCGTGTACTCCGGGATGTGCACGTTGCGCAGCCACACTTCGCCGTCGTCGACCGTCGCGAACGCGTCCGCCAGGGACGCCTTGCCCTCGCGCAGGCTCTTGACCTCGGTGCCGACGAGCACGAGACCGCACTCGTAGGTGTCGAGGATGGAGTAGTCGTGCCGCGCCTTGCGGTTCGACACGATCACCTTCTGGCCACGTTCCTTGGGCATACGACCACTCTACGTGATTCTCGAAGCTGCCAGCAGCCGGTTTACTAGTGCCGGACGTACAGCCGCAGCGTGACGTAACCGGTGATGGCGGAGATCAGCACGGACACCCCGAGCAGGATCGGCGCGACCGGGAACAGCAGTTCCAGCGTGGTGATCTTCGGGAAGACGTCGCCGGTGAACACCGAGTCGAGGAAGCTCACCTTGGTGAGCACCAGCATGACGATCCCGAGGACCGCACCGACCACGCCGGCGACCACCGCCTCCAGGAGGAACGGCAGCTGCGTGTACCACCGCGTGGCGCCGACCAGCCGCATGATGCCGACCTCGGTGCGCCGGGTGAACGCGGACACCTGGATCGTGTTGGCGATCAGCAGCAGCGCGGCGACGGCCATGATGAGCGCGGCGCCGAAGGCCATGTTGCGGACGCCGTTGAAGGCGTTGAACACGCGGTCGAGGAACTTCTTCTGGTCGTCGACCTTCCGCACGCCGGGCTTGTTCGCGTACTCCTGCACGATCGCGTCGCTGCGGTCCGGGTCCTTCAGCTTCACGTGCAGCGACGCGGGCAGCGACTCGGGGCCGGTGAGCGCGATCAGCTCCGGCTGGCTCTCGAAGATCTTCTTGAACCGGTCGAAGGCCTGGTCGCGGTTCTCGAACACGACCGACTCGACACCGTTGTTGCTCTGCAGCGAGGTCCGCAGCGTCTGGCACAGCGACTGGGTGCAGTTCTTGTCGCTCGCGCTGATGTCGTCGGTGAGGTAGACGGAAACCTCGACGTCGGCGAGGAAGTTGGACTTCATCTTGTCGATCGTCCGCACGGCGAGGAGGCCGCCACCGAGCATGGCGAGCGACACGGCCGTGGTCAGCATCATCGCGATGGTCATCGTGACGTTCCGGCGCAGGCCGGTGACTACCTCACTGAAGACGAAACTGGCGCGCATGGCGGGTGCAGGTCCTTGGGGTCGGGGTCGGTGCGGGGTGGACGGGGTCTCAGCGACCGATGCCGTAGACGCCGCGGGCGTCGTCGCGGATCACCCGGCCGAGCTGCAGCTCGACGACTCGGCGCCGCATGGAGTCCACGATGGAGTGATCGTGGGTGGCCATCAGGACGGTGGTGCCGGTGCGGTTGATCCGCTCCAGCAGCAGCATGATGTCCTGGCTGGTGTCGGGGTCCAGGTTGCCCGTCGGTTCGTCGGCGAGCAGCACCAGCGGGCGGTTCACGAAGGCGCGCGCGATCGCGACGCGCTGCTGCTCACCACCGGAGAGCTCGTTGGGGAGCCGGTCCGCCTTGCCGTCGAGGCCGACGAGCTCCAGCACCTCGGGGACGACCTTCTTGATGGTCGGGCCCGGCTTGCCGATGACCTCGAGGGCGAACGCGACGTTCTCCGCGACGGTCTTGTTCGCGAGCAGCCGGAAGTCCTGGAAGACGCAGCCGATGGTCTGCCGCAGGCGCGGGACCCTGCGGCGGGCCAGCTTGGCGACGTCGAAGTTGGACACCATCACGCGGCCCTTGCTGGGCGTCTCTTCGCGCAGCAGCAGCCGGAGGAAGGTCGACTTCCCCGATCCCGAGGGACCGATGAGGAAGACGAACTCACCCTTTTCGATGTCGACGGACACCCGCTCGAGCGCGGGCCGCGTCGAGGTCTTGTAGACCTTGGAAACCTCTTCGA
The DNA here is from genome assembly GCF_053600695.1 of Amycolatopsis sp. NPDC005003. Taxonomy (NCBI): domain Bacteria; kingdom Bacillati; phylum Actinomycetota; class Actinomycetes; order Pseudonocardiales; family Pseudonocardiaceae; genus Amycolatopsis; species Amycolatopsis sp. NPDC005003. Next base: position 4,651 of record NZ_JBSGAI010000023.1, on the reverse strand, counting down.
GCCGGATCACGATTCGGCATACTACCCACCGGTCTCGTGAAGCCCCGGTTGCCCGGTGCACCCGGGTGGAGCAACGGGCGTTTGCGCACGGTGAGCGGTCAGGCCGCCACCGCGCGCACCCGGCTCACGCCGTCTGCATCCGCCAGCGGATGCCGGCGTCGAGGAAGCCGTCGATGTCACCGTCGAGCACCGCGGACGGGTTGCCGACCTCGAACTCGGTCCGCAGGTCCTTCACCATCTGGTACGGGTGCAGCACGTAGGAGCGCATCTGGTTGCCCCAGCTGGAGCCGCTGTCCTTGAGCGCGTCCATCTCCTTGCGCTCTTCTTCCTTCTTGCGCTGCAGCAGCCGGGACTGGAGGACCTTCATCGCGGCCGCCTTGTTCTGCAGCTGCGACTTCTCGTTCTGGCAGGAGACGACGATGTTCGTCGGGATGTGCGTGATGCGCACCGCACTGTCGGTGGTGTTGACGCTCTGGCCACCGGGGCCCGAGGAGCGGTAGACGTCGACCCGGATGTCCTTTTCCGGGATGTCGACGTGGTCGACCTCTTCGACCTCGGGCAGCACCTCGACGTGCGCGAACGACGTCTGGCGGCGGCTCTGGTTGTCGAACGGCGAGATCCGGACGAGCCGGTGGGTGCCCTGCTCGACGGAGAGGGTGCCGTAGACGTAGGGGGCGCTGACCTTGAACGTCGCCGACTTGATGCCCGCCTCTTCGGCGTAGGAGATGTCGTAGACGTCGGTCGGGTAGCTGTGGCGCTCCGCCCAGCGCAGGTACATGCGCAGGAGCATCTCGGCGAAGTCGGCCGCGTCGACGCCGCCGGCCTCGGAGCGGATGGTGACGACGGCGTTGCGGTCGTCGTACTCGCCCGAGAGCAGGGTGCGGACCTCGAGCGTGTCGATGGCCTTGCCGAGGTCGGCGAGCTCGGCTTCGGCCTCGCCCAGGCTGCCGGAGTCGCCTTCGGCCTCGGCGAGCTCGTACAGCACGCCGAGGTCGTCGAGCCGCTGGCGCAGGTCGGAGACCCGGCGCAGCTCGCCCTGCCGGTGGGACAGCTGGCTGGTGACCTTCTGCGCCGCCTCCGGGTCGTCCCAGAGGGTGGGGCTCGAGGCCTGCTGCTCCAGGTCGGCCACCTGGGCACGCAGCGCATCCAGGTCCATCACCGACTCGATCTGCGTCAGCTTGCCGGTCAGGTCCCTCAGTGCCGCGTCGAACTCATCACTCACGTTTGTCAAGGTTACGGCAAAACCCGCGACCGGTTGCGAGGACCGGTCGCGGGCGCGCGAACCTCAGGCCGCGGGGATGGCGTCGAGCAGCTTCAGCGCGGCCTTGGCCTGGGCTTGGGCGAACTCGGCGACCGCCTTTTCGTACGGCCCTTCGGCCGCCTTGGTGGCCGCCCTGGCGTCGTCGAGCTGCTGGCTGTAGCTCGACCGGGCCGACTCGAGCAGCGTCTGGCGCTGCTTCGCGGTCAGCGACCCCGCGTGCACGAGCCGCAGGATGAGCGGGCTGCGCAGGTGGTCGGGGCCGGCCTCGGACGTCAGCCAGGCCTTGAAGGCCTTCTTGCCGGCGGCGGTGATCAGGTACTGCTGGCTGGAGCGCGGGCCCTGCTTGCCGAGCCGGACGAGGCCTTCCTTGGACAGCGCCGGGAGCTCCCGGTACACCTGGCTGCGGGTGACGCTGAAGAAGGCACCGAACCGCTCTCCGGCTCCGGCGACGAGCTGCCCGCCGGTGGCGGGACCGTCGTGGAGCAGACCGAGCAGGGCGGCGGCTGTTGCATTCAATTCGGACACGTCCCCTAGATTCCCACTTATCGGCCGCTGTGTCCACAGTGGTCAGCGGATCTGTCCATTGTGGCTAGTGAGATCCCCTCGTTCGGCCCAATCCGGCCCGGGTCCACTGTGGACCTGAATACGCTCTGCAACCGCTCCCAGGATTTTTTGGTCCAACCAGACGCACGCGGGCCACCCCGGCAACCTCCAGGCAGGTGAGTTCGACGGGCGGCGATCCCCGGCTTGGCGCACCGCGAACACGCACCGCAACCACCCGCTACCGGCGTCCGAATCACGGGATTCGTAGCGAATGACTCCCCCCGCAGGGGATCCGAGAGGGCAGAGCCCCTCTTGGCCGAGGTTTGGGAGTTCGACCCCAATACAAAACGAAAGAGGCGTGTACGAACATTTTCCGTTCGTACACGCCTCTGACCACTGTAGCGGGGACAGGATTTGAACCTGCGACCTCTGGGTTATGAGCCCAGCGAGCTACCGAGCTGCTCCACCCCGCGCCGTTTTGGTACTTCAATAGATTACACGGGGTCGCCAGCGGGTTTTCACCGGGGTCCCGAAACGCTCTGACCTGCCCTTACGCCGTCTCGAGCCACTGACGGGCTCCACTGAGGACCATGGCCAGCCCGTCCTCGAACCGGGCGTCGGCGTCGCCCAGTATCGCCTCCCCCGCCGACTCCCGATAGCGCTCGTCGAACTCACCCGGCATCGGCCGCACAGCCTGCTCCTCGATCACGTAGCCGATGACGAAGCAGTAGACGGTGAAGGTCGCCCGGCCTGCTCGTTGCTCGTCCAAACCGGCTTCGATGCTCCGGCGCAGCGGGTGCTCGCCGACCAGGCTCGTGTCACCGAGGTAGGTGCCGGCGAAAACCTTCCCGCCGTCGCGGTAGGCGAGCATCATCCGCCGCAGCGCGCGGGCACTGTGCGCAGCAGCCTCCCACTCCCCCAGCGACGCCGGCGGCCGCCGATCGGCCACGGAGTCGCGGTACATCTGCGTCGCCATCTCGTCGAGAAGCTCCTGCTTGTTCTTCATGTGCCAGTACAGGGCGGGGGCCTTGACCCCGAGGTCCGCGGCGATCAGCCGGAGCGTGAGCCCGTTGAGGCCCACTTCGTTGAGCAGCTTCAGCCCGGACCGAGCAATGTTCTCCCTGGTCAGAGCCATGTTCTGGCACCCCTTCCGTGATCACGCTTGACAATTTAACGATGTTAAGGCCATCCTGGGGTCCGGTCAATTTAACGTTGTTAAGGAGCTGGGGATGCGGGAGCTGACTGCGGAGGTGGTCGTCGCCGGCGCGGGCCCGACGGGCTTGATGCTGGCGAACGAGCTGGCACTGGCCGGAGTGGACACGGTGGTGCTCGAGCGGATGCACGAGCGAACGGGTTTGTCGAAGGCCCTGAACCTCCAACCGCGCACGGCGGAAGTCCTGGATCTGCGGGGTTTGCTGCCCCGGGCGAAGGACCGCGCGTTCGCGACTGTCGCGGACGGACACTTCGCGGTGATTCCGGTGCCCTACACGGGCTGGGACACCCGCCACCCCTACCAGCTGGGCATTCCGCAGGCGGAGGTGGAGGCGGCCTTGGAGGAGCGCTTGGCGGAGCAGGGGGTGCGGGTGCGGCGGGGGCTCGAGCTGACCGGCTTCACCCAGGACGCGGAAGGCGTCACGATCACCGCCGGCGAGCTACGGATCCGTGCGCGGTACCTGGTGGGTTGCGACGGTGGCCGGAGCACTGTCCGCAAGGCACTGGGCATGCGGTTCGAGGGTATCGAGGGCCAGGGCCACGGAGTGGCGGCGGACGTGCTGTTCAAGGCGACCCCGCCGGGGGCGCCCACCCAGTGGCGTTCGATGACGAACATGGTCACGTCCGGAAGCCCGGGCAAGTTCATCGGCGTGATCCCCCTGGCCGAGCCGAACCTGTACCGGATCAGCTTCGGAGATCGCCTGAACCGCCCGCCGGACCTGCGGGCCGAGGTCGCCGACGCCGAAGTCCGGCGAGCGGTCACCGATCGTTTCGGCCCGGAAGCGGAGATCGCGGAGATCCGCTGGGCGTCCCGGTTCTCGGACGACAGCCGTCTGGCCGCGAGCTACCAGGTGGGCCGGGTCCTCCTGGCGGGAGACGCGGCGCACACGCACTTCCCGGCGGGAGGGCAGGGTCTCAACCTGGGCATCCAGGACGCGATGAACCTGGGCTGGAAACTGGCCGCAACCTTGAAGAACCGAGCCCCGGCAACGCTCCTGGGCACGTACGAACAGGAGCGCCGCACGGTGGCGAAGGAAGTCCTGGACAACATCGCGGCCCAGAACGCCCTGATCCCCACAACCCCGAACCAACTGGCCTTGAGAGCCCTCTTCAGAGACCTGACAGCCCTCCCCGAAGTCCAGCACCACCTCTCAGGCATGGTGTCGGGCCTCAACATCCGCTACGCATCGGAAGATCCCCACCCGGCGGCAGGCACACGTCTCCCGGACATCGAGACCCCGAGCGGCCCGGCAAGCACCTTATTCCACAAAGGAAACTGGGTCCTGCTGACAAAAACCCCCACACCAACCCCCCACACAGAGGTACTCGTAGCAGAGATCCCAGAACTCCCCTGGCCCGACCTGGAAAAGGTCCTGGTCCGCCCGGACGGCTACATAGCCAACACAACAGGCACAACAAAAGCCTGGCTGACCAACACCAACACCAACGCCCAACCCTCGCCGGCCTGAATCACCAACACACGGAGCCACACACCGGGGGGTCCAGGGGCGGCGAAGCCCCCCTGGCGGGGGTCTGGGGGTTCGACCCCCAGAAGACAATGCGAAAGAGGGGTGTGCGGACGCTTTCCGTCCGCACACATAGGGAGAGCGTGGGGGTGGGGAAGAGTGTGAGATT
>NZ_JBSGAI010000022.1:0-170446 GCF_053600695.1 Amycolatopsis sp. NPDC005003 | reverse complement strand
TTCGTGTTTATGGATTTGTCGTGCTGGGGGGGGGGGGGGGGGGTGGGTTTTTATTCATTGCCGCCCAAACACCAACACCCCCCCCCCCCCACCGGGCGGGCGGTCAGATGACGGCGCCGTCGTCCTCGGGGGTCTTCGGCGGGAGCCAGGAGTTGCCGGGGACGCCCCACTTGTTGTGCTTGAGCATCTTCTTCGCGGCGCGCGCGTGCCGGCCGACCAGGCGGTCGAGGTAGATGTACCCGTCCAGGTGATCGGTCTCGTGCTGCAGGCAGCGCGCGAAGTAGCCGGTGCCTTCCACCTCGATCGGGTTGCCCTCGAGGTCGGCGCCGGTCACCTTCGCCCACTTCGCGCGGCCCGTCGGGTACGACTCGCCGGGCGCCGAGAGGCAGCCCTCCCAGTCGTCGTCCGGGTCCGGCATGGTCTCCGGGATCTCCGACGTCTCGAGCTTCGGGTTGACGACGACGCCCTTGTGCCGCACGCCCTCGTCGTCCGGGCAGTCGTAGACGAACACCCGCAGATCGAGGCCGATCTGGTTGGCCGCGAGGCCGACGCCCTCGGCGGCGTACATCGTCTCGAACATGTCGTCCACGAGCGTGCGCAGCTTCTCGTCGAACTCGGTGATCTCCCGAGTCGGCTGGTGCAGCACGGGTTCGCCGGCGATAACGATGGGGTGGATGGTCACGGCGAGCCAGTTTAGTCGGACCCCTCTGGTAGACCTGCATCAGACCGTGACGCGCCGACGCCGATGCCCACGTCGGCGGCCGCTTCCGTGGTTGAATGGCGCCCGCGGAAGAGCTAGGTCTGATTCGCCATGACGCCCGATTGAGAGGGACTCGGATGGACGCCGCGGAGTCGATGGCTGAGCCGCAGCCGTCGCCGCCGAAGCCCGTGCCCGGCCTGACCGAACGCGAGGTCGAGATCCTCGCTTTCGAGCGCCAGTGGTGGCGACACGCCGGGGCGAAGGAGAACGCCATCCGCGAACGCTTCGACTTGTCTGCGACGCGCTACTACCAGCTGCTCAACAAGCTGCTGGAGAAGCCGGAGGCGATCGAAGCCGACCCGATGCTGGTGAAGCGGCTGCGCAAGACCCGCGCCGCCCGCCAGCGCAAGCGAGGCGCCCGGCGACTGGGGATCGAGCTGAAATGAGTGTGTTTTCCGGAATGTCCCGGCCGATGAAGGCCGCGGGCGTCGCGTTGATCGGCGTGGCGATCATCGCCGCCGTCATCGGCGGGATCTCCGCGCTGGGCGGTGGCGGATCCAACGAGGCCGGGCCGAGCGGCACGTCGTCGACGCCGCCGGGCACCTCCTCGGCGCCGCCGTCGACCTCGTCGTCGGCTTCCTCGCCGGCGTCTTCGTCCTCGGCGAGCCCGTCGTCGCCCACACCGCCGTCGACCTCGTCCCCGGCACCCGGTCAGCCGACGTCGGCCGCCCCCGGTCAGCCGGGTGGCGACCAGCAGGCGTCCAACAAGTGGGTGACCGTCCGGGTGTTCAACAACTCGACGATCAAGGGCCTGGCGGATAGGGCGGCGGACGACTTCCGCGGCAGCGGCTGGAACGTCAACGAGGTCAGCAACTACTCCCAGGGCATCATCCCGACGACGACGGCGTTCTACCGCCCGGGCACCGACGAGGAAGCCGCGGCCAAGCAGCTCGCGCAGGAGTTCGGCATCAAGGCCGAGCCGCGCTTCGAAGGCATCCAGAACGCGAGCCCCGGCGTGATCGTCATCGTGACGAAGGAATACCAGTCCGGCCACAAGGGCAGCTGACGGGCTTTTCGCGTGATTGCGCGGGCATCATGCGTGATTGGGCGGGCATCGCGCTGATGCCCGCCCAATCACGTGTCATGCCCCCTCAATCACGCATGATGCCCCTCTGATCACGCGTGATGCCCCGCTATGCACCGGCCTGGGTCTTCGCGTACGCCTCCAGGGCCGCCAGCTGGGCCGGGTCGAGGCTCGGCCGGACCGTCTTCCGGGCCGTCTCCAGGTGCGCCGCGGTGACTTCGCGGGCCTCCAGTGACTCGCGCATCGCCGTCAGCGCGGCTTCGCGGATCAGCGCCGCGCAGTCGGCCGCCGAGTAACCGTCCAGAGTGGACGCCACCGCGGCGAGGTCGACGTCTTCGGCCAGCGGCGTGTTCTTCGAGCTGGCCGCGAGGATCGCCGCGCGGGCCTCGGCGTCCGGCGGCGGCACGTAGACGCGGCGCTCGAGCCGCCCGGGCCGCAGCAGCGCCGGGTCGACCAGCTCCGGCCGGTTCGTCGCACCCAGCACGACGACTTCGCGCATCGGCTCGACCCCGTCGAGCTCGGTGAGCAGGGCGGCGACCACGCGGTCGGCGACGCCGGAGTCGGACGACTGGCCGCGGCGCGGGGCCAGCGCGTCGATCTCGTCCAGGAAGATCAGCGCGGGCGCGGCCTCCGCGGCCCGGCGGAACAGCTCGCGCACCGCGCGTTCGGACTCGCCGACCCACTTGTCCATCAGCTCCGCGCCCTTGACCGCGAAGACGTTCAACGCCCCGGTGCCGGCCAGCGCCCGCACGAGGAACGTCTTGCCGCCGCCGGGCGGCCCGTACAGCAGCACCCCGCGCGGCGGTTCGACGCCGAGCCGGGCGAACGAGTCCGGGTACCGCAGCGGCCAGAGCACGGTTTCGGTGAGGGACTGCTTGACGTCGACCATGTTCCCGACGTCGTCGAGGGTCAGCCCGCCGGTGGCCAGGTTGTCCGAAGTGGACAGCGAGACCGGCCGGACGGTGGCCAGCGCGTCCAGCAGGTCCTGCTGCGAGATGCGCGGCTCGTCGGTGTCGCGCTGGCGCAGCGCCGCCCGCAGCGCGGCGTCCCGGCGCAGCGCGATCAGGTCCGCGGCGACGAACCCCGGCGTCCGCTCGGCGAGCACGCCGCAGTCGATGCCGGTGTCGAGCGGAACGTCGCGGAGCAGGACATTCAGCAGCTCGCGGCGGGTTTTCGCGTCCGGGAGGGCCAGGCCGAGCTCGCGGTCCAGCAGGTCGGCGGCGCGCAGCCGCGGGTCGGCCGATTCGGCGCGCGCCGTCGTCGCCACGACGGCGAAGCGCTCGCGCCGCAGCGCCGTCCTCAGTTCCTCCAGCACGACCGTGGCCACCGGCGGCGGAGACGTCGCGGGCAGCAGCGCGTCGACGTCGGTGAGCAGGAGGACCGACGGGCCCTCGGTGGTGCGGATGGCCTCGCGCAGCCGGGCCACGGCGACGTTCGGGTCCAGCACCGCGAGGTTCGGTGCGGCCAGCGGGATGACCTTGATCCCGGCGTCGTGGGCCACCGACCGCACGAGCGTCGCCTTGCCGACGCCTTCCGGGCCGGACAGCAGGACACCCAGGTGGGCGGGCGCGCCGAGGCGGGCCAGCAGCTCGGGCCGGTGGAAGGCGAGGTCGAACCACTCGGCGAGCTTGCGCGCGGCGGTCTCGGCGCCGATCAGGTCGGCCAGCGGGACGGCCGGCTCTTCTTCGGTGGCGGCGGCGACCTCGTCTTCGACGATCTCGGCGTCGATCCACTCCTCGGCCGCGGTGACGGCGGAGGTGCGGACCAGCGCGGTCGCCGTCCGGGGCGCGGCCGGTTCGGTGGTTCCCGGCCGGGCGCCGTCGCGCCAGGTGACCACTGTGGACGGTCCGACGGCCACGGTGCCGGCCGGCTCGGTGGCGGTGACGGTGAGCAGCTCGTTCGTCCAGGTCGCGCCGATCGCCCGCGACAGCTGGCCGCGCAGCCCGGCCGGGTCCGACCCGGGCGAGGGCGCGAGGTCCTGCGGCAGCAGCGAAACGGCGTCACCGACGGTGAGCACCTTGCCGATCAGGGCGAGCCGCAGCATGTGCGGGCTGACCGAGACGCTGGCCAGCCGCGACCCGGCGACGGTGACGGTCTTGGCGGCCGCGACGTCGGCGGGCGCGACGACGACCTCGGAGCCCTCGGTGACGCCGAGGTTCGACATGGTGACGTCGTCGGTGAGCAGCACCCCGGGCACGCCGGTGTCGTCGGCGGGCGCGGCGAGCGCGGCACTGACCCGGGCCCCGGTGAGGTGTACGGCGTCCCAGGCCCGCAGGCCCAAGGCGTCGAGGACTTCGGGGTGCAGCCGGACGACGCCGCGGCGCGTGTCCAGCGCCGACGGAGTGTGCCGGACGGTCAGCGTGATCTGCGGGTGGCTCACGCCGTTCACCCTAGCGATCCGCCGCCCCCGGAGGAGCCGCGAACCGACCCTCCAGGGACGCGAACCGACCCTCGGGGTACGCGAACCGACCCTGCAGCCACGGGTGCTGACTCTCGGACCAAGGCGATAGACGTACCGGAATCGCGAACTCGCGTACCTGGAGGGTCGGCTTGCGTACCTGGAGGGTCGGTTACTTGCGGCGGAGGCCGATCCGGCGCCAGGAGCGGCGGCGCTGGCCGTTGCCGTTTTCCGAGGTGACGCGGGGGGTGCGGACCGTCTCGCGGGGGAGGCGGACCGCGCGCATCGCCGCGCCGGCGACGCGGCGGCGCAGCGGGGGACGCAGGCCGAGCCGGCGGGTGGAGCGGGCGCGGCGGATCGCCCGGCGCTCGCTCGGCGGGACCGTCCAGGCCTCCGGGTGCGCCGCCAGCCAGCGGTGCCGGTAAATCGAGTACGGGATGTGCGCCAGGTACAGCACCATCGCCGCCAGCAGGGCGACCAGTGGGAACTGGATGATCGCCGCGGCCAGGAGGGCGACGCCCAGCAGCAGCGGCGCGATCGCCTTCGGCGGCGCCTTGACCGTCTTCAGCGACAGCGTCGGGATGCGGCTGATCAGCAGCGCCGCGATGGCGACCGTCCACGCCCACACGACGTACTGCGAAGACCACCAGCCCTCGCCCCACTGCAGGTACGCCACCAGCGGCAGCATCCCCAGCAGGCCACCCGCGGGCGCCGGGACGCCGACGAAGAACTCGCTCGCGTACGGCGGCTGCTCGGTGTCGTCGAGCAGCGTGTTGAACCGCGCCAGCCGCAGGATCATGCAGACGGCGAAGATCAGCGACGCCACCCAGCCGATCCGGTCCGCGCCGGTCTGCCACACGTAGATCACCAGCGCCGGCGCGACGCCGAACGAGATGCCGTCGGACAGCGAGTCCAGCTCGGCGCCCATCTTCGACGTCGCGTCCAGGAGCCGCGCGATCCGGCCGTCCAGGCTGTCGAGCACCGCCGCGATGCCGATCGAAGCGATCGCCATCGCGTAGTTCTTCGTCAGCGCGAACTGCACGGCCGACAGGCCCGCGCACAGCGCCAGCACGGTGATGGCGTTCGGCAGCAGCCGGACACCCGGGGTGGTCACGCGGACCATCGGTCAGCCTTCCGAAAGCGCGGGGAGCTCGGCGATGACCGTCTCGCCGCCGACCGTGCGCTGGCCCTTGGCCACGAGCACGCGCGAACCCGGCGGGAGGTAGAGGTCGACCCGCGAGCCGAACCGGATGATGCCGTACGTCGAAGCGGCGTCGACCTTGTCGCCCTCGCGGATCTCGCAGAGGATGCGGCGCGCGACCAGGCCGGCGATCTGCACGACGACGAGCTCGTGGCCGTCTTCGGTGCGCATGAGCACGGAGTTGCGCTCGTTGTCGTCGCTCGCCTTGTCCAGGTCCGCGGACAGGAACTTGCCCGGCCGGTAGGCGACCCGCTCGATCACGCCGTTGGCCGGCACGCGCTGGACGTGCACGTCGAACACCGAGAGGAACACCGAGACGCGCATCCGCGGCTCGGCGGGCAGGCCGAGCTCGGCGGGCGGCACGGCTTCCTCGATCAGCGACACGAGACCGTCGGCCGAGGCGAGCGCGACGCCGGCCCGCGGCGGCGGGACCCGCTTCGGCTCGCGGAAGAACGCGGCCGTCGCCACGGTCGCCAGCGCACCGACGAGCCCGAGGCGCTTGGAGAACCGGCGCGCGAGCAGCGTGGCGGCGATGCCGCCCGCCACGAACGGGCGGCCGGCGGGGTGCATCGGCGGCACGGTTTCGCGGGCGAGCTGGAGGGCGTGGGCGACGGGGTTGCCGGCGGAATCCGGCCGGGTGCCGCTCATGGTCGGGTCCCCTGGTTTCGTGTCGGAAGAACGGGTGGGCGCCGGGGTCCGGCGGCCGCGTACGGGCGCCCCCACGCTACCGCTGCCCCAGGTGAGCGTGTCCGAGCGCCCCTGCCGGACTCCTCCGGGAGGGGGTCACCGCGGTGGGTGGGAAAGATCGCCGCGTCGTAACGCAAGGTCGATTTCGCCGATGACACTGAGTAGTTGCCGCCGTTCGGGGCGCTGCCCGCCTGACCTGTGAGGACCGATGATCGACCGCCGAGATCCCGCCGAAGCCCGGCTTCGCGAGCTCCTGGGTGCGTGGCGTCGGGAGATCGACGAGGTGCCCGTGCCGTCGCTGGTCGACCCGGTGCGCGCGGTGGACGTCGTCATCGAGGCGATGAAGGCGAAGAAGAGCGGCCGGGTGCATCCGCCCCCCGACGGCGCACGCACCCGGCCACCGGGAGATGCGCGTGAGGGAGCAGTTTAGCGGCGGATGGCCCGTTGATCACCGTTCGTTCGGCGAAAGTTACCAACGGTCATTCGAACGCCGGGTCACCCCGCTCGCGAGCCGCAGGATCGCCAGCAGCACGACCGCGCCGAGGATGGCCACGCCGAAGCTGGGGAAGTCGAAGTCGAACGTCTTCGCCTGGCCGGTCGCGAGCCGGTAGAGCAGGCCGCCCAGGGCTGCGCCGACGACCCCGACGAGCACGCTGACCAGGCAACCTTGCCGCTGCCGTGCCCGCCCGCCGACGACCAGGTTCGCGGCCCAGCCGACGATCGCGCCGAAGATCACCCATGCGACGAAACCCATGCCGGAAGCTTACTCGAGCAGACGTACAAGAGCTATTGCACAAGAGCTATTGTGCAACTACTCTTGTGCGTCATGGGTGATGACATCCGGGAGATCCGGGATTCGAAGGTGCTGGCCGCCATGTCCCACCAGCTGCGGCGCCGGCTCCTGGAACTGCTCCACCTCGACGGCCCGGCGACGGCGTCGATGCTGGCCGCGAGGACCGGGCAGGCGGTCGGCAACGTCAGCCACCACATGAAGGTGCTGGCCGCCGCGAAACTGGTCGAAGAGGCTCCGGAACTGGCCCGTGACCAGCGAGAACGCTGGTGGAAGCGCAGTGCGAAGGTGCTCCGGTGGGCCGCGGCGGACTTCCCGGGCGACCCGGTGGCCGAAGCCGCCGAGGTCCTCGTGCTCGATCACCAGACGGCGGTCGCCCGCGAGTGGATCGCCAACCGCGAGACCTACCCCGAGGAGTGGCGAGGGGCGCCGTTCAGCATCGACACCTGGGTGCGGCTGTCGAAGGACGAACTCGACGAGCTCAACGAGCGGATCTTCCTGCTGATCAGCGAGTTCGAGAACCGCACCGAACCCGGTGACGGCGTCGAGCGCCGTCCGGTCTTCTTCGCCGCGCGAGCGTCGCTGGGCAAGCCGTGAAGGGGCTCTGGGGGAACCGGGACTTCCGGCTGCTCTGGACCGGGGAGACCACGAGCATGCTCGGCAGCATGGTCGCGACCACGGCGTTGCCGCTGGTCGCGGTGATCACGCTGCAGGCGAGCACCTTCCACGTGGCGCTGCTGACGGCGGTGGCCTGGCTGCCCTGGCTGGTGATCGGCCTGCCGGCGGGCGCCTGGGTGGACCGGCTGCCGAAGCGCCCGGTCATGCTGCTCTGCAACACGGTGTCGATGGCGGTGTTCGGCAGCGTCCCGGTCGTCGCGGCCTTCGGCGCGCTGACCATGCCGTACCTGCTCGCCGCGGCCCTGCTCGGCGGGATCGCCAAAGTGTTCTTCACCCTCGCCTACCGCGCTTACCTCCCGGCGCTCGTCGGCGACGGCGAACTCCTGGACGCCAACGCGAAGCTGCAGGGCAGCGAGTCGGCGACCCAGGTCGCCGGGCCAGGCCTCGCCGGGCTGCTGGCCCAGGCGTTCGGCCCGGTGAGCGGCATCCTGGCGGACGCGGTCAGCTTCGGCGTCTCCGTGCTGTGCGTGCGGGCGATCCGCGCGCGCGAAACCGCCGTCCCCGCCGAGCGCTCGCCCCTGCGGAGCCAGATCGCCGAGGGCCTCCGGTTCGTCGTGGGCGACCGGTACCTGCGGTCGCTGATCACCTTCGGCGCCGTCTCGAACCTCGCGCTCACCGGCTACAGCGCGATCCAGATCGTGTTCCTGTCGCGGACGCTCGGCGCCGCGCCCGGGCTCGTGGGGCTGGTATTGGCGCTGGGCGCCTCCGGCGGGATGCTCGGTGCGGCCGCGGCCGGACGGCTCGCCGCGCGCCTCGGCGCCGTGCGCGCGTGGCTGTTGTGCGAGGTCTTCGCGGCACCGATGCTGCTGCTCGGGCCGCTGAGCGGGCCCGGTTGGGGCCTGGTGCCCTACGGACTCGCGCTGTTCGGCCTGTGCGCCGGTGTCGTCGCCGGCAACGTGCTGGTCACCACCTTCCGGCAGCAGTACTGCCCGCCCGAGCTGTTCAGCCGGGTCAACTCCAGCATGTCGATCGTCAACTACGGGACGATCCCGCTGGCCGGCGTCCTCGGCGGCCTGCTGGGCGAGGCGATCGGCATCCGCGAGACGCTCTGGGTGGCCGCGGGGATTTCGATCGTTTCGCTGCCGCTGCTCGCGCCCTACCGGAAACTGCGGGACTTCCCGGTCAGAGCAGCAGAACGTCCACCTCGTCACCAACCGCTGCCGACGTGACGTCCTCCGGGAGCACGATCAGGCAGTTGGCCTGCGTGAACGCGGCCAGCAGGTGGGAGCCGGGCCCGCCGCGCGGCCCGACGATCCCGGTGACCTCCCGGTCGGACGGCGTGAAGACGCCCCGGCGGTACTGGCGGCGCCCGGAGGGCGAGCTCATCGCCTCGGTCAGCCGGGCCCGCACGCGGCGGCGGGAGACGTCGGTGTGGCCGAGCGCCGTCAGGATCGCCGGGCGCAGGAACGCCTCGAACGACACCAGCACGCTCACCGGGTTGCCGGGCAGCGCCACCACGGGCACGCCCTGCCAGCGCCCGCTGCCCTGCGGCCCGCCCGGCTGCATGGCGATCTTCGCGAACTCGACGCCCTGGCCGGTCAGTGCGTCCTTCACCACTTCGTACGCGCCCGCGCTGACGCCGCCGGAGGTGACCAGCAGGTCGGCGCCGGCCAGCTTCGGCTCGATGACCTTGCGGAACTCCTCGACGTCGTCGACGACGCTGCGGACGACGTCGACCTCGCAGCCGAGGGCCCGGATCGCCGCGGCGAGCATCACGCTGTTGGACTCGTAGATCTGGCCGTGGCGCAGCGGGGCGGGCGCGTCGATCAGCTCGGTGCCGGTCGAGGCCACCAGCACCCGCAGCGGCCGGTGCACCCGCACCTCGGCGAGCCCGACCGCGGCCGCCAGGCCCAGCTGGGAGTGGCCCAGCACGGTGCCGGCGTGCAGGGCCACGTCGCCTTCGACGACGTCCTCGCCGGTGTGCCGGATGTGCGCGCCTTCGCGGGCGGGCGCCGAGAACGTCACCGTTTCCGTGCCGGCGTCGGTGTCCTCGACCATCACCACGGCGTCCGCGCCCGGCGGCAGCGGCGCGCCGGTCATGATCCGGTGCGCGGTGCCCGGCTCGAGGGGCCGGACGTCGACCCGGCCCGCCGGGATGTCGTCGGCCACCGGCAGCGTCACCGGGGCCGTGGTGACGTCCTCGGCGCGGACCGCGTAGCCGTCCATCGCGGAGTTGTCGAAGGGCGGCAGCGAGACGCCGGCGCGCACGTCTTCGGCCAGGACGAGGCCGGCCGCGGCGGCGAGGGGCAGCGTGGTCGCGGGGGCGGTGCCGAGGAGCGCGGCGACGCGGTCGCGGTAGTCGTCGACGGAGATCACCGGACCATCCTCCCCGTCATTCGCGGGCGTGCAAGACTCTGCCCCGTCACAGGCAAGCCGGATGGGGAGCACGCATGCAGGTCGGAATCCGTCAACAGCCTTCGTTCGCCGTCGCCCGGCTGATGCTGGCGCCCGGCGAGCCGTGCCAGGTCGAGTCCGGCGCGATGATGGCCACCAGCTACGGCGTGCAGGTGCAGTCGCAGGCGCAGGGCGGGATCATGAAGGGCCTCGGCCGCGCGTTCCTCTCCGGCGAGTCCTTCTTCATCTCCACCTTCACCGCGCCGCAGAACGGCGGCTGGGTCGACGTCGCCGCGAACCTGCCCGGCGACATCCAGGTGCTCACCCTCGACGGCCGCACCGGCTGGGCCGTCACCCGCGGCTGCTGGCTCGCGTCGTCGCACGGCGTGCAGACCGAGACCAAGTGGGGCGGGATGAAGAACCTGATGGGCGGCGAGGGCGGCTTCCTGACCCACGCCACCGGCCAGGGCCAGCTGCTCGTCAGCTGCTACGGCGCGGTCGAGACCATCACGCTGCAGCAGGGCGAGATGGTGACCATCGACACCGGGCACGTCGTCGCGTACGCCGACACCGTGCAGTACCAGATCCGGAAGGTCGCGCAGGGCATCATCCAGTCGATGAAGAGCGGCGAGGGCCTCGTCTTCGACTTCGTCGGTCCCGGCCAGATCATGACGCAGACGCGCAACCCGTCGGCGCTGATCAGCTGGATCGTCTCCCACGTCCCGTCACGCTGATGCGCGTCCAGACCCGGCACACGCCCGCCTTCGGCGTCGCCCGCGTCCTGCTGGACCCGAACGAGGCCGTGCGGGCCGCGCCGGAAACCCTGCTCGCCAGCCGGTTCGGGGTGACCGAGGCACCGGCCACCCGCGGTGGTGTCCGGACGGGGAAGAGCACGATCTCGGTCTACACCGCGCCGTCCGACGGCGGCTGGATCGACTTCGCGCCGCTGCGCCCCGGCGACGTCTACCCGCTCGACGTGGGCGGCGGCACGGGCTGGTCGGTGCACCGAGAAGCGGTGCTGGTGCGACCTTCGTCGGTCCGGCACGACACCGGCTGGGTGCCGCTGCAGCAGCTCTTCGGCGCCGATTCGGGGTTCCTCGAGCACTACAGCGGGACCGGGCCGCTCGTGCTGGCCGCGCCGGGTCCGGTGGACGCGTTCGAGCTCGGCCAGGGCGAGCTGGTCACGGTCCGGCCCGACTACCTGCTGGCCTACCCCGACACCGTCCAGTGCCGGTTGCGGGCCCTCGATCCGGGCGGGCCGCAGTCGCTGCGCACGGGCGAAGGGCTCGCCCTCGACTTCGCGGGTCCCGGGACGGTGCTCGTGCACGCGCGGAACCGACGCCTTTCGGGTTCGTGATCTTCGGACGAATTGCCCATTGCCGAGGGGAATAATTCCGGTAGCGTGATTGGCACTTCCGCCGCTGGCCTCCGCTCGGGCCAGCGGATCCTTTGTGCTGAGGGAGGGCGCCGTGGCTGTCGGCACCGTCAAATGGTTCAACTCGGAAAAGGGCTACGGGTTCATCGAATCCACGGAGGGGCCGGACGTGTTCGTCCACTATTCGGCCATCCAGTCCGAAGGATTCCGCACTCTGGACGAAGGTGACCGCGTCGAGTTCGAAGTCCAGTCGGGCCGCGACGGCCGGAGCCAGGCAGCCGACGTTCGAAAGGTTTCGTAACACCCTCTTCCGCTGATCGGTGAACCCCCGGCAGGCGCCGAACCAGGGGCGTTAGGCTGCGGGCGTGACAGGCGATGTGTCGGGGGACCTCACCGGTCGCCGGCTGGGCAACTACCGCATCGACGGGGTGCTCGGCAAGGGCGGCATGAGCGTGACCTACAAGGCCACGGACGTGCGGCTCGGCCGCAAGGTGGCCCTGAAGGTCATCGGTGACCACCTCGGGGCCGACGCCGAGTTCCGCGAGCGGTTCGTCGACGAGGCGCGCAACACCTCGGCGATCGACCACGCCAACGTCGTGCCGCTGTACGACTTCGGCGAGCTCGACGGCATGCTCTACATCGCCATGCGGATGGTCGACGGCGGCGATCTCGCCGGGTTGATCTCGGGGGGACCGATCGCGCCCGCGCGCGCCCTGACGATGCTCGACCAGGTCGCGGACGCGCTCGACACCCTGCACAACCGCGGTCTGGTCCACCTCGACGTCAAGCCGGCGAACGTGCTGGTGACGAAGAAGGAGACCTCGCGCGAGCACGTGTACGTCGCCGACTTCGGGCTGACGCGGCGCGGCGCGACCGGGCACCGGACGCGCGGCGGCGACTTCCTCGGCTCGCCCACCTACGCGGCCCCCGAGCACCTGCGCGGGGAGCCGCTGGACGGGCGCACCGACCAGTACGCGCTGACGTGCGTCCTCTACGCCTGCCTCACCGGCAGCCCGCCGTTCAAGGGCGACGTCCCGACGGTGATCAAGGGGCACCTCAACGGCGAGCCGCCGGCGATCTCCCGCGCGGTCGCGCTGCCGCCGGCGATCGACGAAGTGATCCGCCGCGGGATGGCCAAAAACCCGGCCGACCGCTACCCCAGCTGCGTCGAGATGGTCGCGGCCGCCCGCCGCGCGCTC
Organism: Amycolatopsis sp. NPDC005003; assembly: GCF_053600695.1. NCBI lineage: Bacteria > Bacillati > Actinomycetota > Actinomycetes > Pseudonocardiales > Pseudonocardiaceae > Amycolatopsis > Amycolatopsis sp. NPDC005003. The sequence goes on along the minus strand of NZ_JBSGAI010000022.1, from coordinate 158,000 downwards.
GGCCCGCTGGCGACGTCGGACACCCCACCCGGCCCGCCCGGGTCCCATTCGGGCGGAATCCCCGCGCCGCAGCGTCCTGGTCAGGTACAACAGGGGCCGCACCAGAACAGCGCACCGCAGGGAGAGGGGGCCCCCGTGCACCCGTACGGAGGACAGCAGCAGCCCGGTTACGGCCAGGGGCCGCACGGGCCGGGTGGTCCGGGTGGTCCGCAGGGCCCGCCGCCCGGCTACGGCTACCCCCAGCAGGGCGCTCCGCAGGGCCCGCCCGGGATGCCGCAGGGCATGCCGCCGCAGGGCCCGCCCCCGGGGTACGGCTACCCACCGCAGCAGGGCATGCCGGGCATGCCCCCGCCGGGCTACGGCCAGGACCCGATGCGGCTGCGCCCGCCGATGCCCGCGGGCGGTGCCGGCGCGTTCGAGCAACCGAAGAGCGGCGGCAAGAAGTGGATCTTCGTCGTGCTGGGGCTGGTGGTCGTGGCCGGCCTGGTCGTCGGCGCGATCTTCCTGTTCAGCGACAGCGGCAGTGGTGGTGGCGGCCAGACCCCCGCGCCGAACATCCCGGTCGGGCCCGGTGACTCGCAGAGCAAGGCGCCTTCGTCGTTGAACGCACCGCCGACGTCGATCAGCATCAAGCCGGGTAACTGATCGAGCGACGCTGAGCTGGGCTTCTTGCACTCTCCCCTTGAGAGTGCTAAACACGAACTTGGCACTCGACGCCGTCGAGTGCCAAAGGTCGGGACGGTGAGGCTGACCCCCACCCGGGTCCAGTCGTCCGTCGCGGGCACCGAGCCTGGCCGAGGAAAGAGTCCTGCCGCCGCCGCTGTAGACAACGTGGCGGTGGCGCCCAATACCGGAGGACCACACCGCAATGGCCAAACTGATCGCGTTCGACGAGGACGCCCGCCGCGGTCTCGAGCGCGGCTTGAACACCCTCGCCGAAGCCGTCAAGGTGACCCTCGGCCCGCGGGGCCGGAACGTCGTGCTCGAAAAGAAGTGGGGCGCGCCGACCATCACCAACGACGGTGTCTCCATCGCCAAGGAGATCGAGCTCGAGGACCCGTGGGAGAAGATCGGGGCCGAGCTCGTCAAGGAAGTTGCCAAGAAGACCGACGACGTCGCGGGTGACGGCACCACCACCGCCACCGTGCTCGCCCAGGCGCTCGTGCGCGAGGGCCTGCGCAACGTCGCCGCCGGCGCCGACCCGATCAGCCTGAAGCGTGGCATCGAGGCGGCCGTCGAGGCCGTCACCGAGCAGCTGCACAAGGCCGCCGTGCAGATCGAGACCAAGGAGCAGATCGCTGCTACCGCCTCGATCTCGGCCGCGGACCGCACCATCGGCGAGCTGATCGCCGAGGCGCTGGACAAGGTCGGCAAGGAAGGCGTCGTCACCGTCGAGGAGAGCAACACCTTCGGCCTCGAGCTCGAGCTCACCGAGGGCATGCGCTTCGACAAGGGCTACATCTCCGGTTACTTCGTGACCGACCCGGAGCGTCAGGAAGCCGAGCTCGAGGACCCGTACATCCTCCTCTTCGGCTCCAAGATCTCCACCGTCAAGGACGTGCTGCCGCTGCTGGAGAAGGTCATCCAGTCCGGCAAGCCGCTGCTGATCATCGCCGAGGACGTCGAGGGCGAGGCCCTGGCCACCCTCATCGTCAACAAGATGCGCGGCACCTTCAAGTCCGTCGCCGTCAAGGCCCCGGGCTTCGGTGACCGCCGCAAGGCGATCCTGCAGGACATCGCGATCCTGACCGGTGGCCAGGTCATCTCCGAGGACGTCGGCCTCAAGCTGGAGAACGCGGACCTGTCCCTGCTGGGCAAGGCCCGCAAGGCCGTCATCACCAAGGACGAGACGACCATCGTCGAAGGTGCGGGCGACGCCGACCAGATCCAGGGTCGCGTCAACCAGATCCGCGCCGAGATCGAGAACTCGGACTCGGACTACGACCGCGAGAAGCTGCAGGAGCGGCTCGCGAAGCTGGCCGGCGGCGTGGCCGTCATCAAGGCCGGCGCCGCGACCGAGGTCGAGCTCAAGGAGCGCAAGCACCGCATCGAGGACGCGGTGCGCAACGCGAAGGCCGCCGTGGAAGAGGGCATCGTCGCCGGTGGTGGCGTGGCCCTGATCCAGGCCGCCGAGGCCGCGTTCGCGGGCCTGAAGCTCGAGGGCGACGAGGCCACTGGCGCCAACATCGTCAAGGTGGCCGTCGAGGCCCCGCTCAAGCAGATCGCGATCAACGCCGGCCTCGAGGGCGGCGTCGTGGTGGAGAAGGTCAAGGGCCTGCCGCAGGGCCACGGCCTCAACGCCGCCACGGGTGTCTACGAGGACCTGCTCGCCGCCGGCGTGCCGGACCCGACGAAGGTCACCCGCTCCGCGCTGCAGAACGCCGCTTCCATCGCGGCGCTGTTCCTGACCACCGAGGCCGTCGTGGCGGACAAGCCGGAGAAGGCTTCGGCCGCTCCCGCCGACCCGTCCGGTGGCATGGGTGGCATGGACTTCTGAGTCCGGCTGCTTGACTGGAAAAGCCCGGTCCGCTTCGGCGGGCCGGGCTTTTCTCATGGCTTCGTGAAGAACCAGACCGCGTAGGCGCCGACGATCACGACGCCGAGCGCGAGCACGCCGAGGCCCCCGAGCCAGGCGGTGCTCTTGTCCTCCGCTTCCATCCCGACGACGATGGCCCCGATCCCGGTGAGCATGACCCAGATCGCCAGCCCCGCGGCGGTGTAGAGCACGGTCTTGGCGGCCCGCACCCCACCGGTGTCGCCGGAGGACAGCACGGCATAGCCGGCGAAAGCGGTCAGCCCCAGTCCGGCGATCAGGTACAACCCGCCCAAGATCCCGACGACGACCTTGGGGGCGGTGTTTCCGTGATCCACGAGCGCGAACCCTAACCCCTCGAACGGGATCCGCGTCGCGGTTTTGGGCCACCCGGCCCAACGCCGGCGCCCGAACGGCCCGAACGGCCCGGACGTCCCCTGGCGTCCGGGCCGTTCGTTTCGTGACCAGCCGCGTCCCCCGACGGCGGCAGCCCCCTCGCCCGCACCCCCCGGCGCGGGTGTCTTCAGCGCACCCCCGGCATCCGGCGGGCCCCGGCTCCCCCTGCGAGCCGGAGCCCGCCCGGCGTCAGGAGTCCTCTTCGGGCGTCAGAATCGCGGCGGCGATGTAGATCGGGATGGCGATCCCGACGGACAGGAAAACGGCGGCGACCAGGCCGATCCGCAGGACGTTGGCATCGATGCCGAGGTAGGTGGCCCACCCACCGCAGACACCGGTGAGCATCTTGTCGCTCCGGCTGCGGCGGAGCTTCTTGGTTTCCGGGGTGTACACGCTGTTCGTCATGGCTCAATGGTGTCTCCCAGCGGCGGCGGCCCACATCGGGAACGGCCCGGACCCCGACCCTGAACTTGCCCTCGGGGAAAACCACGTGCTCCCCGGTACGACTGCCGACCATGAAGCACGGCACCCTGCGAGTTCGCAGGGCGCGGCCTGAGGCCGGGTCCGCGCTCAGCTCAGCGCGCGGACCCGGCTCAGCCGGGCTTCCCACGCCGCCGAGACCTCGGGTGGTGCCGCGTACGCCGAGCCAGGCTCCGGTGCGGTCCGCAAGACCGGTAGGTATCCATCCACAGGGGACAGTGGGGTGGCACAGACGTCGCCTTCCAGCAACGAAATCGTCCCGAGTCCACAAGCGAATTCCAGCGACGGCAGGGCGCCCGCCAAGGCGAGCCCGGCGGCCAGGCCCACGCTCGTCTCCACCGCCGAAGACACCACGCACGGCAGCCCGCACGCCTCGGCGACCTCCAGCGCCCGCCGGACGCCGCCGAGGGGAGCGACCTTCAGCACCGCGATGTCCGCCGCCCCGGCGACCGCGACCTTCAGCGGGTCCTCCGCGCGGCGGATCGATTCGTCCGCGGCGATCCGGACGTCCACCCGGCGCCGGACCGCGGCCAGGTCCTCGATCGACGGGCACGGCTGCTCCACGTACTCCAGCCCGCCCGCCGCCTTGTCGAGGTCCGCGATCGCGCGCACCGCCGTGTCGACGTCCCACGCCGTGTTCGCGTCGACGCGGATCGCGCCACCGGGCCCCAGCGCGTCGCGGACCGCCTCCACCCGCGCGCAGTCGTCGGCCAGGGAGACGCGCGGGTCGGCGACCTTCACCTTCGCCGTGCGGCAGCCGGACGCCCGGACCAGTTCGTGCGCTTTCGCGGGCTCGACCACCGGCACCGTCGTGTTGACCTCGACCCGGTCGCGGACCGGCGCGGGCCAGCCGGCTTCGGCCGCCTCGCGCGCCGCCCGCAGCCACGGCACGCTCTCGGCGTCGGAGTAGTCGGCGAACGGGCAGAACTCGCCCCAGCCCGCCGGGCCGTGCAGCAGCACGCCCTCACGGACGGTGATGCCGCGGAACCGGGTGCGCAGGGGGATCGCGTAGACCTTCATCGAGGCCGATCATGCCACCGTGCCGCCGCTCGCAAACAAGTGCCGAACTGCGCGTTTCCGGTGAGAATGGTTCCGTGGTCCTCGATTTCCGCGTGCTGGGTCCGGCCGAGGTCACGGCCGACGGCCGCCCGGTACCGCTCGGGGGCAGCCGGCCGCTGATCGTGCTGGCCGGTCTTCTGCTGCGCGCGAACCGGGTCGTGCCGGTCGACGAGCTCGGCCGCTGGCTCTGGGACGACGACCGGCGCCGCTCCAAGGGCGCGCTCCAGACGTACGTGCTGCGCCTGCGTCGCGCGCTCGGCGACCAGGTCGCGATCCGCACCGAGAGCGGCGGCTACCGGATCGAGCTCGAAGACGACCTGCTCGACCTGACCCGCTTCCGCGCACTGGCCGCCCGCGGCAAGGCGGCGATGGACCGCGGCGAGAGCCGCCGGGCGGCCGCGCACTTCGCCGACGCGCTCGCGCAGTGGCGCGGCCCGGCGCTGCTGAACGTCGAGTCCGACGCGCTGCACCGCGACGAGGCCGGCCAGCTGGCCGAGGAACGGCTGCGCGTGCGCGAGCAGTGGGCCGACGCGCTGCTCGAAGTCGGCGAGTACGGCACCGTCGTCCCCGAGCTCACCGGGTTGACCAGGGAAAACCCGCTGCGGGAGCGGCTGCACGAGCAGCTGATGACCGCGCTGTACCGGTCGGGCCGCCAAGCCGAGGCGCTGGAGGTGTACCGCCGGATCAGCGGCGTGCTGGCCGACGAGCTCGGGCTCGACCCCGGCCCGTCGCTGCAGCGCACCCGCCAGGCGATCCTCACCGGCGCCGGTGGCGACACCGCACCGGCGCCGGCGCGCTACCGGCTCGGCGTCGAGCCGCAGGTGCCGCACCAGCTGCCCGCCGACCTGCGGACCTTCGCCGGGCGCGAGTGCGACCTCAAGGCGTTGCACGCGCTGCTGCCGGAGGCGGTCGACGCCGGCACGTCGACGCCGATCGCGTCCGTCGAAGGCATGGGCGGCATCGGCAAGACGACCCTGGCGGTGCACTTCGCGCACGAGATCGCGGACCGGTTCCCCGGCGGGGAGGTCTACCTCAACCTGCGCGGCTACGGCCCTGGCGAGCCGGTCGAGCCGTCGGCGGCGCTGGAGGCCATGCTCACCGCGCTCGGCGTGCCGTGCGAGGCGATCCCCGGCGACCTCGACGGCCGCGCGGCGAGCTGGCGGACGCACACGGCCGGGCGGCGGCTGCTGGTCCTGCTCGACAACGCCAACCGCACGGAGCAGGTGAGCCCGCTGCTGCCCGGGCCCGGCTGCCTGGTCGTGATCACCAGCCGCTGGCAGCTGCGCGCGCTGGTCGCGACGCACGGCGCGCGCCGGATCGCGCTGGAGGAGCTCGGCGCCGAAGACGCCGTCGCGCTGCTCGCGGCCACGATCGGCTTCGACCGGGTCGCCCGCGATCCGGCGGCGGCCGAACGGTTCGTGCGTTACTGCGGCGGGCTGCCGCTGGCGATCCGGATCCTCGCCGTGCGCGCGGCGCAGTTCCCCGACCTGCCGCTCGACGAGTTCGTCGATTCGCTCGACAGCGACCTGCTCGATTCGTTCGACCTCGCCGACGGCGAAGGCACCAACATCCGGTCGGTGTTTTCGTACTCGTACCAGGCGCTGCAGCCTCCGACGGCCCGGTTGCTGCGGCTGCTCGGGCTGCACACCGGCGTCGACTTCACGGCACCGGCGGCGGCCGCGGTCGCCGGGCTGGACGTCGCCGCGACCCGGCCGATGCTCGAAACCCTGGCCGCCGCGCACCTGCTCGCCCAGCCACGGCCCGGCCGCTACCAGTTCCACGACCTGATCCGGGCGTACGCGGCTTCGCAGGTCGATTCGGCTTCGGAGCGCGACGCCGCTCTGGACCGGTTGCTGGGCTGGTACCTGGCGTCGGCGCTGAACGCGTCCCGGCGGATGCGGCCGGAGCGCTACTACCGGCTGCTGGAGCTCGACGACCTCGAGGGCGGCCTGTCGTTTTCCGAGTACCACGAAGCGCTGGAGTGGTTCGGCGAGGAAAACGCCAACCTCATCGCCGCGGTGCACCTGGCGCGGCGCCGGGGCCGCGACGACGCCTGCTGGAAGCTCGCTTGGCTGCTGCAGAGCTACTTCGTGACGCGCTCGCGGCTCGACGACTGGCGGTCGGTGTTCGCGGTGGCGCTCGAAGCGGCGCGCGCGAGCGGCCACCGGCCCGGCGAGGCGGGGATCCTGAGCGGGCTCGGCGTCGTCAACGGCGTCGCCCGGCAGTACGACGAGTCCCGGCGGTACCTGGAGCAGGTGCTGGCGATCCAGCGCGAGCTCGGGGCGCGCGAGGGCGAGGCGCGGGCGCAGTACAACCTGGCGATGGCGGCGCACAACCTCGAGGACTGCGCCTGGGCGTACGAACACGGCATCCAGGCGCTGGAGATCGTCCGCGAGCTGGGGCTGGGGCACTTCGAGGCGAGCGTGCTGCGGGCGCTGGGCGACATCTGCACGTCGATGGGCGATCACGAGCAGGCGCTGCGCCTGGCCGACGCGGCGCTGGCGATCCTCGGCGCGGACGGGCGCCCGGTGGACACGCGGTTCACGCAGCACACGCGCGGCCTGGCGCTGATCGGCCTCGGCCGGTTCGAGGAAGGCATCGCGTGCATCCACGACTCGGTGGAGATGTTCTTCGCGATGGACGAGCAGTACGAGGCGGCGGACGTCCTGGCCCAGCTGGGCACGATCCACCTCCGCCACGGCGACGCGGCGCAGGCCCGCGAGTGCTGGCTCCGGTCGGTGCGCCTGCTGACGGAGCTGGGCCACCCGGACGCGGACGACGTCCGCGCCAAGCTGGCGGCGCTGGTCGTGGTGGGCGGCTGAGCCCGGTTCGCCTTCGGAACCGGACGGCTTACGTGCCGACCCCCAGCGGCAGCACGCAAGCCGGTCCGGCCCGCAGGGGTAGTCAACGGGACGGCGCTCACTGTCCACTCACTGTCTCGTGATCGGCGCCACCCCGAGCAGGTCGGCGAGGCATTCGGCGTTCCGGGGAGCCTCGACCTTGACGTCGTTGTCGAAGTAGACGTGCACGTCCCGCCGCCCGCCGTCGTGCCAGGCCCAGATCTTTTCGGCCCAGCCGCGCAGGGCTCGGTCGGAGTAGCCGCTGACGTAGAGCTCTTCGTCGCCGTGCAGCCGGACGTAGGTGAAGCCGGCGGTCTGGTCTTCGAGGAACGGCCACTTGCCCGCGGTGTCGGCGACGACCAGGGCGATGCCGTGTTCTTCGAGGAGTTTCTTGGCGGCGGGCTCCGCGAAGCTGGGGTGCCGGACTTCGAGGGCGTGCTGCAGGGGTTTTCGCGCGCCGGCTTCGAGGTACGGCGTGCCTTTCAGTTTGTCGTCGTGCTTCGCCGCGAGCTGGGCGGCGTCGACGGTGGTGCGCGGGAGCAGAGCGAAGAAGTCGCCGAGCCGATCGGGATCGAAGGCCAGCCTCGGCGGCAGTTGCCAGAGGAAGGGGCCGAGTTTCGCGCCGAGGGCGAGGACGCCGGAGGCGTAGAAGTTGGCGAGGGCGGTCTCGACGTCCCGAAGCTGCTTCATGTGGGTGATGAAGCGCCCGCCCTTGACGGCGAAGAGAAAGTCGGCGGGGGTTTCGTCGAACCAGGCGCGGTAGCGTTCCGGGCGCTGCAGCGAGTAGAAGGAGCCGTTGATTTCGACGGCGTTCATCCGCCGCGAGAGGTATTCGAGTTCGCGCCGCTGAGCGAGCTTCGGTGGGTAGAACACCCCGCGCCACGGGGGATAGCGCCACCCAGAGGTACCGATCCGGATCTCGGCGATCGCTCTCACCGCCTTTCCGCTGCGGGAGATTCCCGTTCGCCTTGAGGCCCAAACGCGGCTTCGGTAGGACCGGCGGACCGGAGGTTGGGACAACCGACCCAGCTTGGTGGACGGTCGTCTGATGGGGCCTTTGCAGCGTTTGCTCATCTTGCCGCCTGGTGAGCTGTCTTGGTGATCTGTCCTGGTGACTGTCCTCGCCGGACGGGGCCGGACGGGCGGGCTCTGGGCGGGCCGCCGGGACGGCAGGCCCGCCGTCCGGCTCGGTCGCCCTCGGTCCGGCTGCCCCGGGCCCGCCCGCCGCCCGGCCCCCGACCCGGCAGCTCCCGCCCCTGCGCGGGAGCTTTCCGGGCCCTGCCCGGTGCGCTGGCCCGGCAGCTTCGGCCCCTGCGCGGGAGCCTTCCGGGCCCCGCCCGGTCCGGTAGCCCGTCGGCCCGGTCGCCCTCCGGTCCGGCGGCCCCCTGGTCCGCCAGACCACTGCCCGGCCCGCCAGCGCCGGCCCCTGCGCGAGAGCCCTCCGGCCCCGGCCCCGGCCCGGCCCGGCTCGGTGGCCGTCACCCCTCCGGCCCCGCCGCCCTCCGGTCCGGCGGCCCCCCGGTCCGCCGGTCCGGCCGACCCCTCAAGCCCAGGAAAACCGCCAATGCCGCGATTGGACCAACCCCGACGCGTACTCCCGCAGATTCCCCGGCTGCCCGGCGAAGGTGGGCAAACTGAACGCCCGGTGCTCCGCCGCCACCGTCAGGGCCCGTGCCTGGTTCCTCGGCGGCGCCGCCACCGACAGCTCCAACGTGTCGAACCCCAGCACCACCAGCGTTGCCCCGAACCTGTCCTCCCAGCTGCGCAGCACCGCCGACAGCTCTGCCACCTGGTCCGTGCACTTGATCATCCCCGTCCACCCCAGGAGGGCGGGGATGTCGGCCGGGCGCTCGGTCTGGACCAAGCCCAGCCGGTGCGGGGCGCGGGTGGCCAGGATCGAGCCCGTGTTGCCCGCCTCCGCCAGTGGGTCGGACCTGCGCGGGCTGCGCTTGGCCAGCCCTGGGAACCGCGCGCCGAACGGCCTCAGGCAGGCGCCGTCGCAGCACGATGTGTCCCACCAGCGGGACAGGGCTCCCGCCGGGTCGGCCGTCGCCACCCGGTGGCCGGCCGGGGAGAGCCTGCCCCGGTCGTCGATCCAGTCTTCGCCGTTGGCCGCGAAGCGCTGGTCGTGGGGGATCAGCACCGGCCACAGCCCGGACCGCTCGAACTCGGCCACGCAGCCGAGGTAGCGCTCGGGCCGGGTCAGCGGCAGGTCGGACACCCACAGCCGGCCGTGCCACGACCCCGGTGGCAGGGTCTGGACCGGCGGCGCGGGCGTGCCGGGGCGGAGCGGTGCGATCGTCATGGACGTCCCCTCGAACTTGTGTTCGGCTACTGCATGTCGAACAATAGTTCGAGGGTCCGACAATTTCCAGTGACTTGCCCGCTCATCCGTTCGAGTGAATCCGCATATTCGCAGGTCAGGTGGTTGGTCGAAACTCCTGTGGTGGAAGTTGTTCCTGTGACGATTTGCTAGGCCGAACGAGTCCGGCGTGCGCGCAACCGGACCACCACGAACAGCCCGGCCGCCACCGCCACCGCCGCCAGCACGACGTACTGGAACACCGACGCGTACCGGTCGACCAGCGACCAGCTCTCGCCGAGCAGGTACCCCGCGACGACGAACACCGTGTTCCACAGCAGGCTGCCCGCCGTGGTCAGCAGCAGGAACCGGCCGAACGGCATGCGTTCGACGCCGGCGGGCAGCGAGATCAGGCTGCGGAAGATCGGCACCATCCGCCCCAGGAACACCGCCTTGCCGCCGTGGCGGGCGAACCAGGCTTCCGTGCGGTCGAAGTCCGCCATGGTCATCAGCGGGACGCGGCTGATCAACGCGCGGGTGCGGTGGCGGCCGAGCAGCGCGCCCAGCCAGTAGACGATCACCGCGCCCGCCAGCGAGCCCAGTGTCGTCCAGAACAGCGCGCCGAGGAGTGTGAACGCGCCCCGGCTCGCGGAGAACCCGGCGAGCGGGAGCACCAGCTCGCTGGGGATCGGTGGGAAGAGGTTGTCCAGCCCGACGATGACGGCGGCGCCGGGGCCGCCGAGCGCGTCGATGAGCCCGACGGCCCAGCCGGCCAGTCCGGTCATCGGTTCGGCGGGGGCGGTGGTGGTCAGGAGGAGGTCCATGCCGTCGAATCTAGGAATCTCGGCTGGTCAGGGCATTGCAGAAGACCGCACCGAAAATTGCGGAAAACCGCAATACGCCCCCGAGCCCGCCTGGCTAGCCTGAAACACGTGATCATCCGGGCTGCGAGAACGACAGCGGGCGTCGGCCTCGGTGCGCTCACCGCGCTCGCCGAGATGCTGTACCTCGTGTTGTGTGCGCCCCTGCTCGTCGTTCCCGCGACGCGCCGGGTCGTCGCGCGCGGTGCCCGGAAGTTCGCCGACGTCGAACGCGATCGGATGTTCCGGTTCTTTGACAACTACATCAGTAGGGATTACGACGACGAAGGGGCGCTGCAGTACCTCTCGCTGCACGTCCTCGCCGGCCTGCTGGGGCTGGGCGTCTGGGCGTGCCTCGGCGCCGGGGCGGTCACGGCCGTGTTCTACAGCCGGCAGCTGGTCACCGGACGCGCACCCGGTGGCCAGGGCACCGGGACCGTCCTCGACTGGCTGCTGATCGCCGTCCCGGCGGCGATCGCGGTGTTCCTCTGCTGGCAGGGGATGGCCGGGGTCGCCGAGCTGGACCGCCGGCTGGCCGAGCGGTTCCTCCGCCCGAGCTTCCGGACCATCGTGGAGCGCCGGATCTCCTACCTCCTCAGCACCCGCGCGGAGGTCGTCGAGGCGGTGAACGGCGAACGCCGGCGCATCGAGCGCGATCTGCACGACGGCGTGCAGCAACGGCTGGTCGCGTTGGGTGTGCTGCTCGGCCGGGCCCTGCGCACGGGGAACACCGAGCTGGTCCGGCAGGCGCACGAGCAAGCGCAGGACGCCCTGCGCGAGCTGCGCGAGGTCGCTTGGCACGTGTACCCGATCGCGCTCGAAGAAAGCGGTCTCGACGCCGCTCTCGAGTCCCTCGCCGAACGAGCGACGATCCCGGTCGAGTTGCGTTACACGCTCGCCGAGCCACCGGTGCGTTCGCTGGCGACCGTCATCTACTTCGTGGTGTCGGAGGCCGTCACCAACGCGGCCAAGCACTCCGGCGCGAGGCGGATCACGATCGACGTCCACCGCGCCGACCGGAAGGCCGACCGGAAGATCGTGGTGGAGATCGGCGACGACGGCTCAGGGGGAGCCCGGGTCGTCACCGGCGGCGGGCTCATCGGCCTGGCGCGGCGCGTGGCGGCGGCGGACGGCGAGGTCGACGTGGACAGTCCGCCGGGCGGTCCGACGGTCGTGCGGGCTGTGCTGCCGTGCGGGTGATCCTGGCGGAGGACTCGACGCTGCTGCGCGAAGGCCTGGTGCGGCTGCTGGCCGAGGAGGGCCACGACGTCGTCGCCGCGGTTGGTGACGGCGAAGCGCTCCTCGAAGCGGCCGGCAACCACCAGCCCGACGTCGTCGTCACCGACGTGCGGATGCCGCCGACCCACACCGACGAGGGCCTGCGCGCCGCTCTCCAGATCCGGGAGAAGTGGCCGGAAACCGGGGTCCTCGTCCTCTCCCAGTACGTCGAGAAGCGGTACGCCGCCCAGCTGATCAGCGGCGACCGCGGCCGCGTCGGCTACCTGCTCAAGGACCGCGTGGCCCAGGTCGGCGAGTTCCTCGAGGCCTTGGATCGGGTGGCCGGTGGCGGTGCCGCCTTCGATCCGGAGGTCGTGCGGCGGCTGGTGGCCCGCACGTCCCACGAGATCGCGCTGGGCCGGCTGACCCGGCGCGAGCGTGACGTCCTGGAGAGGATGGCGCAGGGCCACACCAACGCGAGCATCGCGCAGCTGCTGTACCTCTCGCAGAGCTCGGTCGAGAAGCACGCGAACGCGATCTTCGACAAGCTCGACCTGCCCCAGTCGGCCGGCTACAGCCGCCGGGTGCTCGCCGTCCTGCGTTACCTCGGCTCGTGACCGGCTCGGCGTCGACCGGCTCAGAGCGGCCGGAGCAGGTCGTCCGCGTCCACGATGTGGTACGCGTACCCCTGTTCCGCCAGGAACCGCTGCCGGTGCGCCGCGTACTCCGTGTCGACCGTGTCGCGCGAAACGATCGAGTAGAAGTGCGCCTGCCGCCCGTCGCCCTTGGGACGCAGCAGCCGCCCGAGGCGCTGGGCCTCCTCCTGGCGGGAGCCGAACGTGCCCGAGATCTGGATCGCCACCGACGCCTCGGGCAGGTCGATCGAGAAGTTGGCCACCTTCGACACCACGAGCGTCCGGATCTCGCCGCGGCGGAACTTGTCGAACAGCTCCTCGCGCTCCTTGTTGCGGGTCGCGCCCTGGATCACCGGGGCGTCGAGTTCGTCACCGAGCATCTCCAGCTGGTCGAGGTACGCACCGATGACCAGCGTCGGCTCACCCGCGTGCTTGGCCACGATCGACTTGATCACCGGCGTCTTCGTCAACGCCGTGGCCGCCAGCTTGTACCGCTCGTCGGCCTCGGCCGTGGCGTACTCGAGGCGCTCGGCGTCGGTCAGCGTCACGCGGACCTCGGTGCACTCCGCCGGGGCGATCCAGCCCTGCGCCTCGATGTCGCGCCACGGCACGTCGTAGCGCTTGGGGCCGATCAGCGAGAACACGTCGCCCTCGCGGCCGTCCTCGCGCACCAGCGTTGCCGTCAGCCCCAGGCGGCGGCGGGACTGCAGGTCCGCCGTCATCCGGAACACCGGGGCCGGCAGCAGGTGGACCTCGTCGTAGACGACCAGGCCCCAGTCGCGGGAGTCGAACAGCTCCAGGTGCTTGTACTCGCCCTTGGTCTTGCGGGTGATCACCTGGTATGTGGCGATGGTGACCGGCCGGATCTCCTTCTTCTCGCCGGAGTACTCGCCGATCTCCTCCTCGGTCAGCGACGTCCGCGCGATCAGCTCGCGCTTCCACTGCCGCCCGGCGACCGTGTTCGTCACCAGGATCAGCGTGGTGGCCTCGGCACGCGCCATCGCCGCCGCGCCGACCATCGTCTTGCCCGCCCCGCAGGGCAGCACGACGACGCCCGAGCCGCCCGCCCAGAACGCCTCGGCCGCCTGGCGCTGGTAGTCGCGCAGGTGCCAGTCCGTCTCGTCCAGCGCGATCGGGTGCGCCTCGCCGTCGACGTACCCGGCCAGGTCCTCGGCCGGCCAGCCGACCTTCAGCAGCGCCTGCTTCAGCCGGCCGCGCTCGGACGGGTGCACGATGACGGTGTCCTCGTCGATCCGGGCACCCAGCATCGGGCTGATCTTCTTGTTCCGGACGACCTCGGCCAGCACCGCGCGGTCGGTGGTCGACATGACCAGCCCGTGCGCCGGGTGGTTGGCGATCTGCAGCCGCCCGAACCGGCCCATGACGTCGACGACGTCGATCAGCAGCGGCTGCGGCACCGGGAAGCGCGAGTACGTCGTCAGCGCGTCGACGACCTGCTCGGCGTCGTGGCCGGCGGCGCGCGCGTTCCACAACGCCAGCGGCGTGATCCGGTAGGTGTGCACGTGCTCCGGTGCCCGTTCGAGCTCGGCGAACGGCGCGATCGCGACACGTGCGTCATCGGCCTGGGGGTGGTCGACCTCCAGGAGCACGGTCTTGTCGGACTGGACGATCAGCGGGCCATCAGTCACAACTACTGTTATACGTGCCTCGCTCCGGTCCGCTCCGCTCGCGGGTCCGCCGGTGGGACGAGGTGCCGAGGGGATCACTGGAGGGCACGTTGACCACACCGCCGTTCGACGACAACCCGTTCCGGTCGCCGGGCTATTCGCAGCCCGCGCCGATGCCGCCGGTACCTGGGCATCAGCCGATCCCGCACTGGTTCACCACGAAGGTGCGGATCACGCTGGTCGCGTGCGTCGTCGCCGCGCTGGGCCTGGGCGCGCTGGGCGCGATGGGCATCTACTGGATCGGCCGCAGCGGCCCGCCGTCGGACGGCGACTGCCTGTACCTGACGCGCGAGGGGGCGGGCAAGCTCGCCTACCACCGCGTCACGTGCAGCGCGAACAACGCGACGTACAAGGTCGAGAACGCCTATCGCGGGACCATCGCGTGCGGCTCCGGCGACTACGTGCGGTTCCGGCTCGGTTCCGGCTCGGGCCGGACGCTCTGCCTGGCCCTGAACGTCAAGGCCGGCGACTGCCTGCGTGACGTCGACGACGAGAGCACGATCGGCAAGGTCCTCTGCACCGACCCGGCGGCGCAGGAGCGGGTCGAGATCCTTTCCGGCTACGGCCGCGACGACAAGTGCGAAGGCGCCGACATGGTGTTCACCTACTCCGGCCCACCGGCCCGCACGGTGTGCCTGATCAAGACCGGCGAGAACATCTGACGGTCAGTAACCGGGCTGGTCGGGGAGCAGGCCCTGGACGTCGAGGCGGTTCGCCAGCAGGCCCGAGTTGTGCATCAGGTCGGCGACGCGCTGGAGCCGGATGCCGTTGAGCGACGCCGGGTACGAGCCGAGCGAGATCAGCGCGGCCGTCGTCGCGTCGATGTCGGAGAACTTCGGCAGCGCGTCCCGCACGATCGCCGGGTCCGTCGCGCTCTGCTGGGCCGCGCCCAGCGCGGTGCGGAACGCACGGAGGGTCCGCGGGCTGGCCTGCGCGAACGGTTTCGCGGCCGCGTAGCCGGAGAGCGGGAAGTCGAGCGTCGAACCGCGGGCGCCGTCGGCCAGGATGTGCGCGCCGAGGTCCTTCTCGGCGCGGGTGATGTACGGCTCGATCATGAGGGCGGCGTCGGCGTCGCCCGCCTGCAGCGCCTGCGGCATCCGGTCGAACGGGACGGCCTTGAACTTGATCTTCACCTGGTCGACGCCCGCGGTGACCAGCACCGAACGCGCGACGAGCGCGCCGACGTCGTCGAGCATGTTCACCGCGATCTCCGGCGACTTCTTGCCCGTCGGCACGGTGTAGTCCGAGTCCGGCAGCGTGACCAGCGCCATCGTGTTGGGGCCGGACGTGTAGGCCTCGCCCTGCAGCTGCAACGCCGTCCCGCCGGCCGCGGCGCGGAACATCGCGATGTCGGAGGCGAAGGTGACGTCGAGGTCGCCCGCGGCCAGCTTCGCGAGCCCGTCTTCGGCGCCGAGTTCGACGAGCTGCACGTCCAGCCCGGCGGACCGGAACTTCCCGGCCGCGACGGCGATCCGCAGCGGGGCCGTGTCGATGGCA
Organism: Amycolatopsis sp. NPDC005003; assembly: GCF_053600695.1. Classification (NCBI taxonomy): domain Bacteria; kingdom Bacillati; phylum Actinomycetota; class Actinomycetes; order Pseudonocardiales; family Pseudonocardiaceae; genus Amycolatopsis; species Amycolatopsis sp. NPDC005003. The sequence continues at coordinate 142,492 of NZ_JBSGAI010000022.1, read as the reverse complement.
TTGCCCACACCGACGCGCAGGGTGGTCCGCTCCAGCGGCGGTGGGGGCGCGGGGGTGCCGGACGAGAACACGCTGCAGCCCGCGGTCGCCAGGAGCGCCGCTACCAGCGGAATCATCCGTCCGCGTCTGTTCATGAACCTTCACCTACCGCGAGAATCTGGTTCTCGTGCTGGATCGTATGGTCCGCGCCCCATACGATCGCGGGCAGGGCCGTATCGTGGCGGCGCGGCTTTCGGATCTTCATCGGGCGGGCTACCGTCCAGGAGGTTCGAGGTGTCGTTCGATCCGCGGGTTCCCACCCGCGGCGGAAAAGGAAACCAGGTGACCCGTCGCGACAAGCGTCCTCGCAAGGGCGGCGACGCGGCGGATCCACGTCCGGTGGGCGGCCGCTGGCGGTTGCGGAACTGGCGCCTCGGAACGAAGCTCTTCGCGGTCCTCCTCATCCCGGCGCTCGCCGTGATCGCGCTGGTCGGCCTGCGGATCAGTTCCGACCTGCGCGACGCCCGGCAGCTGGCGGAGTTCGCCACGCGCGGCCGCGTCGACAACACGGTCGCCGAAGCCTTGCACGAGCTGCAACGCGAACGCGACCTCACGGTGCGGTTCGTGGCCCAGAACCGGCAAGGCGACACCGCCGAACTCACCGCCCAGCGCACCCGCGTCGACAAGGCCATCGGCGGCTTCGAGCGGACGCTCGCCGAGAGCAGGCCGCGGCTCGACGCGAACGCCGGGGACAGCCTGCAGCAGACCGACGACCGGCTGCGCGTGCTCGGTGGCCTGCGGTTTTCCGCGGAGCATTCGGCGTTCCCCGCCGACGCCGTGCTGCGCTCCTACAGCGAGCTGATCTCCGGCCTGCTCGACATCAGCGACTCCGCCGCCGCCGACGTCTCCGATCCCGAGCTGGCGCGGATGCGGCTGGCGGGCAACGCACTGGCCCGGATCAAGGACCAGATGTCGGTCAAGCGGGCGGTGATGGCGGAGGCGCTCGCGGCGGGCACGCTCAACCGCGACCGCACGCGCGCCCTGCTCGGCGCGGAAGCCGAGCTCGCCGCCGCACGCAGCGACTACCGCACCTTCGCCACCCCTGACCAGCAGCGGATGTTCGACGACACGGTGATCGGCCTGGTCGTCGACATCGGTAACGACATGGTCGAATCCGCGCTCACCCGCACCGAAAACGGCCAGAACCTCTCCGGCCTCGACCCGAACCAGTGGGACACCTCGGCGACGCACACGGTGAACCTCGCCCACCAGGTGCAGCAGGCGCTGCTGGTCCAGTTGCAGGAACGCACGGACAGCCTGGCGGCCCAAGCCCGCACGGCCGCGCTGTGGGACGGCGGCGTGGTCCTCGGCGTGCTGCTCGTCGCCGGCGTGCTGTCGGTGGTCATCGCGCGATCCCTGTTGCGCCCCTTGCGGATCCTGCGCCGGACGGCATTGGAAGTGGCCGAGCACCGGCTGCCGTCGGCCGTGCAGAACCTGCTCACCGATCCCGAGCCCGCGCCCGAGAACCTGCGGAAACGGCTCGCCGTCGCGCCCGTGCCGGTGTTCACCCGCGAAGAGCTCGGCCAGGTGGCGCGCGCGTTCGACGCGGTGCACGGCGAGGCCGTCCGGCTCGCGGGCGAGCAGGCCATGCTGCGCGAGAACGTCAACGCGATGTTCGTCAACCTCTCGCAGCGCAGCCAGGACCTCGTCGAACGGCAGCTGTCGGTGCTCGACCGGATGGAGGCCGACGAGCAGGACCCGGACACCCTCGCCGGGCTGTTCGAACTCGACCACCTCGCGACGCGGATGCGGCGCAACAGCGAAAACCTGCTGGTGCTCTCCGGGCACGACTCGGCGCGGGAAGACGCCGGGTCCGTGCCGGCCGACGAGATCATCGGCGCGGCGCTCTCGGAGGTCGAGCACTACCAGCGGATCGAGCTCGGCCCGGCCCCGCAGGTCGCGGTCCGCGGCGAGGCCGTCAACGACCTCGTGCACGTCGTTTCCGAGCTGCTGGAGAACGCGACGCGCTACTCCGGCGACGAGACGGTCACCGTGGCGAGCGCCGAAACCCACGACGGCGACTGGCAGATCGAGATCATCGACCACGGCGCCGGCATGCCGCAGGCGGAGATCGACCGCACCAACGCGCGGCTCGCGCACCCGCCGGACGTCGACGTCGAGGTCTCGCGCCGGATGGGCCTGTTCGTCGTCGCCACGCTGGCCACGCGCCACCACATCGACGTCAGCCTGAGCGCGGGCGAGGATTCCGGGCTGGTCGCGACCGTGCTGGTCCCCGCGGCCCTGATCGTCGAGCTGCCGCCGATGCCGGCGCCGCCCCCGCCCGCCGAACCGTCCGCCGCCGCGGAACCGGAGCTGCTGGCGCCGCTCGCCCCGCTGACGCCGCCGGAGCCCGAACCCGAGCCGGAGCCGGAAGAGCTGACGCCGCCGTCGATCGAGGCCGGTCCGCCGCGCCGGGCCCCGGTGATCGCCCGCGACCACGCGCCGGAATGGCCGACCGTCGACGAAGAAGCCCACCTGGACCTGGACGCCCCGACCGAGCGGATGCCCGCCTACCGCGACGTCCTGTCCCGCTGGTTCGACGCCGCCGCCGCGCCCGAACAGCCGCGGAAACCGGCGGAGCCGCTCCCGGTCGCGGAAGCGCCCGGGCCGGTCGCCGAGGAGCCGCGGCCGGCCGATCCCCAGCCGCGGCACGCACTCGCCGCGCGACCGCCGATCCGCGAACCCGAGCCGCCCCCGCCGCCACCTCCGCCGCCGCTGCCACCGCCACCGCCGCCGGTGGCTGTCGCGCCCGAGCCCGCGCCGGACGACGAGGACACCGAACCGCGGCTGACGCCCGTCGCGCCGCCCGCCGCGATCGAGCCTGCGTACGAATGGCCTACTCCGGCCGAACTCGAGCAGGAGGACGGCGCGGAGGACACCTGGCCGTTCCTGCAGACGCTGGATTCCGCGGCGAGCCCGGGAGCGGTGCCGGAGCAGCGGCCGATACTCTCTCTTTCCCCGGAAGCGGTGCGCGAGCGGATGACGAGCCTTCAAGGCGGCTTCCGGCGAGGGCGGCATGCGAGGGGGGACGACACCCGGAACCAGTGAAACGGATTGAGGCATGAGCTCGAAGACGCCCCTGCTGGAAGTGATCGCGCTGGACGCGGCGGACGCCGAAGGCGCGCAGGCGGGCGGGGCCGACCGCCTCGAACTGGTTGCGGACATGGCGCAGGACGGCCTGACGCCGTCGGTCGAAACGCTGCGTGACGTGCTCTCGGCGACCGACCTCCCGGTGCGGGTCATGCTGCGGGACAACGGTTCCTTCGCCGTCGGCGACCTGGAGGGGCTGCGCGCGGACACCGCCCGGCTGATCGACGCGGGTGCGCGGGAGTTCGTCTTCGGCTTCCTCAACGTCGACAGCGAAATCGACCTCGACGCCTGCGAGGCGCTGATCAAGGAGGTCGACGGCCTGCCGTGGACGTTCCACCGCGCCATCGACCGCACGCGCGATCCGTTGCGCGCGTACGACCAGCTGGCTTCCCTCGGCTGTGACACCGTGCTCGCCGCCGGTCACCCGAACGGCGTGGCCAGCGGCCTTTCGGTGCTGCAGCGGCTCGCGCAGCGCGACAGCGGGCCGGAGCTGCTCGTCGGCGGCGGCCTGCGTGCGCAGCAGGTGCACCTCCTGCGCGCGGGCGGCGTGCGCGGGTTCCACGTCGGCAGCGCGGTGCGGCCCGGCGGCTGGCAGGCGCCGGTGGACGTCGCGACCGTGCAAACCTGGGTCGATCTCGTCAAATCCTGATCGATTGCGCCGTTCTCGCGCAGAAACGACGGAGTATAACGATTTCCGCCGTTGTTTTCGCGTGCCCGCGGCAATCGTGAACCAGCACGTGAAATTGCATCCGCCGTGTGCAATGCGGCGCGCTGGTTTGCGCGTGCCGCTGCACGAGCATTTCCAGCTTTGACCTGGTTGGTGGCTGATTTTGCGGTGATCGGCTGGCTACGGTTGTCCGGCATTTCGCGATCCGGCCGATCTTCAAGGAATCGATCTGCAGTGCGGGAGGCGGCGCCGTGTGCGCGCGTATTCAGTTCGGGAACTCGTTGCGTGGACAGCAGGAAACCAGGACCTCGACCATCAGGTGGATTTCCACCACCTGGGGCCGGTGGATTCCTCGCGGGTGCCGCCAGGGCGCGGCCGCGGTGAGCCGAAAGGCCGAATCGTGACCGGCGCGATACCGCGCCAACGCGGAACCGAAACCTCCGAAGACGATTTCGCGAAACTGGGGCTCGGCGGTTCACTCGCCCTGACCGGGCTGCTGGCCGTCGTCAAGATCGCGGAAACCGCCACGGGCGTGGTGCTGACCGCCACCGGGGTGCTGCCCGGTGCCAGTCCCTCGAAGGAGCGGGCCCCGGCCTGGCCCGGCGGGGAATGAGCGGAGCTGCCCGATCGGCAGCTCTCTACGGACGGAGGGCTGCCATGACCGGCAGTGACGGGCGGGACGAACGGGGCAGTACGCGCGTGGGCCTCGCCGACGTGCGGCAGCTCGAGGACAGCGTCGCCGAGCTCAGGGCGCTGGACTACCGGTACGGCGGCGGCTCGTGCCGGGCCGCCGTCGAGTCGCGGTTGCCCGCGGCCGTGGCACTGCTGGACGGCGTGACGAAGACCGTGGTCCAGGCGCGGCTCTACACCGCCGTCGCCGACCTGTACAACCTGGCCGGCTGGACCAACTTCGACCAGGACCGCCCGGGCGCCGCGCTGGAGGCGTTCGCGCGGGCGCTGGAGCTGGCCGTCGAAGCCGGGAACGACGACCTGCAGGCCAACATCCGGTACCGCGTCGGGCGGCTGCACCTGCACTACGGCGCGGTCGACGCGGCGCTGGTGGAGTTCGCGCGCGGCCTGGAGGCGGCGGTTTCGGCCCACTCGAAGCTCGCGCAGGCGATCCTGTCGGCCAACCAGGCGTGGGCGCACGCCAAGAAGGCCGACGTCGACGGCGCGCTGACCTACCTGCGCCGCGCCCGCCGGGAGTTCGCGGAGGCCGAGGGGCGCGAACCGTCGCCGTGGGCCGCGTTCTTCGGGCCCACCGACATGGCGGCGATGGTCGGGACGGTGCACGGCGAGCTGGCGCAGATGGTCGACATCCGCCACGGCCGCGCCGGCATCCCCGCGCTCACCGAAGCGATCGAGGGCTACCAGCGGGGCATGACGCGCAGCCGCTCGCTGACGTTGATCTGGCTGGCCACCGTGCACGCGCTGGACGGCGATCTCGACATCGCCGTCACGGTCGGGGAGGAGGCCGTCGAGCTGGCCGGCTCCCTGCGGTCGCCGCGGGTGCGGCAGCGGCTGCACCCGCTGTCGACGGCCGTCCGCCGGTTCTCCGGCAACGCCGACGCGCGGGAGCTCGTCGACCGGATCGACGGTCTCGGACATTTCGGACGATAATCGAATGATCAGGCAAAGGTAAAGTTGTCGAAAAATGAAAATGGGATCCGTCGAAGGCCAGACAAAAGTAGGTTCCTCGGCGTGATCGCGGCTTCTTATGCTTCTCGGCAACCTGCGGCGAGCATTCCGCGCAGGCCCGGTCCCCACCGCCGAGAGGAAATTCCCCCATGCGCTTGCGCAAGCTCGTCGCGGCCGCTGTGCCGCTGCCGGCGTTGCTCGGCCTCGCCGTGGCCGTCCCGGCCGCCGCGGCGTCGGAGCCGCTGGTCACGCTGGCCGACAACGCCGCGCCGCTGATCAACAGTGCCCGCACCGGCGACGTCGCGGCCGACCGGCCGATCACCGCCGCGCTCTCGCTGAAACTGCACAACCAGCAGGCCCTCGAAAAGTTTCTCGCCGACGTGCAGAATCCGGCGTTGCCGCAATACCACCGGTTCTTGAGCCCAGCTCAGTTCAATGCCAGGTTCGGCCCGACCCAGGCCGACGTCGACAAGGCCGTCTCATTTCTCGGGAAAGCCGGGCTGAGCGGGATCGAGGTTTCCGGCAACCGGCAGGCCATCACGTTCACCGGCTCGGCGGCGCAGCTCGAGTCGGCGTTCCGGACCCGCATCGGGACCTACCACGACCAGGCGTCCGGGCGGGACTTCTTCGCCAACGACGCGGTCCCCGCCGTGCCGGCGAGCGTCTCGGACGTGGTGGGCGGCGTCGTCGGCCTCGACGACCACGCGGTGCGGACGCATTCGTCGAGGCCGCTCGCCCAGCCCAACGTCGTCAAGTCCGTCACCCCGCCGGTGCTCAAGACCGCTTACGGCACCAGCAGCCTGTCGGCGACGGGCAGTGGCGTGAACGTCGGCTTCGTCGAGTTCGACGGCTACCAGAAGTCGAACATCACCAAGTACGACAGCACGTACGGCCTGTCGGCGGGTTCGGTGACAACGGTCGGGGTCAGCGGCGCGAACTACGACTCGTCGCCCGGCGACGGCCAGATCGAGGTCGAGCTCGACATCGAGGTCGTGCACGCGGTGGCCGCGGCGGCCAACGACTACGTCTACGAGGCCCCGAACTCGAGCGCGGGCGAACTGGCGATGTACCAGAAGATCGCTTCGGACGCGAAGGTCGACGTCGTCTCGATTTCCTGGGGCGCTTGCGAAGCGGCCGAGGGTTCGAGTGCGGCGAAGAGCGTCAGCAGCGCGATCGCGACCGGCACCGCGGAGGGCATTTCGTACTTCGCGGCGGCGGGCGACGACGGCACGACCGACTGCTACCGCCAGACGGGTTCGACGGCGAAGGGCGTGGACTTCCCGGCGTCGAGCCCGAATGTGTCGGGTGTCGGCGGCACGAAGCTGAGCGTGACGTCGTCCAACGGCTACAGCAGCGAAGTGGTCTGGAACGACGGCAACAGCGGCGGTTCCACCGGCGGCGGAATTTCGACGGTGTTCACGGCGCCGTCGTGGCAGTCCTCGCAGAGCACGACGTACCGCAAGGTCCCGGACGTGGCGGCGGACGCCTCCCCGACGTCGGGCTACTACATCTACAGCGCGGGCACGTGGGAGACGGTCGGCGGCACCTCGGGCGCAACGCCGCTCTGGGCGGCCTTCGCGGCGCTGCAGAACCAGGTGCACGGCGGGTCGCTGGGCAACCTGAACCCGAAGTTCTATTCGATCGGCAACGGCTCGTCGTACGGGACGGGTTTCCACGACGTGACGTCGGGCAACAACACCCTGCACGGGACGACCGGGTTCACCGCCGGGACGGGGTATGACCAGGTCACGGGCTGGGGTTCGTTCAAGGCGAGCGGGCTGTCGGGCTTGATCGGCTGAGTGTGCGGAACCGGGGCTGTCGCGGGTTTGCGACAGCCCCGGTTTCCCGTTTCTGTCGGTGCCCGATGACACAATGTGTGCATGGCAACACTGGTAGCGACACCGAGGTCCCGCGCGCTGGGCTTCGGCCTCCGGGCGGGGACGGCGCGGAACCTGAGCCTGCGCCAGCTCGGCCGGGTGATCGGTGTGGCCGCGCAGGAGATCTCCCACTGGGAGGCCGGGACGCGAGTGCCGAAACGACACCAAGGACCGTTCCGGGGGCACCCTGGCCGTCGGTTCGGCCGCTTGGCGGGCTTTCCTTCGTAAGGCTAAGCGTTAACCTGGTCCGCATGATCAAGCGCACGGTGCTGGACGCCACCCGCGAACTCCTCCGCGAACTCGGCCTCACCACGGTGTTCGGCAACCCCGGCACCACCGAGGTGCCGTTCCTCACCGACTGGCCCGACGACTTCGACTACGTCCTCGGCCTGCAGGAATCCGCCGTCGTCGCGATGGCCGATGCCTATGCGCAGGCCACCCGGCAGGCCGTCCTCGTCAACCTGCACTCCGCCGGCGGGGTCGGGCACGGCCTCGGCAGCCTCTTCAACGCCTACCGGAACCGGACGCCGATGATCGTCGTCGCCGGGCAGCAGGTCCGGTCGCTCATCCCGCACGAACCCTTCCTCGGGGCCCTCGAAGCGCCCGAGTTCCCGAAGCCGTACGTGAAGTGGTCGATCGAACCCGCCTCGGCCGAGGACGTCCCGGCCGCGCTCGCGCGGGCCTACCACGTCGCCACGCAGGCGCCGTCCGGTCCCGTTTTCGTCTCCGTCCCCGCCGACGACTGGTCCGTCACCACCGAGCGACCCATCGTCTCGCGCTCCCGGATCCGTGGCTTCGCGCCCGATCCCGAGGCCGTCGACGAGCTCAACGCCGCGCTGGAAGCCGCCGAGAAGCCCGCGATCGTCGTCGGGGGCGCCGTCGACCAGGACTCCGCCGTCGTCGAAACCGTCGCGCTCGCCGAACGGCTCAACGCCGCCGTGTGGGTCGCGCCGATGTCCTTCCGGTGCTCGTTCCCCGAGGACCACCCGCTGTTCCAGGGGTTCCTCGACCCCGAACGCGGGGCCGTCTCCGATGCCCTCGCGCAGTACGACCTCGTCGTCGTGCTCGGGGCGCCCGCCTTCACCTACCACGTCGAGCGCGGGCGCGGGGAAGCTCCGCTGCCGCCGTTGTTCATCGTCAGCGACGACGAGCAGGTCCTCGCGCGCGCCTTCGAAGGCACCGGTATCCGGGCCACGCCGAAGCTGGGCGTCCGCGCGCTGCTCAACGTCGTCGAGCGCAGCACCCGGCCCGCGCCGGCCCCGCGAAAGCGGCCCGCGAAGCCGGGCACCGACACGCTCACCGGCGAGCTCGTCTACTCGACGCTCGCGGACCTGTTGCCGGACAACGCCCTCGTCGTCGAAGAGGCGCCCAGCCACCGCGGGATCCTGCACGACCACCTGCCGATCACGGCCACCGACACCGGCTTCCTGACGATGGCCAGCGGCACGCTCGGCTACGGCGTCCCCGGTGTGGTCGGCGCGGCGCTCGGCCGGCCGGACCGCAAGGTCGTCGGCGTCATCGGCGACGGCTCGAGCATGTACGGCATCCAGGCCCTCTGGACGGCGGCGCGCGAAGAACTGCCGGTGACGTTCGTGATCCTGGACAACTCCGAGTACGCGGCGGTCCGCATCCTCGGCGACGCGATCGGCGGCGCGAAGCTGCCGGGCACCGAGCTGGGCGGCATCGGCTTCGCGGCGCTGGCGGAAAGCATGGGCTGCCACGGCGTGACGATCACCGAGCCGTCGCAGCTGGTCCCCGGTCTCACGAAGGCGCTGGCCGACCCCCGGCCGACGCTGGTGCACGTCCGGGTGGCTTCGTCGTCCAAGTCGCTGTACTAACGCACCACCATCGCCGCGACGTCCACCGGATTCGCCAGCACGCCGGTCTTCCGCAGCAGGTCCGGCACCCGCTGCAGCTGCCGGACGTCCACAGTGGACTTCAAGGTCAGCAGCCCGGTGGCCGCGGCGGTATCGGGGTCGATCTTCGCGTACTTCACCATCAGCGGCTCGATCTTCTTGCGGTCCGCCACCGCGTCGCGGGTGGCCGCCGCCATCGCGCGCTGGAACGCCGCCACCGTGCCCGGTGCGGCGGCGGTGAACGAGCCCAGCGCGCCGTAGCCCGCGGTCGGGAAGTCCACAGTGGACCCGGTGCCGGTGTCGGCGACCAGCGTGGCCCCGGCCGTGCGCCGCGCCTGCGTGATGTACGGCTCGGTCAGGAAACCCGCGTCGATGTCGCCGTTCTTCAGCGCCGCCGCGGTGTTCGGCAGCGGCAGCGGGACCCACTTGACGCCCGAGGCGTCGACGTGGTTGTCCGCGAGCACCGACTTCGTCAGCGTGTCGGCGATCGTGTTGGGCGCCGAGATGCCGATCCGCTTGCCCGCGAGGTCGGCCACCGAACGGATCCCCGACGCGGGCAGCGCCACCACGCCGGTGGCGCGGGGCCCGGCCGAGGACGCGTCGGCGACCAGCCGGATGTCGGCGGTGCCCTTGCTCCGCGCCAGGAAGAACGGCGTGTAGCTGGAGTACGCGATGTCGGCTTCGCCGCTGATCAGCTTCGTCAGCGACGCCTGCCCGGTCGCGGCCTCCGTCGTCGAGACGTCGAGGCCTTCCCGCTGGAAGTAGCCGCCGTCCTTGGCCAGCCAGAACGGCGCGGTGTCGATGGTCGCCATCATCGACACCCGCAGTTTCGCCGCCGGTGGCGACGACGAGCCGCCCAGCGCACCGCACCCGGTCAGAAGCAGAGCCAGCAGCCCGGTCAGGACCGCTCTGGCCGTTCCCATGATCCCCCCGCGGTGTGTCAGCTCCCGGTCTTGGACTCCGTCACGTTCTTGGCCCGCTCGGCCAGCTCCCACTCCGCCGCGTCGGAAGCCGCGGCGGCAGCCTCCGCGGCCTGCGCCGGCGTGCCGCCGTGCAGCAGCCGCGCCACTTCGCCGCGCAGGGTCACGAACTCCGCCGACTCGCGCGTCGTGATCTGGTCGCGCGCGGCGGGCAGGCCCACCGGCAGGTCCGCGACGATCGACGCCGGCGACTTCGACAGCACCAGCACGCGGTCGGACAGGTACACGCTCTCGTCGATGTCGTGGGTGACGACCAGGACCGTGCTGCCCTGCTCGCGCTGCACCCGCCGGGTCAGGTCCTCGAGTTCGAAGCGCGTCTGGGCGTCGACCGAGGCGAACGGCTCGTCCATCAGCAGCAGCGCCGGGCGGCTGGCCAGCGCGCGGGCGATCGACACCCGCTGCTGCATGCCGCCGGACAGCTGCCACGGGTACTTCCCGCCGACGTCCGACAAGCCGACGTGGGACAGCGCTTCGGCCGCCCGCTCACGCCGCTCCCCGCGGGAGATCGGCCGCCACCGCAGCGGGAACTCGACGTTCTTCTGCACCGACAGCCAGGGGAACAGCGAGCGGCTGTAATCCTGGAACACGACGGCGAGGTCGTCCGGCACCCCGGAGACGCGGTCGCCGTGCAGGCTGACCGTGCCTTCGGTCGCCCGCGTCAGCCCGGCGATGCAGCGCAGCAGCGTCGACTTCCCGCAGCCCGACGGGCCGACGATGCTGGCCAGCTGACCGGCTTCGACGGTGAACGAAAGGTTGTTCACCGCGGTGTGTGCCTTGGCGCCGGAGCCGTAGGTGTGACTGAGGCCGGACACTTCGAGCATGGTGGACATGGGAGAGGCCTTTCGAAGTGTCAGTCGCGGCCGAGGCGGGTCGGCTGCCAGGCCAGCACCCGCCGCTCCGCCGCCAGGAAGATCGTGTTGAAGACGTAGCCGAGGATGCCCAGCAGCACCAGCCACGACCACATGGTGGGGAACTCGAAGTCCTGCTGGGCGTTCATCAGCGACCGGCCGATGCCGCGGTAGGCCCCGACCAGCTCGGAGATCACCATCAGGAGCAGCGAAATCGACAGGCTCAGCCGCAGCCCGGCGAAGATCTTCGGCGCCGCCGCGGGCAGCACCACCATGCCGAGCCAGTACCCGCGGGGGGTGCGGAACGACCGGGCCGTCTCCACCTTCACCTGGTCGACCGAGCGGACGCCGTCGATGGTGTTGAGCAGCACCGGCCACACCGCGCCGAAGATGATCGACGCGATCTGCATGCCCGAGCTCAACCCGAACAGCACCGCGAACACCGGGATCAGCGTGGGCGGCGGGATCGAGCGGAAGAACGCGAACAGCGGGCCGACGTAGTCCAGCGCTCGGGCGGACCGGCCGATGAGCACGCCGAGCAGGATGCCGGCGACCGCGGCCAGCCCCCACCCGCCGAGCATCCGGCCGAGGCTGGGGAGCACGTTCTCGAACACCGTGTCGGTGAGGAACAGGTGTGCCGCCGGCCCGGTGAACCACAGCTTGGCGGCGGCGGCCGCGATCTCCGTCGGTGGCGGGAAGTACTTGCTGCCGCCGGCCCGGGCGGCGAACTCCCACACGACGACGAGGACCGCGAACAGCAGCCAGTTGCGCAGGACCGCGGTGGCCCCGCGCGCGGCGCGCCTGCCCACCCGGCCCGAAAGGGTCGCCGCGGTCACGCGATCGCCTCCCGGTCCACCGTGCTCCACCGGAACAGCCGGTTGCCCAGCCGTTCGAGGCCTTCGTTGATCAGGTACCCCAGTACCCCGGCCACCACGGTACTCGCGAACACCAGGTCGAACCGGGTCGATCCGGTGCTGACCAGCATGATGTAACTGCCGAGCCCGACTTCCGAACCGGCCAGGAACTCGGTGCTCACGACGGCGATCAGCGCGATCGTCGCGGAGAGCCGGACGCCGGTGAAGACGAACGGCGCCGTCTGCGGCAGCGCGACCGACGACAGGATGCGGAACCGGCTGGTCCCGCAGGCCCGCGCGGTCTCCATCAGCACCGGGTCGATCTCGCTCATGCCGTAGATCGTGTTGAACATGATCGGCCAGAGCGAGGCGTACACGCCGAGGGTGATCTTCGCCTCGGGCCCGGAGCCGATCACCAGCAGCACGAGCGGGATGAGCGCCGCGACCGGGATCGGGCGGAGGAACTCGACGATCGCGGCGGTCGCGGTGCGCAGCGCCGGGATGCTGCCCAGCAGCAGGCCGGCCGGCACCCCGATGGCGATGGCGATCGCGATGGCGATCAGCCAGGCGAGCATGGTCGCGATGATGCCGCGGACGAACGCGGCGTCGCCGAACAGCTCGCCCATGGTGACCAGGACGACGCTCGGCGGCGGGATGAACGTCTTGCTGACCAGGCCGACCTGGCAGGCTGCCTCCCAGATCAGGAGGAAGCCCACCAGGCCGGCCAGGCCACGGAGCAGTTTTGCCACGTCAGAACCTTATTCTGGTTAGGCCGGCGCTACGGACCGCCGGCCGCGAACCTCGGGTGACTCTCGCGCCGGCCGACGGCAGAATAAGGTTCTCAGCTGGTCACCTGCGGCGCGATCATCGGCGCGGCGTCGACCTTGCTGGTGATGACGCCCATCTGCAGCAGCAGGTCCGGGACGCGCTGGAGGCGCCGGGCGTCCAGGGTGGAGCCGTAACCGGGCAGGGTCAGCAGCTTGGCCGTGTCTTCGTCGATCTTCGCGTACTTCACCAGCAGCGGCTCGGCCTTCGAGCGGTCGTTGATCACGTCGCTGGTGGCCTTCTTCATGGCGCGCTGGAAGGCCGCGAGGGTCTTCGGGTTCGACTGCACCCACTTCGTCGTCGAGCCGTAGCCGGTCAGCGGGAAGTCCTGGGTGGCGCCGGTGTTGATGTCGATGACCGGGGTGGCCCCGACGAGCTTCGCCGCCTGGGACAGCTGCGGCTCCGGCATGTAGGCCGCGTCCACCTGGTTGTCCTTCAGCGCCGCCGCCATGTTCGGGAGCGGCATCGGCGTCCACTTGACGTCGCCGTACTCGACGCCGTGGTCCTTCATGACCGACTTGGTGAGGATGTCCGACGCGGTGTTGAGGGCGGTGATGGCGATCCGCCTGCCCTTGAGGTCGTTGACGGTCTTCACGGGCGAGTTCGGCACCGTGACGATCGCGTTGCTCTTGGCGTTGACCGACGTGCCGTCGGCGACCAGCTGGACGTCCGCGGTGCCCTTGCTCTTGGCGACGAAGAACGGCGTGTACGTCGAGAGGGCGATGTCGACCTCGCCGACCATCGCCTTCTGCATCGACTCCTGCCCGCTCTTGGCGACGACCTGCTCGACCTCGAGGCCCTCGGACTTGAAGTACCCGCCGTCCATGGCCAGCCAGAACGGGGCCAAGTCCGTGGTCGGCATGATCGAGACCTTGATCTTCGACTTCTCCAGGCCGCCCCCGTTCGACGAGGCGTTCGAGCTGTCCGAGCCGAGCGCACTGCAGCCGGTGAGGGCCGTGGCGGCTGCGACGGTGAGGGCGAGCCCGAGCGCGGCGCGGCGAGTGCGAACCCGGCCACTGCTCATGGCGTTTCCAAGCAAGGCCTGCTCCTTGAAGAAAGTGTCGGTTGGAGAACCGATTCCATTGGAAGTGCGTGACTCATTCCCGGAAGCCACGCGGGCCACTGTAGAGAACGTGACAGCTTGCTCACAATGGGTGGAATCACTACCTAGCCGAGTGGCGCACGTCACTCTTTCGGCCTCTGGTCTAGACCCACTGCTCCACTCGCCGTAATCGTTTACCCAGCGTAGGGTGAGGTTCTTGAATCAGCGATGACTGCTGTGCGCCGACTGAGCGAACGCTGTGCAAGATTGAGCGGGTCCTGTCGGGAGGGTTACATCTTCTCCGGCCGTTCGCTACCCTCTGCACCTGCGGGGAGGTATCAACCTCCGATGTAGTGAGAGAGAGTGCCTGGATGGCCGATCAAGAAGTCCCACTTCGGTGTACCAGCACACACTGTGCTTTTCCTGAGAGAATCTTCCCCGCAAAGACCACTGCCTGGCCGGGCACAACCGCCGCGCCGGTGGGTTAGGCCGATCAACAGACCGATGCAGGACCAGCGCAGGGACCCGACCGTGATGCTCGAGCTGAACCGATTCCGTCCGGCCGGACGGGGTTCAGGTACCCCCAGGGCCAACACCGAAGACGATCTTTTCACCCGTACGGGTAGCGTCTTGCGCTGGGCTCCTTCCGATGGACCGGAGCACCGGAACGCCGGGAGCGTGCAGACGAGTGGCTGAGGAGAACGCGATGCGCCCTGGCGGGCGCTGGACCGACCAGGGTTTCCCGAGCACGAACGATGATGGTGGAGCGGCGGTGCCGAACGAAGACGCCGCGGGGGTGGGAGGGGCCCCCGCGCAGTCGCCCGGAGCGGATCCGGGCCGGAAGGCCGGGCTGTTCTCCGGCATGCGCGACTGGCGGCTGCGGTCCAAGCTGGCCGCGGTCCTGATCATCCCGACACTGACAGCGCTCGCACTGGGCGCGGTACGCGTGTACGACGACGCCCGCGAGGCGGCCGAGTTCCAGCGCACCGCCGACCAGGTCGCGTTCGCCGTCAAGGTCACCACAGTGGTGCACGAGCTGCAGAACGAGCGCTCGCTGGCCGTCGCGCGGATCTCGTCGCAGAACCAGCTGCTGCAGACCGGGCTCGACTCGCAGATCGCCAAGGTCGACCGCGAAGTCGGCGACCTGCGCAACGCGGCGAACACCCTCGACTACGACGACGCTGCGACCAAGGACCGCTACACCCGCGGTCTGCAGCGCCTGGACGCCCTGCGCCCGCTGCGGGCGGCGTTCAACACCCAGAACAGCCTGCCCGACATCACGGTGCTCACCGCCTACTCGGGCATCATCGACTCGCTCATCGAGCTCGGCCGCGAGGTGACCACCGCGGTCACCGACCGGGACGTGCTGCGCCTCGGCACGAGCACCCAGGCGATCAGCGAGGCCAAGGAGTTCACCACCCGCTCCGACGCCGAGCTGCAGATCGCCGCGTTCCGCGGCGTCTTCCCGGGCGACCTGCTGGACCAGACGCGCGCGTCGGCGTCCAGCGCGGACGCCTCCGTCGCGGCCTTCCTCGCGAACGCCGACGACGACCAGCGCCAGCTCTACAACGACACCTACTCCGGCCCGGAGGTCGACGACCGCCGCCGGATCCAGACCTCGGCGTTCTCCTTCGCCCAGCTGGGCGACCCGCCGAACATCGACACCACCGCGCTCGGCAAGGACAGCACCGTGTCGGCCGACAAGCTGCACGCGGTCGAGTCGAACCTGCTGGCCCAGCTCAAGACCCGCGCCGACGACCTGGCCACGCAGGCGGTCAACTCGGCGTGGATCGGCGCGGCCGTGGTGCTCGCCGCGCTGGCGCTGGCGGTCGTGCTGATGCTCGTCGTCGCCCGCCTGATGCTGCGCCCGCTGCGGGTGCTGCGGAAGAGCGCGCTCGACGTCGCCTACACCCGGCTGCCGGAGACCGTGCAGGCGATCCTGGACGACCCGGACCCGGTCGGCGCCTCCAAGAAGGCCGTCCAGCCGGTGCCCGTCACCTCCCGCGACGAGATCGGCGAGGTCGCGCGGTCGTTCGACATCGTCCACGAACAAGCCGTCAAGATGGCCGCCGAGCAGGCCCTCCTGCGCGAGAACGTCAACGGCATCTTCGTGAACCTGTCCCGCCGGTCGCAGCGGCTGGTGGAACGCCAGCTCGGCGTCATCGACCGGCTCGAGGCCGACGAGCAGGACCCGGACCACTTGGCCAGCCTGTTCGAGCTCGACCACCTCGCGACGCGGCTGCGGCGCAACGGTGAGTCGCTGCTGGTGCTCTCCGGCGCCGGCCTGGCGAAGTCCGTGCCCAAGCCGGTGCCGGCCGCCGACGTCATCGGCGCCGCGGTGTCGGAGATCGAGCAGTACGCCCGGATCGAGGTCGGCATCGTGCCCGACGTCGCGGTCCAGGGCCTGGCGATCCACGACCTCGTGCACGTCCTCGCCGAGCTGCTCGACAACGCGACCTACTTCTCCGAGCCGGAGACGAAGGTCATCGTCCGGGCCGTGGTGACCCGCCGCAAGGCGCTCGCCATCCAGGTGACCGACCACGGTGTCGGGATGAGCGAGGAGCGGCTGGCCGAGGTCAACGCGCGCCTGGCCGACCCGCCGGACCTGGACGTGTCGGTGACCCGGCGAATGGGTCTGTACGTGGTTTCGCGGCTGGCCAAGCGCCACGGCATCGAGGTCCGGCTGCGCGAGAACGAGGACATCGAAGGCGGCGTGATCGCCCGGGTCGTCGTGCCGGCCGAGCTGCTGACCCAGCTGCGCCCGGGCATGCAGCGGCAGACGCCGCCGCCGGCGAACCGCTCCGAGACGTCGATGTCGATGCCGAGCATCCCGATCCCGGCCGCGCGTTCGGACTTCGACCAGACGCAGACGTTCGCGCAGACGCCACCGGCGCCTTCGGCACCACCGCCTCCGCCACCACCGGTGCACGAACCCGTGGCGAACCAGGGCGGCCTGGTGCCGCTCGACCAGCCGATCAGCCTGGACGACCTGGTCAGCGGCGGCCGCGCGGCGGGCCCGTTCCTGTCGCCGGAGCTGCCGAAGCCGGAAACGCCGGCCTGGCCGACCGCCGAGGACCTGGCGCCGCTGACGCCGTCGTCGAACGGCGACGGGGCCAGCTCGCGGGCCGGCGACACCCAGTTCGCGCCGCTGGTGCTGCCCAAGCGCGAGCCGAAGTTCGTGCCGCCGGAGGAGCCGCCACCGGCCCCGCCGCCCGCGGCCGAGGTCGGCTCGTCGGCGCTCGAGGACGATGTACCCACCCGGCGGTTGCCGATCTACCAGTCGGTGCTGTCACGCTGGTTCAGTGAGGGTGACGACTCGGCCGCCGACCCGGTGCCGCCGCAGAGCGAGGGTGAAGACCCCAACCTGCCGCCGCTCACCGGTGCCGGCGAGCAGCCGGCCGCCGAGCCGGCCGAGCCGTCCCGCGACGAGCTGCAGCCGACCGCGGCGACCCGGCACCCGCTCCTGCCCGCCGACGACGGCTGGCACAGCGCATCCGACGACGGCTGGCAGGCGGCGCAGTCGCTGCTGGAGTCCAAGAACGAGGAGATCACCCCGGCCGGGTTGCCCAAGCGCATCCCGAACGCCTACCTGGTGCCGGGATCGATCAGCAGCCCGAGCTCGAGCTCGATGCCCGAGGCGCCGGCGCAGAACAACTTCGCGGACGCAGGGGCCGGTATGCCCGGAACGGGTGCGATCACCCGCTCCGCGTCCGCGGCGCGGAGCCGGATGGCAAGCTTCCAGCGGGGCTACACCTCGGGACGGCACGCCTTGAAGGAACTCCCGGCCGAAGAGAGGCTGGAAGGCAGCGGGGTTCCGGGGCGTGGCAACACCACAGACAGCAGTGAGGAGTGAAAGTGACACGGGCGGGTGCAATGCAGCCGGGTGGCGCCGCGCAGCCGAACGGGCAGGCGCATGCCAAGGCGAACAATGCCGGCAGCTTCGCTTGGCTGATCACGGATTTCGTGCACCGGGTGCCCGGCGCGGCCCACGCGGTCGTGGTGTCGGCCGACGGCCTGCTCCTGGCGGCCTCGCGAGGCCTGCCGAAGGACCGGGCGGACCAGCTGGCCGCGGTGGCGTCGGGGCTGACCAGCCTCGCGCGCGGCGCGGCCAAGGTGTTCGAGGGCGGCACGGTGGCGCAGACCGTGGTCGAGATGGCCAATGGTTTCCTCTTCCTCATGTCGGTTTCCGACGGTTCGTGTCTGGCGGTTCTGGGGTCGCCGGAGAGTGACATCGGCTTGGTCGTCTACGAGATGACCTTGCTGGTGGAGCGGGTCGGCCAGCAGCTGACTCCGGAGATGCGGGCGCAACTGCAGGGTGCGGCCGTCCGCCGCTGAGGACCTGGGAACCGAGGAGAGAGCCGTGGACGACGGGCGCTTGAGGGGTGATGGCCGGCTCGGTGACGACTTCTCCGGCGGGTGGTCCGATCAGTCGGACGAGGGCCGGGAGGACTGGCAGTCGTTCCGGGACCGCGTCGACCGCGAGTGGCGTGCGCGGCGGGTGCAGGCCTCCGACAGCGACCCCGTGCGGGAGCCGCCGAACTGGCTGACCGACAGCAATGCCGGGCAGGAACCGCTCCGGCCGATCGCCGGCGGCACCGAGTACCGCGACCGCCTGCTCGGCGGTCCGGGATCGGAGCTGTTCGGCGGATCGAGCGGGCCGCTGTACGACGCACGCGACTTCGCGGCGTACACGACCGAGCGTGACTTCGGCTCGGGTCCGGACTCCGGTGAGTTCGCGGCGGCGCTGCCGCAGCAGGCCCACCAGGAGTACGTCGACGCCCCGCCGCCGACGGAAATGGAGACGTCCGGCCTGGTCCGGCCGTACTTCCGGACCCGGGGCCGGACGAAGGCGACGCTCGACCTGGCCATCGAGGCGTTGATCTCGACCAGCGAACAGGGCCGGATGCTGGACCGGGTCCGGGTGCCCGAGCACCGGTCGATCTGCGACCTGTGCCTCGACACGAGGTCGGTGGCCGAGGTGGCGGCGCTGCTGCGCCTGCCGCTCGGCGTGGTGCGGGTGTTGATTGGTGACGTGGCGGGCCTCGGGCTGGTGCTGGTGCACTCCAGCAGCCCGACCGTGGGCGACCGCCCGAGTATCGAGTTCATGGAAAGGGTGCTCAGTGGGCTTCGGAGAATTTGACTCCGACGCGAACGCGCCGCAGGTGACGGGTCCGACCTCGTCGGCCAAGATCGTGGTCGCCGGCGGGTTCGGTTCGGGGAAGACAACGCTGGTCGGGGCGATCTCCGAGATCGACCCGCTGACCACCGAGGCCATGATGACCGAGGCGAGCGTCGGGCACGACGACACCTCGGCCACGCCCAACAAGACCACCACGACCGTGGCGATGGACTTCGGGCGCATCTCGCTGGACTCGGACCTGGTGCTGTACGTGTTCGGCACCCCCGGTCAGCACCGGTTCTGGTTCATGTGGGACGACCTCGCGGTCGGCGCCATCGGGGCGGTCGTGCTGGTCGACACGCGGCGGCTCGCCGACGCGTTCCCGTCGATCGACTTCTTCGAGAACCGGAAGCTGCCCTACGTCGTGGCCATCAACTGCTTCGACCGGCTGCTGCACCACCAGATCGAGGACGTCCGGCACGCGCTCACCATCGCGCCGTCGGTCCCGATCATGGCGTGCGACGCGCGCGAGCGCGAGTCCGCGAAGCAGGTGCTGATCTCGGTCGTCCAGCACGCGATCGCGCACGATTCGGCGTTGCGCGCGGGATAGCCCATGACGCCCCGATCCGGATGCGGCCGTTGGAGTGAACTCCGCGTGCTTCACCCACTTCGGGGAGTGCTGTCACCGTCCGGAGGAGTAACCGGGCGGTGCGGTCCGTCGGCGCCGGGTACGGGAGGATCCGCAAGGGTCTTCCGCACCCGGGCTGACCTGCGTGGACAGCTCGCGGGCGCGAGGCGTGGGAGACTGCGTGGTGCGTCCCCCGGACGGGGGAGGCGACCCGGGCTGCCGCGGAAGTCGGCCGGGTGCACACGTAGGGTGCCCAGCGGCCGGCTGGTGGCGGACTCGACACCACCGGCGGTGCGAATACGCTTTACCGTGGCGTCGCCGACCGGCCGTGCCGGGCGCTCCGGGGTGCGGCGGGCGACGCCGCACGAGCAAGGAGGAGCACGAGTGACGGCTTCCGGCCAGGGCACGTTCGGCTGGCTCATCACGGACTTCGTCCGCCGGGTACCCGGTGCCGCGCACGCCGTTCTGGTGTCCGCGGACGGGTTGCTGCTGGCGCCGTCGGAAGGGCTGCCCCAGGAACGCGCGGAACAGTTGTCGGCGGTCGCGTCCGGGCTGATCAGCCTGACGGCGGGGGCCGCGCGCTGCTTCGAAGCGGGCGGTGTCAACCAGACCGTGGTGGAGATGGAGCGCGGCTACTTGTTCCTGATGTCCGTTTCGGACGGTTCGTCGCTGGCCGTGCTGGCCGCGCCGACGTGCGACATCGGCACGGTCGCCTACGAGATGACGCTGCTCGTCGAGCGGGTCGGCCAGCAGATCACCCCCGAGCTGCGCGCCCAGCTCCAGGGCGGCGTGCGTGGGTAGGGCGAGATGAGGATTTCGGGATTCGACGATCCGGACTCCAGCGGCTGGGACGCACTGCACCGCGGCACCGAGCGCGAGGGTTTCGATTCGCCCAGCAAGTTCGACATGTCGACGCTGTCGATGATCATGCCCAAGCGCAAGCCGGCCCGCCCGCAGCCGGACGCGCAGGGCTACACGGACGAGGACACCCGCGAGTGGGGCTCCTCGGCCGACGAAGGCGAGGACTACGCCGCCCCGGAACCCACGCCGGAGTTCGACGGCGAGTCCACGGGCCGCCGGGCCAGGCGCTCGTCGTCGCCCGAGTACGCCCGCCCGGAGCCCGAGGCGCTCCCCGGCCGGGGCGGCCACGACCGCCGCGAGCCGGAGTTCGGCGACGACTTCGCCCGCCCGGAATCCGGCGGCTTCCCGAGCCGGCGCCCGCCGGAGCACGACGAGCACGCCCGCCCGGCGTTCGGGGGCTACCAGGGCCGCCGCGCGCCGGAGCCCCCGGACCCGGTGGGTTTCCGCAACACCCACTCGCCGGTGGTGGCCGAAGACGGCTACGACCCCGTCGAGCCGGAGTGGCAGGACGGGGAGCGGTTCGAGCCGGAGCCGCCGCCGCTGGAGCCCGCGTGGACCCCGCCGCGGGGTGCGCGCCCGCCCGCTCCGCCGTCGCACCGGCAGGCCGCCCCGCGTTCGCTCGCCCCGCGCCCGCCGGCGCCGCGGCCACCGGCCCCGGTCTCGCGGCCGCACCCGGTGTCCCCGCCCGCCCCGGTGGCGCGGCAGGCGGCGCCCCCGCCCGCGTGGGCCCCGCCGCCCCCCGCCGACTGGACGCCCCCGCCGGACCCGGAGACCCGCTGGATCCCGAACCCGGAACCGTGGGAGGACCCGGCCTGGAACGAGCCGGCCCGCGTGGCGAGCCCGGTGCCGGTCGCTTCGCCGGGGTCGCGGGTCCGCCCGTACGCCCGCACGGGCGGCCGCACGCGGTCCGACCACAACCTGGCGCTGGAGGCGCTGGTCTCGACGTCCGACGACGGGCGCCGCTACCGCGGGGTCCGCTCGGTCGAGCACCGCCGGATCTGCGACCTGTGCCTGGACACCCGGTCCGTCGCCGAGATCGCCGCGCACCTGCGGCTGCCACTGGGCGTGGTGAAGGTGCTGGTCGGCGACATGGCCGACATCGGTCTTGTGCTGATCCACCAGACCGAGCTGATCCTCGGCGACCGGTCGTCCCGCGAGTTCATGGAACGCGTCCTGGCGGGCCTGCGCGCGCTGTAGCGGGGTGTCAGTCCTCCACGAGCGCGGCCGACGTGATCCGGTGGAGCGAATACCGCTCGTTGTTGTCGCCTTCGAGAACCCCGCCGCCGACGCGCACCGGCCGGACCACGCGCTGGCTCGCCGTCCCGCGGGAGTCCACGAACCCGATCCACACCTCGCGGCGCTCCAGCGTCGCCCGGGACAGCAGTTCGAGCGTCGCCGACGTGTCCGCGCCGCCGCCGACCGGCGCGCGCACCGCGGAACCGCGGCGGCGGGCCGAAGCCGCGTCGCCGGCGCGGAGGTTGGAGACGATCCGGGCCGCCTGGTCCTCGGTCAGCAACGCCTGCTCGCCCGGGCTGCGGCGCGCCGCCCGTGCTTTCGCCGGGAGCCGGCGGCCGCCGGGCCGGATGTCGACCACCCGGCCGTCCGGGCCCTCCGCCGCCGGGGCGAACCCGGCGCCGCGCAGCGCGGTGAGGACCTCGTGGAGCGGGTCCGGGCTGATCACGACCGTCGGCGCGATCAGCCGCAGCGCGTGCTCCGCCGCGACCGGGTGGGCCAGCACCTCGGCCAGCAGGGCTTCGTCGTCGCACCGCAGGAACGACGCCGCGACGCCGCCACGCAGCCGTCCGTGCCGCCGGGCGACGTCGTCGATCAGGTAGCTCAGCCCCTGCGGCACCGGGGTGGCCGACTTCGTCTTGAACAGCGCGTGCAGCTCGTCGGCCGTGCGGCCGGTGTCCAGCGCGCGCCGCACCGACGCTTCGGTGATCCGGTAGACCGTCGCGTGTCCCGCCGACTCGACGTCGGCGGCGGCCGAGATTTCCGCCGCCAGCTCCGGCTCCAGCGGCCCCGGCGCGACGACCGTCAGGTCGGCCTGCAGCAGCACGCGGTCCACCGGCGCGGGCAGCGCGTCCATGATCGCCTCGACCGCGCCCGGCCGGTCTTCGGCGAGCAGGGCCCGCGTCGCCGTCGTGACCCCGCCGAGCCCGACGATCCCCAGCGCGCTCGCCTCGGCCATCGTCCAGCGGACGGTCTCGTCCCGCAGCCGCCCGCCCCGCCTCGGTGCGCGCCAGGCCAGCACCGCCACGAGCTCGTCGACGCTCTTCACGCCGGCGCCGCGGGGCAGGTCGGCCAGCGCGGTGAGGACCCGCCGTCGCGCCACCGGCGCCAGCGGGCGGCGCAGGTCCTCCGAAAGCGGTGCGATCGGCTTGTCCTTGGCGTCGCGTCCGCCGGCCATTCCCGGCAGGCGCGGCAGCTCCAGCCACGCCTGGGCGAGCGTCATCCACCGCTGCGCGGTCGGCGACGCGAGCCACGAGTCGGTCAGCGTCGTCGGCACCCACTCGGGCACGGTCGCTTCGCTGTCGGCGACGAGCCCGGCGCCGACGGCCAGCTCGGCCAGCAGGATCGCCTGTGCGTCGTCGACCTCCAGGTCCTTGGCGAGCTTCTTCAGCTCCCGCACGCCGAGGCCGCCCGACTTGAGCACCGGCGGCGGGGCCGCCGACCACGCGCGCAGCAGGGCTTCGGTCTGGCGCAGGAACTCCATCGCCTCACCGGCCGCCGCTTCGTCCAGAGTGGACGGCTGGTGCGGGTGGACCGGCAGCTCGGGCTCGGTGAGCGCGCCGGGCGCGAACGCGCCGCCGCGCACGGCGATGCCGAGCTCGCGCGGCAGCTCGACGGTCTGGTCGTCGCGCCGCAGCAGCAGGCCGCGGGCGAGCAGCTTCTGCACCGGCGTCTCGGCCTTCTCGAGCGAGAGGTCGAGCCCGGCGTCCCGGGTGCGGCCGATCGGCGGGCCGGCGGCGAGGGCGGTCAGCACGGCGCGTTCGTCGTCGGACAACTCGGCGAGCCGCGCGCCGAGGTCCTCGGCGGCCAGCGACGGCGAAGACGTGCCCAGCCCGGCCGGGAACGGCCCGAGGGCTTCCCGGGCCGCGGGCGGCACGCGCAGGGCGTCGTCCGGGCCCCAGGCCAGCGCCCGCGCCCGCAGGCAGGCCAGCGGCGCGGTGACGTCGGCCTTGACCAGCTTCGCGACGTCTTCGACCGGCACCGGGTCACGGTCCGCGCCGGCGAGCAGGCACGCTTCGAGCACGGCCAGGGTGAAGGTGTCGAGGTCCTCGCAGGCGCGCGCGACCGAGCCCGGCGTGCCGGCCCGGGTGGCCAGCACCGTGCTGTCGGAGGGCGGGGGCGTCGACAGGTCGCGCCGCGTGCGGAGCAGCTCTGTGAGTGCGTCGTCGGACTCCGCACGCAGCCAGTCCGCCAAAGAGGTCGCGGGCATAGACGACCAGGATACCGGGCGGTTGCGAGAGGCCGCCCGGTCTCGGGCAGACTGTCCCCGTAAGACCGAAGACGCTGTGGAGGACGTTGTGGCCAAGGGTGAGAAGAAGCACAAGGGCGTCGACCCGACCTGGCCGGGCGAGGCCGGCGAGCACCCGGTGACCGAGCTGGCGTCCGACCGCCAGGGCGCGCTGTCGCCGTTCGGCGACCTCACCTTCCCCCTCGACACGGTGCCCTACGTGCACCCGGAGACCGAGATCAACCGCTGACCGCATAGTTACTGGTCAGTACCGGTATCGGGGCCTCGTGAGGGCGGTCACGGGAGTAGGTTTCCTCCCGTCCCAGCCCACCTTTCCCACACGGGGGTAGTGCCATGCCGGTTCCCGGTCCCGGATATTCGATCACCGTCCGGGTGGAGGCCCCGGCCTCGGTCACCGCGGCCGGTGACCTGACCGCGGCCGTCGGCCGCGTCGGTGGCGTGCTGACCGCGTTCGACGTCGTCGAGTCCCACTCCGACTCGATCGTGGTCGACATCAGCGCCAACGCGCTGTCGGAGAACCACGCGAACGACATCACCCAGACGCTCGACTCGCTGCCCGGCGTGAAGGTCCGCAAGGTCTCCGACCGGACGTTCCTGATCCACCTCGGCGGCAAGATCGAGGTCACGCCCAAGGTCGCGCTCCGCAACCGTGACGACCTCTCCCGCGCCTACACCCCGGGCGTGGCCCGCGTCTGCCAGGCGATCGCGGCCAACCCCGAGGACGCGCGCCGGCTGACCATCAAGCGCAACACCGTCGCGGTGCTCACCGACGGCTCCGCGGTGCTCGGCCTCGGCAACATCGGCCCGGCCGCCGCGCTCCCGGTGATGGAGGGCAAGGCGGCGCTGTTCAAGAAGTTCGCCGACGTCGACGCCTGGCCGGTGTGCCTGGACACCCAGGACACCGAAGAGATCATCATGATCGCCAAGGCGCTGGCCCCGGTGTACGCGGGCATCAACCTCGAGGACATCGCCGCGCCGCGCTGCTTCGAGATCGAGAAGCGCCTGCGCGAGCAGCTGGACATCCCGGTGTTCCACGACGACCAGCACGGCACGGCGATCGTGGTCGTCGCGGCCCTGCGCAACGCCCTGCGCGTGGTGGGCAAGAGCATCGAGGACTGCAAGATCGTGGTCAGCGGCGTCGGCGCGGCGGGCTCGGCGATCATCCGCCTGCTGCTGCACAAGAACCCGCGCGACATCGTCGCGGCGGACATCGACGGCATCGTGCACTCCGCGCGCGGCAACCTCGACGACAACCTGGCTTGGATCGCGTCGCACACGAACACGGAGCAGGTCAGCGGCACCCTGCACGAGGCGCTGGCGGGCGCGGACGTGTTCATCGGCGTCTCGGCCCCCAACCTGTTCGGCGCCGAGCAGGTGGCGACGATGAACAAGGACGCGGTGGTCTTCGCGCTGGCCAACCCGGACCCGGAGATCGACCCCCTGGAGGCCCAGAAGCACGCGGCGGTCGTGGCGACGGGCCGCAGCGACTTCCCGAACCAGATCAACAACGTCCTGGCGTTCCCGGGCGTGTTCCGCGGCCTGCTGGACGCCCACGCGCACAACATCGACGACTCGATGCTCCTGGCCGCGGCCGACGCGATCGCGGACGTGGTGGACAACGGGAAGCTGAACGCGTCGTTCATCGTGCCGAGCGTGTTCGACAGCGCGGTGGCGCCCGCGGTCGCGGAAGCGGTCCGGAAGGCTGTGCGCGCCGAGCGCTGAGGGCCGGCGGCCGGATCTTCTGGCAGGTGGTCGAAGCGGGGGCGGCCGTCAGTGGTCACCAGTGTGCTGGTGGTGGCCCGGGCGGTCGCCGAGGCTGTGCGCGCTGAGGTTCAGCGAACCCGTTCCAGCAGCCGGACTTCGACGTCCGGCAGGTCGTCGAAGCGGGCCCGGCCGTCCGTGGTCACCAATGTGCGGCCGGTGGCCCGGGCGGTCGCCGCGATGATCAGGTCGTGCGCGCCGCGGGACTGGCCGGTCCGCTGGAGGTGCGCCAGCAGCTCGGCGTGGTGCTCGACGACACTCGTCGTGTAGTCGACCACCGGGGTGACGGCCAGGAACTCCGCCAGGAACGCGCTGTGCGCCGCCCGGCGGGCCGGGTTCGGGTCGAGCCGCAGGCCCACCTCGTACTCGGTGATCGCCAGGGCCGGCACGGCGACGTCGTCCTCGTCGCCGATCGCCTCCGGGGGCAGCCGCTGCCGGGCGGCGTCGATGAGGATGCCGGTGTCGAGGATCAGTCGCGCCACGGGTCGCCGTCCAGCTCCGCGGATGCCGTCTCGCGGACCTGCGCCACGTTCTCCTCGAACCGGTCGTCCACGTCGAGCTTTCCGGCCCAGCGGTGGAACACCCGGCACACCTCGGCGCCGTTCGCGAGCGGTGCGGGCACGATCAGCGCCACCCGCCTGCCGTTGCGGGTCACGACGATCGTTTCGCCGTTCTCCGCCTCGTCGAGCACCGCGGAGAACGACCGGGACGCTTCGGATGCGGTCAGTTCCAGCACGGGATCAGATTATCAGAATCCGGGGTTCTGAACGACCGGCCGCCGCGGCATCACCCGATCGCGGAAGTAGCCTCGGCGTGTGAGTGAACTCAGCCACGTCGACGAGACCGGCGCCGCCCGGATGGTCGACGTCTCCGGCAAGACCGCCACCGCGCGCACCGCGCTCGCCGCCGGGACCGTGCGGACCACCGCCGAGGTGCTCCGGCTGCTGGCCACCGACGGCCTGCCCAAGGGCGACGCCCTCGCCACCGCGCGTATCGCCGGGATCATGGGCGCCAAGCGCGTGCCCGAGCTGATCCCGCTGTGCCACCAGATCGCGTTGTCCGGGGTGAAGGTCGAGTTCGCCCTCGGCGAGGCCGAGGTCGGCATCCGCGCGACGGCGAAGACCACCGACGTCACCGGCGTCGAGATGGAGGCGCTGACCGCGGTGGCCGTCGCCGGGCTGACGCTGCACGACATGATCAAGGCCGTCGACCCGGCGGCGACGCTGGACGAGGTCCGCCTGCTCCGCAAGGACGGCGGCAAGACCGGAACCTGGGAGCGGCCGTGAAGCGCAGCGCGCGCGTGATCGTGGCGTCCAACCGCGCCGCGAAGGGCGTCTACGAGGACAAGACCGGCCCGGTGATCGCCGCCTGGCTGGCGGACCGCGGGTACGACGTGCCGGCGCCGGTCGTCGTCGAGGACGGCGACCCGGTGGGCGTCGCGCTGCGGGCCGCGCTGGCCGACGGCGTCGCCGTGGTGCTCACCACCGGCGGCACCGGCATCTCGCCGACCGACCGCACCCCGGACGTCACCCGCGCGCTGCTGGACCGCGAGCTGCCGGGCGTCGCCGACGCGATCCGCGCGGCGGGCCTGCCGAAGGTGCCGACGGCGGTGCTGTCGCGCGGGGTGGCGGGCGTGGCCGGGCGGACCCTGGTCGTGAACCTCCCCGGCTCCAGCGGCGGCGTCAAGGACGGCCTCGGCGTCCTGGACGGAATCCTGGAGCACGCTGTCGACCAGCTGGCCGGAGGCGACCACCCGCGCCCCGCCGCCGCGCCCGCGGTCCGGGTCGCGCGGGCACTGGTGACCGAAGAGGCGCTGTCGGTCGAGGAGCACGCCCGCCTGGTCGAGGACGACGCGGCGGGCGCGGTGGTGACGTTCGCGGGGGTGGTCCGCGACCACGACGGCGGCAAGGGCGTCCGCGACCTGACGTACGAGGGCCACCCGAGCGCCGGCCAGGTGATCGCGGACGTCGTCGCGGACCTGTCGGCGCGCTGGTCCGGCGTCCGCGCGGTCGCCGTGAGCCACCGGGTGGGCGCGCTGACGATCGGCGACGTCGCGCTGGCCTGCGCCGTGGCGGCGGAGCACCGCGGGCAGGCGTTCGCGGCGTGTTCGGAGCTCGTGGACGAGGTCAAGGCGCGGCTGCCGGTCTGGAAGCACCAGCACTTCACCGACGGCACGGACGAGTGGGTCAACTCGCCGTGATCCGGAACGCCGCGACCCGGCCGCGGCGAACCGGTCCGGGCGGCGGCGGTGGCAGGCCCGGCTTGAGGAACATGCAGGCGGGCTGACGGCGCTTTGGGTGGGGTTGTCCGGTTACCGGGATTACGCGCCCCTGAGAGGCGCTCTCGCGCCCTGAGCGCCTGCCGTCGGCTGTTTCCACGTTGAGGCGGCTCTGTGGCCGCTGGGGTGGCCTCCGGCCCCCGGTGTCCAGCTTACCGGTGAGGGCCGACAGTTCCGGGGCCGTGGAACGCGTGAAGGGCTCCCACCGCCCGGGGGATCGGCGGTGGGAGCCCCTTTCAGGTCACGGCTCGAGGCCGGACTCGTGCATCACTGCGAGATCGTCACTTGGTGGCGATCTTCTGCCCGACGAGGATCAGGTCCGCGTTCGGGATGTACTTCGCGTTCAGCTCCTGCAGCTTCTGGTAGCCGCCCTGGACGTTGAACTGCTTGGCGATCTTGGACAGGGTGTCGCCCGCCACGACGGTGTAGTCACCGGCCGGGTTGGAGCTGCTCACGCCGGTCGCCGCGGGGGCGGCCGCCGGGGCCGGCGCCGCCGCCTTCTTCGGGGCGGGCGCGGTCGTGCTCTTCTTCGGGGTCACCTTCTTGGTGGTGTTGCCGCTGGCCTTGGGGGCCGACGAGCCGCCGCCCTTCTTGCCACAGACCGGCCACGCGCCGATGCCCTGACCCTGCAGGACGCGCTCGGCCACGGCGATCTGCTCCTCGCGGGAAGCGTTCGCCGCGCTGCCGGTACCGCCGTAGGCCTTCCAGGTGCTCTGCGAGAACTGCAGGCCGCCGTAGTAGCCGTTGCCGGTGTTCGTGTTCCAGTTGCCGCTGCTCTCGCACTGCGCGATGGCGTCCCAGTTGGTCGCCGACGCGGGGGTCGCGGCGATCGCGAGGGGAGCGCCGACCGCAATGCCCGCGATGGCGACGCGAGCGACGGTGCGGGTGGCAGCGGACATCTTGCGGTGCTTGCCTCGGTAAGACATTTGGATGCTTCTCGGTTTCCCAGCGCCTACGAACCGGTGTGCGGGTCAGGATCGGGGTCCTGGCGCCGGCCATCCCAGGCCGGCAGACGAGTCCGACGCACGCCGCGTCTTCGTCGTCCCCTCGTCCCTGTCCGGAAATGCTTTCGCTCGGGGTATGGGTCCGGGGATCCGTCGGACAGGGCTAGGCGCTTCGGATTCCCGGTCTTGCGTCGGTCGGTCGGGGCCAACCGAAAAGCGACGGTACGTAACGATGGCCGTGATCGGAAATTATTCGGGGCGTGACCTACGTCACAGTAACGGCACGCAACCCCGGTCGATATGCCTGTTTGTGCAGGTCAGGGGGCCGTTATCTGGCCGTTTCCTTGCCGAGATAAAACACGGATCGTGAGGCTTGCATCACGTGTTTCGGGCAGCGAATGGGCCATTCGCGCCCTCCGGATCGCGATTGAAGCGCGCATCTTATGGGCCTCGCGGGGATGGCGCCAGACTTGACAATCCTGCATCAGTTGCCCCAGGAGTCACAGTAGTCCCACCCGTTCGTGCGGTTTCCCGACCCGGTCGGAGCGCCGGTGGCCGCCGGCTCGGCCCGCCGACCCCGACACAGGGCGACGGACCAGGTGAAACAGGTCACCGGAAGGATGGCGACCGTGCGGGATCAGCTTCGCGCGAACACCCGGAATCGGTGACGCGCCACGCCGAGGGCCCGGAACGCCCGTCGCCGAGTGGTCGGCGGCGAGACTCGAGCGGCAGCCGTTTTACAGGGAGAACGAACTCGCGCCCGCTGGTCCGGACGGAGCAACGCCTTGCCGCTCCGGACGCCACGCGTACCTGGCTGGACGACACGCCGCGGTGGACTGTCGGCGCCGTGTCGTCCGCCCAGGTACGCGGGCCGGCCCTTCGGGACCGTCAGCCGCCGGCGAAGGGCGGGAGGACGTCCAGCTCCGCGCCGTCGCGGAGGGTGCGGGTCAGGTCGCGGACCGCGATGCCGTCCAGCAGGTAGCTGACCGCCTCCAGCAGGCGCGGCAGGCCCGCCGGGTGCAGGCGGGCCAGCTCGGCGGCCGCGTCGGCGACCGACGCCCCGGCCGGCAGCTGCACCTTCTCCTCGTCCACGCCCGCCGCGGCCCGCGCCGAAGCGAAGTACCGCACCACGATGGTCACCGTCGCCACCTCAACCGCCGATCGCGCTCATCGGCCGGATCGGCTGCGCGAACCCGGCGTCGTTGATCTCGTGCCCGGCGAGCTTGCCCCACATCGTGGCCCGCCACGCGTCCGCGACCTCCTCATCGCGCGCGCCCGCGCGCACGAGGGACCGCAGATCCGTCTCGTCGTTGCTGAACAGGCAGGAGCGCACCGCGCCGTCGGCGGTCAGCCTCGTCCGCTCGCAGGCCGAGCAGAACGGCCGGGTCACCGACGCGATCACGCCGACGTCGCCGGGCCCGCCGTCGACCAGCCAGCGCTCGGCCGGCGCGCCGCCGCGGGCCTCCGAGGCCGGCGTCAGCTCGAACGACGTCGCCAGCATCGAAAGGATCTCGGCCGCGGTGATCATCTCGCCGCGGTTCCAGCCGTGCTGGGCGTCCAGCGGCATCTGTTCGATGAACCGCAGGTGGTAGCCCTCGTCGAGGCAGAACTTCAGCAGCGGCACGGCTTCGGTCTCGTTGAGCCCGCGGATCAGCACGGCGTTGACCTTCACCGGCGCCATCCCGGCGTCCCGCGCCGCCGCGAGGCCCGCGAGCACGTGGGAGAGCCGGTCTCGCCGGGTGATGGTCTTGAACAGCTCGGGGTCGACGGTGTCGAGCGAGACGTTGATCCGGTTCAGCCCGGCGGCCGCGAGCCCGGCCGCGCGCTTGGCGAGCCCGATGCCGTTGGTGGTCATGGACAACCGGGGCCGCGGCGAGAGTGCCGTGATCTGCGCGACGAGGTCCTCGAGGCCCGGCCGCAGCAGCGGTTCCCCGCCGGTGAGCCGGATGTCGGTGACGCCCAGCATTTCGACGGCGATCCGCATCAGCCGGACCAGCTCGTCGTCGGTCAGCACCTGCTCGCCGGGCATCCAGTCGAGGCCCTCGGCGGGCATGCAGTAGGTGCAGCGCAGGTTGCACCGGTCCGTCAGGGAAACCCGCAGATCGGTGGCCACCCGGCCGAAGGTGTCGATGAGATGCGGGTTCTCGGGCCGGGGCACGCGAGATGACCCTCGTGTGCCGGGGACGCGAGGAAACCCGAGATCCACTGCTGTCATTGCGCCCAGGGTAGCTCTCGGAACGCCCCTTGGGATACTTTGCGCAGTGAGTGGTTCAGGAGCCGAACTAACGAGGGCCTGTGGCGGAAAAGACTTACCCGGTCACCGAAGAGGAACTCTTCCGCTTCGCGGAATTGGGCCGGCAGGGCAGCACGTTCACCGTCCTGCGGCACGCCCGGATCGCCGAGCGGATGGGCCTGTCCGGCACCGATCACAAGACGTTCGACCTCGTCATCCAGGCAGGTGGGCCGCTCACGGCGGGCCGGATCGCCGGGCTGACCGGCCTGTCCACCGGTGCGGTCACCGGGGTCATCGACCGGCTGGAGAAGGTCGGCCTGGTCCGCCGCGTGCGCGACCCCGAGGACCGGCGCAAGGTCCTCGTCGAGGTGGTGCCGGGGGCGGCCGAGCGCTTCGCCCCGCTCTTCGAGTCGGCCTTCGGCACCCTTCGGGACCTGCTCGCGCAGTTCTCCCCGGCGGAGCGAAAAGTGATCGAGCGTTATCAGAATGTCATGCTCGACGAGCTGCGCGCCGAGGTCATGGGGAATTCGCGCCCCGCATAGCTTTTCCTCACCTGCGGAGATAATGTCTGCGGCATGCCGCAATTTCGGTTGTCCGAGGCCGCGCGCCTGCTCGGGGTCAGCGACGACACCGTCCGGAGGTGGGTGCGGGCGGGGCAGCTGACCGCCACCGACGACGCCGCCGGCCGCAAGGTCGTCGACGGCGCCCAGCTCGCCGGGTTCGCCCGCGCGCAGGCCGCCGCGCCCGACGACCCGTCCACGGTCGGCCGGTCCGCCCGCAATAGGTTCGTGGGGCTGGTCACCGAGGTGATCGCCGACAAGGTGATGGCCCAGGTGGAACTGCAGTGCGGGGCGCACCGCGTGGTGTCCCTGATGAGTACGGAAGCCGTCCGCGAGCTGGGCCTGCGCCCGGGGGTGCTCGCGGTTGCGGTGGTCAAAGCGACCACTGTGGTGGTGGAAACACCGGAAGGAAGTCGATGAAGAAGCTTGTTCTCGCCGTGGCCACCGTTGCCCTGTTCGCGGGCGCGTGCAGCAGCTCGGACGAGCCCAGCACGAAGCCCGGCGCGTCGGTCACCGCGCCCGCGCCCAAGGGGGCCGCGAACTCGGGTGGCGGCACGCTGACCGTGTTCGCCGCCGCGTCGCTCACCGAGTCGTTCACCGCGCTCGGCAAGGCGTTCGAGGCCAAGCACCCGGGCACCACCGTGAAGTTCAGCTTCGCGGGCTCGTCCGGCCTGGTCCAGCAGCTGACCAACGGCGCCAAGGCCGACGTCTTCGCCTCGGCCGACCAGGCCACCATGGACAAGGCCGTCCAGGGCGGCGTGGTCGACGGGCAGCCGGCGGTCTTCGCGACCAACAAGCTCGCCATCGCGGTCGCGCCGGGCAACCCCAAGGGGATCAAGTCCTTCGCCGACCTGAACAAGCCCGGCCTGACCGTGATCACCTGCGCCCCGCAGGTGCCGTGCGGTGCGGCGGCCAAGAAGGCCGAGACGGCGACCGGCGTCACGCTCAAGCCGAAGAGCGAAGAGCAGGACGTCAAGCAGGTGCTGAACAAGGTCGCCTCCGGTGACGCCGACGCGGGTCTGGTCTACGTCACCGACACGACGTCGGCCGCGGGCAAGGTCGCCAAGGTCGACTTCCCGGAGGCGGCCCAGGCGATCAACAGCTACCCGATCGCCGTGGTCAAGGGCGGGCAGAGCGCGCTGGCCAAGGAGTTCGACGACTTCGTCCTCGGCGCCGAGGGCAAGACCGAGCTGACGAAGGCCGGGTTCGGTCCTGCGCAGTAAGCGTTCCCCGAACGGCCGGCCGGGATCCGTCCCGGCCGGCCGTTCGCGCGTCCCGTGGGTGCTGGGCATCCCGGCCGCCCTCGCGCTGGCGCTCGTCGTCCTCCCGGTCGTCGGGCTGCTGGTGCGCTCGGACCTGACGCGGCTGCCGTCGCTGATCGGCACGCCGTCGTCGTGGCACGCGCTGCGGCTGTCGCTGATCACGGCCGCGCTGTCCACGCTGGCCTGTGTGCTGCTCGGTGTGCCGCTGGCCGTCGTGCTCGCGCGGGCCCGCTTCCGCGGGGTCCGGGTGCTGCGCTCGATCGTGCTGCTGCCGCTGGTGCTGCCGCCGGTCGTCGGCGGCCTCGCGCTGCTCTACCTGCTCGGCCGCAAGGGCTTCCTCGGCGCCTTGATCACCGCGCTGACCGGGGAGTCCGTCCCGTTCACCACGGCCGCCGTGGTCATCGCGCAGACGTTCGTCGCGATGCCGTTCCTGGTGGTCAGCCTCGAAGGCGCGCTGCGCGGCTCCGGCGACCGCTACGAGCAGGTCGCCGCGACGCTCGGCGCGCGCCCGTGGACCGTGTTCCGCCGCGTCACGCTGCCGCTGCTGCTGCCCGCCCTCGGCTCCGGCGTCGTCCTCAGTTTCGCCCGCGCGCTCGGGGAGTTCGGCGCCACGATCACCTTCGCCGGCAGCCTCGAAGACGTCACCCGCACGCTGCCGCTGGAGGTCTACACGCAGGCCGAAGTGGACATCGACAGCGCGGTCGCGCTCTCGTTGCTGCTCATCGTCGTGGCGGTGGTCGTGATCGCCGTCGCGCGGCCGCGCTCGTGGGAAGGCGGCCTCCGGTGAGCCTCGCCGCCCGGATCACCGCCGTGCGCGGTTCGTTCTCGCTGGACGTCGAGCTCGACGTCCCCACTGGGCACGTGCTGGCCCTGCTCGGCCCGAACGGCTCCGGGAAGTCGACGGTCCTGGGCTGCCTCGCGGGGCTGATCACGCCGGCGTCGGCGGAGATCACCGTCGCCGGCCGCGCGCTGGCCGGCGTCGCGCCACACCGCCGGGGGATCGGGCTGCTCTCCCAGGACGCCCTGCTCTTCCCGCACCTCTCCGCGGCGGACAACGTCGCCTTCTCGCCGCGCTCGACCGGCGCCGGCCGCCGGGCCGCCCGGGAGCGCGCCTTCTACTGGCTGGCCGAAGTGGACGCCGTCCCGCTGGCCGACCGGCGGCCGGGGCAGCTGTCGGGTGGCCAGGCCCAGCGCGTCGCGATCGCCAGGGCACTGGCCGCCGAACCGGACCTCCTGCTGCTCGACGAGCCCTTCGCCGCCCTCGACGTCGACGCCGCACCGGCGATCCGCGGCCTGCTGCGCCGGGTCCTCAAGACCGGGCCGACGACCGTGCTCGTCACGCACGACCCGCTGGACGCGCTCGCGCTCGCCGACCACGTCGCGGTGCTGAACGAGGGCCGGGTGGTCGAACGCGGCCCGACCCGTGAAGTGCTTTCGGCGCCGCGGACGGCGTTCACCGCGCGGATCGCCGGCCTCAACCTCGTGGCGGGGACCGCGGTGGCCGAAGGGCTGCGGACGGCGTCCGGTTCGGTGGTGGCGGGCATCCCGGCCGCCGACGTGGTGCCCGGGGAGCCCGCGGTGGCGGTGTTTTCGCCGAATGCCGTCGCCGTCTACCCGCACGACGGCGACCACCACGGGAGCCCCCGCAACACGGCCGACGGCGTCGTCGCGGCCCTGGAGCCGCACGGCCCGGTGATCCGGATCCGGGCCGAGGGCGACGGCTGGGCCCACGGCCTCACCGCCGACCTCACCCCGGCCGCGGTCGCCGAGCTCGCGCTGGAGCCCGGCTCCGCGGTGACGCTGTCGGTGAAGGCCGCGACCGTGGCGATCCACCCGGCCGCGGCCTCCTAGCCGGCGGGATCAGGCTGCGTCGTCGTGGTGGTGGCCGCCGCCCGGGTGGACGTGGAACTTCGCCACCGCCGGCGGGTGCACGACGAACGGCCGCATCATGCCCTCGTCCTCGTGGTCGAGGATGTGGCAGTGGTACATGAACTCGCCGGTGCCACCGCCGAACTGCCCGGCGACGCTCACCCACTGGCCGGGGTTCACGATGATCGTGTCCTTCCAGCCCTCCTCGTACTTCTCCAGCGGGACGTCGGTGAACCCGTCGATCGGGGCCGTCGTCCGCTCCGCGGCCTGGTCGAACGTCGTCGTGAAGCGCCGCCGGAACAGCGCCTGGAACTCCGTCAGGTGGATGTGGATCGGGTGCGACGGCCCGCCGTTCGCCACGTGCAGGATGTTCCACACCGCCCACCGGTCGTGGTCGATGAAGATCCCGGTGGTGTCGTCGAAGATCCGGCCGATCATCCGGAACGTCTTCAGGCCGCCGTTCGGGTCCTGGACCTGGATGATCCCCTCGCCGCCCGGGTCCGCCTCGACCTGCTCGAGGTCCCACATCTCCGGGTGGCCCGCCTTGTTGAGCAGCAGCGCGACCCAGACGTGGTCGTGGTCTTCCGGCAGCGTCGTGCCGTGCCGCAGCCGGACGTAGGACGTCGAGATCTTCTCCGGCAGCGTGAACGGGTCGTGCTTGGTCCGGCCGTCCACCCGGAACTCCATCAGGTCCGGCTCGATCACGCCGAGCCGCGGATCGGCGTTGCGCAGCTTGAGCTTCTGCCCCTTGAAGCGGCTGAAGTCGATGAGGACGTCGAAGCGCTCGGCTGGGGCGACGGTCAGCCCGCCGTTCGGCAGCGGGGCCGGCGCGGGCAGCAGGCCGCCGTCGGTGCCGATCAGGCGGACGGCGTCGTTGACCGGCACGTTGTTTTCGTCGACCAGGTCGAGCGTGTAGAACCGCGAGTTGGCCGCGTTGAGCACGCGGAAGCGGTACCACCGCGCGTCGACGTCCAGGTGCGGCCAGATCACGCCGTTGACCAGGGTGAACGGGCCCGAGAACGGGATCGCCGGGCCGTTCGGGATCACCGGGAACTTGAAGAGCAGCTGCCCGGTGAGCGCGCCCGTCGCCGGGTCGAGGTCCAGGTTCCGGTCGGTGATGATCAGCGGGATCTCGCGGTCGCCGTGCGGCAGGCCGAGCGCGTCCTCCTCGTCGTCGCGGATCAGGTACATCCCCGCGAGGCCCGTGTGGACGTTGAAGCGCGTGATCGCCATGGCGTGGTCGTGGTACCAGAGCGGCATCGCCTGCTGGCGGTTCTGGTACTCGGCCAGCTGGGACGTCCCCTTCAGGCCCGCGTTGTGCGCCCAGCCGTCGTTACCGGCGTTGGTGCGTGCGCCGTGGAGGTGGACGACCGTCCACGCCGGCAGGTCGGCGACGCCCTCGACGATCGAGTAGCCCGGCTTGTCCAGTTCGCGGCCCGGCCGGCTGGTGGGCGCGTCGGTGAGCGGGCCCTGAACGGCCACGAGCGGGAACTCGCCGTCGATTTCGTTCGACCACGAAATCCGCAGCTGCCGGCCGCTGCGCACTTCGATCGTCGGACCCGGGAAATGGCCCGCGTACGTCCACAACGTACTTTCGGGCAATTCCGAGTGCAGCCGCTGCCGCTTTTCGATCATCGGGATGGTGATCGTTTCCCGGCCGCGTGGCCGGTGCACGGGTGGAATGCGGAGTGGGTCGAGGAACTTGGTGAGTCCCCAGTTCGGTGCGGTGATCGGCCCGGACGTCACCGGGCGTTCGATGATTTCGGTCATGGTTCTCCCCCTTCGGTGCGGGGGCAGGAAGAATTGCGCCGCGACGTGCACGGCGCCGACGTCGAAAAGTATTCCCCCGAACCCCCTCGGTGACCGGTAGCGCGACTCCCCTCGCGGTAACGGCAATTCCAACTGTAGCCCTTTTCTCCGTATCACGCAGGTGTCTCGCGCGCGTGATAGGTTCCGGACCATGAGCGAACGCCGGTGGACGTACCTCTCCGACATGGACGGCGTCCTGGTGAAGGAGGAGCACCTCGTCCCGGGGGCCGACGAGTTCCTCGCCGAGCTGAAGGCGAACGGCATCGACTTCCTGGTGCTGACCAACAACTCGATCTACACCCCGCGCGACCTGCGGGCGCGGCTGGAGCGCACCGGGCTCGACATCCCCGAGGAGTCGATCTGGACCTCGGCCTTGGCGACCGCGAAGTTCCTCTCGTCGCAGCGGCCGAACGGCTCGGCGTACGTCATCGGCGAAGCGGGCCTAACGACGGCGCTGCACGAGGTCGGCTACGTGCTGACCGAGCGCGACCCCGACTACGTCGTGCTGGGCGAGACCCGCACGTACAGCTTCAGCGCCATCACGCGCGCGATCCGGCTGATCGAGGGCGGCGCGAAGTTCATCGCGACGAACCCGGACGCGACCGGCCCCAGCCTGGAGGGCTCGATGCCGGCCACCGGGTCCGTCGCGGCGCTGATCGAGAAGGCCACCGGGCGCTCGCCGTACTACGTCGGCAAGCCGAACCCGCTGATGATGCGCTCGGCGCTGCGGCGGCTCGGCGCGCACTCGGAGTCGACGCTGATGATCGGCGACCGGATGGACACCGACGTGCACTCGGGCATCGAGGCCGGGCTGCAGACCATCCTGGTGCTCACCGGCATATCCACCCCGGAGTCGGCCGAACGCTATCCGTACCGGCCGACGATGGTGATCGACTCGGTCGCTGACCTGATCGGGCGGACCCTGGACCCGTTCGGAGAAGGCTGACCTACGCCACACCGGAAGCAGGGCTTATCGTCACCGGATGAGCAAGTCCACGTATGTGGTCGGTGACGTCCACGGCCACCGTGACGAACTCGCCGACGCCCTGAGAGCCGAGGGCCTGGTCGACGAAGAGGACAACTGGTCCGGCGGCGAGGGCCGGCTGTGGTTCCTCGGCGACTTCGTCGACCGCGGCCCGGACGGCGTCGGCGCGATCGACCTGGTCATGCGGCTCGAAGAGCAGGCGGCCGACGCCGGCGGCCAGGTCCAGACGTTGCTGGGCAACCACGAGATCCTCGCGCTGGGGATGTACCACTTCGGCGACGAGCCGGTGCCGTCCGACTTCGGCCCGCGCAGCTTCGCCCGCAGCTGGGAGATCAACGGCGGCCTGCTGTCGGACCAGGACCGGCTGACCCCGGAGCACATCGAGTGGCTGACCGCGCGCCCGCTGGCCGCCGTCGCCGCCGACCACCTGCTGCTGCACTCGGACACGCTGGAGTACCTCGACTGGGGCTCGTCGATCGACGAGATCAACGAGGCGGCTCGCGAGATCCTCGAGGGCAGCGACATCGAGGCGTGGTGGGACGTCTGGCGCCGCATGACGACGCGCTACGCCTTCCGCGGCCCGGACGGCGAGGAAAACGCGCAGAAACTGATGGACCTGCTCGGCGGCTCGCGGATCGTGCACGGCCACAGCGTCATCGCCGACCAGCTGGGCATCCACCCGACGCAGATCGAGGGCCCGTTCCTGTACGCGGGCGGCAAGGCCCTCGGCGTCGACGGCGGCCTCTTCGTCGGCGGGCCGTGCCTGGTGGTCGAGCTGCCGTTCTCGCCGGAGTCCTAGGGAATCTCGACGATCTCCTTGCCGAGCGGCACGAGTGACACCGGGATCAGCTTGAAGTTCGCGATGCCGAGCGGGATCCCGATGATCGTGAGGCAGAGCGCGACGCCGGTGAAGACGTGGCCGAGCGCGAGCCACCACCCGGCGAACACGAACCACACGACGTTGCCGACGCACGAGGCGGCGCCCGCGTCCCGCCGGTCGACGACCGTGCGGCCGAAGGGCCAGAACGCGTAGCGCGCGATCCGGAACGACGCCAGCCCGAACGGGATGGTGACGATCAGGATGCAGCAGATCACCCCGGCGACCAGGTAGCCGACGGCCATCCAGAAGCCGCACAGGACGAGCCAGATGATGTTCAGCAGGACGCGCATCAGACGTGCAGCTCCCCGCTGAGGACGGTGACGGCCTGGCCGGCGAGGTGGACGCGGTCGCCGTCCTGGCGGGTCCGGACGATGCCGCCGCGTGCCGAGGCCTGTTCGCCGGTGAGTTCTTTCCTGCCGAGCCGCTCGGACCAGTAGGGCGAGAGGATGCAGTGCGCGGAGCCCGTGACGGGGTCCTCGTCGATGCCGACGCCGGGGGCGAAGAAGCGGCTCACGTAGTCTGTTCCGTCGCCTTGTGCGGTCACCAGGAGTCGCCCGGTCCAGGTGTCCTTGAGCTTCCCGAGGTCCGGTTCGAGGGCCCGCACGGTCTGGCTGTCGCTTACGACGGCGAAAAGGTTCTCGACGCCGCGCCCGGTGTACTCGATGTCGACGCCGGGGAGGATTCCGGACAGGTCGTCGTCGGTGGGGTGCGGCGGGTCGGAGGGGAAGTCCAGCTCGACCCAGCCGTCGTTCGCGGTGGCCCGCAGTTCACCGCTTTTGGTGGCGTAGGTCTGTTCGCCGCCGAGGACGTGGGTTACGGCGAGGGTGGCGTGTCCGCAGAGGGCGACCTCGACGGCGGGGGTGAACCACCGGAGCGACTTGGGGCCTGATGTTCCGCCTGTTCCGGTGACGACGAAGGCGGTCTCGGCGTGCTTCATCTCGGCGGCGACGGCCTGCATCCAGGCGGGATCGGCGGGCTCGTCCAGCAGGACGACCCCGGCGGAGTTCCCGGTGAAGGCGCGATCGGTGAAGGCGTCGACGATGAAGAAGCGCATGTCACCAATGTAGCCGTGGTTTTCCCGGCTTCCCTCGGGTCTGTCCCTTAGGTGGTCTCCCCGATGGTCGGCTTCACGACCTTTTCCCCATCGGGCCCGCGTTCGGTCTTGAGATCGAAGACCGCTTCGTCGACGGCGTACTTGTTCTTGTGTTCTTTGTCGTCTTCCTTCTTTTTGCCGGCACCGGTCCCGGCGGCGCCGGCGTTGCTGCC
This sequence comes from Amycolatopsis sp. NPDC005003, assembly GCF_053600695.1. Taxonomy (NCBI): domain Bacteria; kingdom Bacillati; phylum Actinomycetota; class Actinomycetes; order Pseudonocardiales; family Pseudonocardiaceae; genus Amycolatopsis; species Amycolatopsis sp. NPDC005003. The sequence goes on along the minus strand of NZ_JBSGAI010000022.1, from coordinate 102,840 downwards.
GGCTTTGCCCTTGGCCGCGGCGGCCGCGGTCGCTCCGCGCTCGAGCCGTTCGCCTGGCTTGCTGCCGGTCTTGCCGCCTTGGCCCGCGGTTTCCTTCGGCGTGGCCCCGGCGCCGCCCGCGCTGCCGGACACCCGCGACCCGGCGAACCCGGAGCCGGCCCGCCCGACGCCTTTGTTCCGGAGGGTGTCCCCGCTGTTCGGTGAGCCGCCGGCGGTGGTCCCGGGCATGGCGAGGCCGTCGGGGGTGACGCGCCCGAAGCTGCTCGCGGCGGGGGCGGAGCGGAAGTTGGTGTTGCCACCGAAGGTACCGGTCCCGCTACTGGTGCCCGGAGGCACGAAGTTCGGCGGCGTGGTGCCGGGCGGGTTGGGGCCGGTGCCTCCCGGCCCGCCGGGTACGAAGGTCCCGGTGGTGCCGCCGGGACCGGTGCCCGGCCCGATCCCCGGCCCGGTGCCGCCGATGGTGGGAGTGCCGGTGAAGCCGGCGCTGCTGGTGCCGTGGAACCCGCTGGCCGAGGTGGAATCCCCTTGCCCCAGCTGGGGAGGCGGGGTGTAGGTGGGCTGGGTGCTGGCGGTCTCGTGGTAGGTGGAGTCGAGGTTCTGGAGAACCTGAACGGCCTGCTGATGAGCGGCATCGGCCTGCTGCTGCTTGGCCTGGATGCCGACCATCGTCGTGTTCATGCCGATGAGGTTGCCGGATTCGTACTGCTGCCGAGCCTTGTCCATCTCGGCTTGCTGGTCGAAGCCGGTGGGCTCGGGCATGTTGGTCTTGGCGTAGTGAGCGGCGGCTGACTGCTGGGAGTAGTGATTGGAGACCAGCTGCATGGCGTTGCCGGTCTGCTCGGTGTGGCCGGCGGTGCTCTGGAAGAAGGTGTTCGCCTGCTCGGCCGCGGGACCCTGCCAGGAGCCACCGGCCGCCGTCGCCGCATCGCGGAACTGGTTGGAGGCGTCGGCCAGCCAGTTGCCATAGACATTGGCCACGCGGCTGCGGTCGTTGATGCCCTCGATGTCGAGATCCTTGTGGACCATGTCGTAGAGCACTTCGTGCGGGCTGTTCGCGTAGTTCTCGCCCGGCGCCGGCGAGTCGCCGCGCAGGTTCTGGCCGTCCTGCAGGAGCTTCCCCTGCGCGACCGAATAATCCGACGCGGCTTTCTGAGTCAACTTCTGTGCGTCGGTGTTGCCCTGAAGCTTCTGTTCGGTGGCCGCGTAGTAGTCACCCTCGGACTGGCGATGCTGCGCCCGGTGCGGTTGACTCATGGCTGGACTCCGTCTCAGTTCTTCGGCAGTAGCGGTTCGACCTTTGCGGCGATGTCTTCGACCAGCTGGCAGGCCTTGGCGGTGTCCGAGCCCGAGGCAAGCAGGACGAAGGCGCGAGAGTTGGGTTTCACTTCCAACCACACGTCACACTGTCCGGGTGAGTTTTCCGGCTCGCGTTCCATGACCGCCGGACGCCCGTTGACGTTTCCTTCACTCGCCTGGCTGGGGTTGCCGACGTTCTCCTTGTAGCCCCGGCCAGGGTTCAAAGAAAGTCCCACGTCCACGCCGGGTGTGTCGCCGGACGTGGGTTTGGTGGTTCGGCATCCCTCTTTCGGGTTTGCGACCAATGGCTCAGCCTTGGGGAAGCCTTGGCCGGCGAGCGCCTGATCGAGGATTGAGCAAGAGCTGATGCCCGAGAACGGGTTTCCGGTGTCGGCGGTTGAACTACCCGTGCCGGGAACGGTCGAGCCGGGTGCCTGCGAACTGGGTGTTGCCTGGCCACCGACTTGACTCGTGCAGGCGGTCAAGGCGAAGGCCAACGTGGCTGTCACGGCCGCGGCGCGTCGGGCGGTCACTGCTCCTGCAGCCCCTTGCTGAGCTGACTGAACGTCATGCTGTGGGCATCCTCTGTTTCGCGGTAGTTCTTGCGCGCGATCACCATTGCTTCGCGCGCTTGCTGAACTCCGTCACGCATCCGGATCAGATTGGGGATCAATGACTGCTCGTCCCCGTCGGCAACCTGCACATTGAATGCGGCGACGGCCTTGGCGTATTCGCTGCCGCCCATCTTCGCCTGGGCTGCCAGCTCCCGAACATCGACGATCATCCGGTTGTAACCGTCGAGGAAGAAGTCGCAGGCCTTCATGTACGCCTGGAAGCCCTCTTCGTTCACCGCGAACTGGCCGCTCTCGGCGAGGGACTTCAGGTGGTGACCGCCCTCGCTGACCCGCTGGGCCGCTTCCGAGTCCGCCGGTCCGTCGAGCAGGCCAGACAGGAAGTTCGCTCCGGCGTCTCCCGCCGCGGGTGGTGTGAACGACCCCGGTGCGCCGAACTGTGAACCGCCCATGACGCCCTCCCCGTCGTCCAGGGACCACCCTGCGTGGTCCCTCCGCACTGTACTAGTGACGAACCGGCGGCGTCAGTGGTTCCGGCCACCATCGTGGAGCCAGCTCCGCAGGTGAGAACCATCCGAAGGGGTGAACCGCAGCCGGGTCTGGTGGCCCGGTAGGGGCTCGTTGAACATCAAAAATCGGCCGCCGTCGTTGTCGATGAACATGGCTGAGCCGATTGGGTGAAGTGCGCCCTGGCCTCGCCGGGCTGACAGCTCGAACGTGCCGTAGCGGTGCAGCGGCCACGACGAGAACTCCGCCGCTGCGTCGGTGTCCTCGGAGGTGCCTGGGGCGACGAAGGCCAGCTCCGCCAGCGGCACCGGCCGATAGCTCGGCAGCATGCCGACCACCATGTCGACCAGCCGGTCCGGCCGCGCCTGCGCGAACAGGATCTCCTCGCCCGCCAGTTCCGAAAAGACGCCCAAGCCGTGGCCGATCGTTGCTCGGTAGAACACCTGGCGGCCGTCCGCCACCTCCGCCGCGCGGACGATGATCAGGACCTCCGGCTGGGTCCACGCCCGGAGCGTCTGCTCCACCTCGATGTCCAGCTTCTCCGGCCCCGCAAGGCCGCGCGCCCTCATGGAGTCCCACGCCGCCGCCAGGATTCGCTCGTGTTCCTCCAGTGTGTGGCCCGGGCTGGGGATCTCGAACGGGTGCCAGTGCGCCGGGAGGCCCGTGCGCCGGACCGCCGCGGTGACCTCCGTCAAACCCAGCGAGAATTCCTCCGGCACGGTCCCGAGCGTAGCGGAACCCGTCGGATGTCCAGCCGACGAACGCCCGGCAGGCGAGCCGAATCGGTACCCGGAGCCAAGTGCTGGCTGACCAGGCAAGCGCTTCCTAGACTCGGCGGGGTCACCGTCGACTTCAGGAGGCACCATGCCTGACGCGCCCGCCCTGCCGAGCTACGCCTCGGGGACCTCGGAGGTCCCGCTGCTCGGCGACACCATCGGCGACAACTTCGACCGGACGGTGGCCGCGTTCGGGGAGCGGGACGCCCTCGTCGACCGGGCCGCCGGCCGTCGGTGGACCTACCGGGAGCTGGCCGCCGAGGTGTCCGCGCTGGCGCTGGGGCTGGTCGCGCAGGGCATCGGCAAGGGCGACCGGGTCGGGATCTGGTCGCCGAACCGGGCGGAATGGACGTTCCTCCAGTACGCGACGGCGAAGATCGGCGCCGTCCTGGTCAACATCAACCCGGCCTACCGCGCGCACGAGCTCGAGTACGTCCTCAACCAGGCCGGGATCCGGCTGCTGGTGGCGTCGGACAAGTTCAAGACGTCCGACTACCCCGCGATGGCCGAGGAGGTGCGCGAGAAGTGCGCGGCGCTCGAACAGGTCGTCATCCTCGGCGGCGAGGACTGGGACGCGCTGCTGGACGCCGGCCGCGACGGTGACCCGGCGCAGCTGGCGCACCTGCAGGCCGGGCTGTCGGCCGACGACCCCATCAACATCCAGTACACGTCCGGGACCACGGGCTTCCCGAAGGGCGCCACGCTGTCCCACCACAACATCCTGAACAACGGCTACTTCGTCGGCGAGCTGTGCAACTACACCGAAGCGGACAAGGTGTGCATCCCGGTGCCCTTCTACCACTGCTTCGGCATGGTGATGGGCAACCTGGCCTGCACCAGCCACGGCGCCTGCATGGTCATCCCGGCACCCGCGTTCGACCCGAAAGCCACCCTCGAAGCGGTCGCGGCCGAGCGGTGCACGTCGCTCTACGGCGTGCCGACCATGTTCATCGCCGAGCTCAACCACCCGGACTTCGGCGAGTTCGACCTGACGTCGCTGCGCACCGGGATCATGGCCGGCTCGCCGTGCCCGGTCGAGGTGATGAAGCAGGTCATCGACCGGATGGGGATGGCGGAGGTGTCCATCTGCTACGGCATGACCGAGACGTCCCCGGTGTCCACGCAGACCCGGTCCGACGACTCGATCGAGCGCCGCGTGTCGACGGTCGGGCGGGTCGGGCCGCACCTGGAGGTCAAGGTCGTCGACCCCGAAACCGGCCTGACCGTCCCGCGCGGCGAGCCGGGCGAGCTGTGCACGCGCGGGTATTCGGTGATGCTCGGGTACTGGGAACAGCCGGACAAGACGGCCGAGGCGATCGACGCGGCCCGCTGGATGCACACCGGCGACCTGGCGGTGATGGACGCCGACGGCTACGTCAACATCACCGGCCGCATCAAGGACATGGTCATCCGCGGTGGCGAAAACCTGTACCCGCGCGAGATCGAGGAGTTCCTGTACACGCACCCGGACATCCTCGACGCGCAGGTGATCGGCGTCCCCGACGAGAAGTACGGCGAAGAGCTGATGGTCTGGGTCCGGATGCGCGAGGGAGCGGAACCGCTGACGGCGGAGAAGGTGCGCGAGTTCTGCAGCGGCAAGCTGGCGCACTACAAGATCCCGCGGTACGTCCACGTCGTCGAGGAGTTCCCGATGACGGTGACCGGGAAGGTCCGCAAGGTCGAGATGCGCGAGAAGTCGATCAGCCTGCTGGGCCTGGAGCAGGCGGCCGCGACGAAGCACGCCTAAACCGCGCGGGCCGTCCGGGCGTTGGCCCTTCGCGATTCCGCGAAGGGAGGCCGGCCATGATCATTCTGTCCTGGGACTGGTGAGCGGCGGTGCGGGGCGCCTTTGCCGAGGCGCCCCGCATCCGCGTCAGGCCACCGCCGCGGCGGCCTCCGCGATCGCCTTCGCGTCTTCCTCGCCGAAGGTCTCCTCCAGCTGCTCCGGCGAGTAGTCGACGTCGATCTGCTCCACCGGCATCCCGCGCGCCGACTCGATCGCCCCCAGCCGGCGCTGGGCGCGGTCCGCCGCGTACTGGATGATCTCCTGCGGGTCGTTGTCGAAGGGGATCTCCTCGAACTGGTCCTGCACCCACTGGATCATGTTGAGCGCGTGCGGCAGCAGTTCGCCCATCCGCTGCTGCACCGCGTCCCACAGCGAGTCGTCCGCGGCGACGTGCCGCCGGCAGGTGAACGTGCCCCAGGCCATGTGGCGGCGCTCGTCGTCGCCGATGCGGCGGACCAGCTCCTGCATGCCCGGCAGGATGTCGTGCTGGGTGCAGATCAGCTGCCACGAGTAGTAGCCGGTCAGCGCGAGGCTGCCTTCGATGACGTGGTTGTACGTGACGCTCGCCCGGATCTGGTTGAGCGGGCTGGGATCGTCCTCCAGCGCCCGCAGCGACTGCGGTAGTTCTTCGTAGAACAGCTTGCGGTAGTGCGGGTTTTCGGCGACGAACGGGTGCAGGTCCCCGGTCAGCCCGACGGCGTCCATCCAGCGCCGGAACACCTCGGTGTGCTTGGCTTCCTCGAAGCAGAACTGCGTCAGGTACATCTCGTCGCCGAACCGGCCGGTCGCCGACATCGCCCGCATGAAGGGCTGGATGTCCTCGGTGACGGCCTCCTCGCCGGCGATGAACTGCGCGACCAGGTACGTCGCACTGCGCTGCTGCTCGGGGTTGAGCTTGTCCCAGCCTTCGCGTTCGCGGCCGAAGTCGATGTCGGCCGGGTTCCAGAACTTCTTGTTGCCCTTGACGAACAGCCGCAGCGGGAACGAGTCCCAGTTCAGCCCGCCCTTGCGCAGCGAGGAAAATCCGGTCCGCAGCTCCGGCAGCGTGTCGGTCATCTTTTCACTCCGATAGAGGATTCAGTGGATGAATTGGCGGATGGCGGGTGCCATGACGGCGGTGACGGCGTCGGCCGCTTCGGTCGCCGAGTGCGTGGGAAGCACCAGGTGCGAAAGGGAAAGCCGGACGACGGTCTCGGCGAGCAGGGCCGCGGCTTCGGCGGACAGCCCGGGTTCGAACTCCCGGTACTGCTCGGCGGCGAGGTCGGCGGCCGCGGTGAGGATCGGCTCGCCCTTCGTCGTGAGCAGCGGCAGCAGGTCCTCGCCGGCTTCGGTGCCGAGCGCCGCCGCGACCAGGCGGTTCTCCCGCGCGTGCTCGATCGTGTAGACGACGGCGTGGTGGATGCCCGCCAGGAGCCCGTCCGCCGTTTCGAACCGCTGCCGGATCCCGTCGAGGAACTCCGACGCGGTGCGCAGCGCCACCGCCTGGGTCAACGCCGCCTTGTTCCCGAACTCGTTGTAGACCGTCTGCCTGCTCACGCCGGCCTTCGCGGCGACGTCCACCATCCGCAGGCCCGCGTGGCCGCGGTCCGGCAGCAGGTCGGCGGCGGCGTCGAGCAGCGCCTCCCGCAGGGACGCCTTCGTCCGCTCGGTGAAGCTGGTCACACTCTCACCTTGACACAGATCACTCTGCTGTCAAGGTGCTGTACACGTTCGGTTCGCGCGTAAAACTGTCGGTGGTGGCGGTTACCGTGGTGATCGTGGGCATCACCGTGGGGTTCGACCTCGACATGACACTGATCGACGCCCGGCCGGGCATGGCCGCGGCGATGAACGCGCTGGGCGTCGAATCCGGGCTGCCGCTGGACGGCGACGCGTTCGCGGCCAACCTCGGCCCGCCGCTCGACGACATCCTGCGCGGCTTCGAGGCGCCCGAGGAACGCATCCCGGGGCTCGTCGACCGGTTCCGCGCGATGTACCCGGAAGTGGTCGTGCCGAGCACGGTCGCGCTGCCCGGCGCGGTCGAGTCACTCCGCGCGGTGCACGCCGCGGGCGGGCGCACGCTGGTCGTCACCGGGAAGTACGGGCCCAACGCGCAGCTGCACGTGGACGCGCTCGGCCTGGAGGTCGACGAAGTCATCGGCGAGCTGTGGTCGACGCAGAAGGCCGAGGCGCTCCTCGCCCACGACGCCCGGGTGTATGTCGGAGATCACGCGGGCGATGTCCGGGGTGCCCTGGCGGCCAACGCGATCGCGGTCGGCGTCACCACCGGGCCGTGCGATCGCGCGCTCCTGCTGAGCGAAGGAGCGGAGGTGGTGTTCGAGTCGCTGACGGAGTTCCCGGAGTGGTTCGAGAAGACGTTCGCGGGGAGCGTGGTGCCTTAGTCCGCTTTCTTGGCGCGGGCCTCGATCACCAGGGCGATCAAGCCGAGCAGCAGGCCCAGCGGCGTGACGACCCCGGCGGCGACCGAAAGCCAGATCGGCAGGTTCTCCAGGCCGGCGGCGAACATGATGAACACCGCCAGCACGGCGAGCATGCCGAGGCCGAAAAGCCCGATGCCGACGCGCATCAGGAACGGTTTGCCGGGAGCGGCCACGCCGGCCTCCTTCGTCGTGCTCTTCATGACGTATGAGGGTATCCGCCGGTATCGACTTCTCCCCAGGGCCTGTGGCGAGATACCCTTTACCCAGCGCGCCCTGGGTACGCCCCGGGCGCGTTCGTCGTGAGCGGACAGCAGAAAGACTGGTGAGGGAAGTGCCGACCGGCAAGGTCAAGTGGTACGACGCGGAGAAGGGGTTCGGGTTCGTCACGCAGGACGGTGGCGCCGACGTCTACATTCGCAAGGCCGCGCTGCCGCAGGGCGTCGAGGGGCTCAAGGCGGGACAGCGGCTGGAGTTCGGCGTCGCCGACGGCCGCCGCGGGCCGCAAGCGCTCTCCGTCCGGCTGCTCGACCCGCCGCCGTCCGTCGCCGAGGCGCGCCGCCGCCCGGCCGAGGAACTGCACGGCCTGATCGAGGACATGATCAAGCTGCTCGAGCTGAAGGTGCAGCCGGACCTGCGGCGCAACCGCTACCCGGACCGCAAGCACACCAAGCAGATCGCCGAAATCATGCGCGCGGTCGCCCGGGACATCGATCCCTAAGCTTCCAGCCGCAGGCCCCAGACGTCGCTGGGCAGCAGGCCCGACTCGCCGGTGTCGGCGTTGAGCACGGCCGTGTACTTCTGCACGTCCACCGCCGAAATTCGGTCGGCGGGCGTCGGCGGCGTGACCGTGTAGGCGTAGCGGTCCAGCGACGTGAACGGGATCGGGTCGCTCTGCTTGAACTCGCCCTGCGGGGTGACGTACTCGTAGACGATCTGCCACGGCGAGTCCGCGACTTCGCCGGGCACCGAGATCTGCACGGGCTTGCCCGGGCGGACCTTCAGCGTCTGCGTCGAGCCCTTGGCGCTGCACGGCTGCGCGAGCTTCTGCGTGTAGTCGCACGTGAGCACCGGCGTGGTGTTGATGGTGTGGCCGTCGGCGTAGAAGGTGACCTCGGCCGGGCCGGGTGCCGAGCAGCCGGCCACCGCGAACCCACCGGCCGCAAGCAGGGCCACCACCCGGGAACGTCGCATGGCCGGGAGCCTACCGGCGGGCCGTCGGGTCCCGGGGCAGGCCCTGGGCCGGGAAGCTGCCGGTCGGCTCGGGGCGCAGCGGCCGGTCGCCGCCGAGGCCCGGCACGAGCGAGCCGCCGCGGCGCACCAGGTGCGTCTGGGTCAGGCCGACCGCCAGCAGGACCGTGATCACCAGGAAGCCGATCCAGTACGTCGGCGGCAGCAGCAGGCCGATCGCGCCGCCGAGGCACCAGGCGAGCTGCAGCACGGTTTCCGAGCGGCCGAACGCCGACGCGCGCGACTCCTCGGGCAGGTCCTCCTGGATGACGGCGTCGAGGCTGATCTTGGCCAGCGCGCTGGCCGTCGCGCCGATCAGGCCGACGATCGCGGCCGTGGCCAGGCCGGGCAGGACCGTCGCGACCAGCGCGGCGAGCACGCAGCCCGCCACGCACCCGACGATCACCTGGTCGGGGCTCCCGAAGTGCAGGCGCGAGCCCAGCGCGTTGCCGAGGAAGCCACCGGCGCCCGCCGCGGCGCCGATCACGCCGAGCAGCAGCAGCTGCATGAACGGCGTCTGCCCGCTGCCCTCGGTCTGCGCCTTGACCGCGAACGCGGCGAACATCATGAGGAAGCCGGTGAGCACGCGCACCGAGCCGTTGCCCCAGAGCGCGACGACGATGTGGCGCCCCATCGGCTGGCGCCGTTTCTTCTCCTTGGGGTGGGCCGAAAGCGACGTCGGGACTTCACCCTCGGTCGCCTCCACCCAGGCCGGGATCCGCATCGACTGCACGGCCGCGGCGACGCAGATCAGCGCCGTGAACCACAGCGCGCCCGCCGAACCGGCGATGGCGTTGACGCCGCTGGCCAGCGCGCCGAACACGCCCGCGGCGACCAGGCCGAACGTGGTCAGCCGGGCGTTCGTCTTGGAGAGCGTGATCTCCGACGGCAGCACCCGGGGCGTCACCGCGGCCTTGAGCACGGTGAACGACTTCGACAGCACCATCATCCCGAGCGCCGCCGGGTAGAGCAGCCAGTCGTCGAAGTGCAGCGCCATCACGACGGCCATCAGGCCCTGGCCGATCGAGGACGCGCACATCGCCAGCCGCCTGCCGCGCTGCACCTTGTCGAGCGCCGGCCCGATCACCGGCGCGACCAGCGCGAACGGCGCGATCGTGATGAGCAGGTACAGCGCCACCTTGCCCTTGCTCTCGCCGCTGGTCGCGGCGAAGAACAGGGTGTTGGCCAGCGCGATCGCCATCGCCGCGTCGCTGGCGTAGTTCAGCATCACGGCGTAGGTCAGCGAGGTGAGGCCGGACTTTTCGGCGCCGTCCGCCTTCGTCGCGCGCTGGAAGGCGTCGACGGCCTGGCCGGTCAGCTGGCGGCTGCGCATCGCCGCCACCCGCGTGACGGTGATCTTCTTCGGCAGTTTCGGCGTGCCGCCCGGCGTCCGCGGTTCCTCCCGCGGCGGCGGGGGCGGCGGCTGCTCCGGCGGGCGGGGCTCGCCCGCGTAGCCACCGGTGTCGTAGTGCTCGTACTCGCCGCTGCCGGGGTGGCGTTGCCCCTGGTAGAAGCCCCCGCGGGGCGGCTCGCGGCGCACCGGCTCGGTGCGGTTCGGGTCGTACGGCCGGGCCCCGCGCGGCGGTGGTGGCCGGTGGCCGGTCGGCGCGGCCGCGGTGGGTGCCTCGTCGGCGTTCGGCACGCGGCCGTCGTGGAACCCGGCGCGCGGCGGGACGGGCCGCTGGACGCGGGTGGGCGGCGGCGGGCTGCCGTGCTCGGCGCGCGGCGCGGCGGCGTCCCGCCAGGACCTGGCCTGGCCGGCGCCCGGTTCCGGGGTCCAGCGCCGCTTGGACTTCCGGCCGCGCGGCTGACCCGGCGGGGTGCCGTCGGAACGGGAGCCGAAGAGTGCCACGTGTCAATCCTGCCTTACCGGGGGCCGGTTCCGCCTGCTCATCCGTGCTTTCACGCCGGAGCCGGGACGAACCTCACCCGGAACGTGACCGGCCACTGCTTCCCGGTGAGCAGGAAATCGCCGGTGCCCGGGACGGCGGCGATACCGTTCAGCACGTCTTCGGCGCCGGTCGCGTTCACTTTCGCGCGGAGCTGACCTGCGTCGATCGTGCCGGTCACGCGTCCGGTGGCGGCCTCGATCCGCAGGACGGTGTCGGTGTGCCAAACGTTTGCGTAGACGTCCCCGCCCACGCATTCGAGTTCGTTGAGCTGGTCACGGCCGACGTCGACACCGCCGGTGACGGCGAAGGTCTTCGGGTCCCGGAAGGTGAGGCGCGAGGAACCGTTGCTCATGACGAGGCGGCCGTCGGCCTGGTGGCACAGGCCCCAGCCTTCACCCTGGAAGGGGACACGCCGGAGCTCGGCGAGGGTGGCGGTGTCGCGTTCGATGGCGAAGCCGTCCTGCCAGGTGAGCTGCCACAGCGTCGGCCCGACGACGGTGACGCCCTCGCCGAACAGCGGCGACGGCAGCGTGGCGGTGGTCCGGGGCGGGCCGCCGGGCGGGCCCGCGGTGAGCGTCGACTTACCGGCCAGCCCGGTGCTCTCGTACAGCGTGTCACCGGCGAATTCGAGGCCTTCGGTGAAGGCGGCGGGATCGTGCGGGAGGGTCTCGACGACCTGGACGGTGAGCCGTTCCGGGCCGGCCGGTTGCTCCTGGTCTTGTTCCTGGGCGCCGGCACAGCCGCCGAGCGCGGCGGCCAGCAGCAGGACGGTGACGATCGGCGTGCGCACGATGAACAGCCTGGCACGGGCGTCGCGGATGCGTGCGGCACAATTGGCCGCATGACTCTGCTGCTGACCCTGGACGACGGTTCCGTGCAGCGCAAACTCGCCGATGCGGTGGAGTTCGCGCGAGCTGCGGTGCTGGAGGACGCACCCGAGGAGCAGCTCGGCGCGCACGTGGGGGTCACCCGCGAGGACGCGGTCACGGCGAGTCACCTGTTCGAGGCCCAGGTCCCGGGCTACGGAGGCTGGCGCTGGTCGGTCACGGTCGCGGCGGCGGGCGAAGACGAGCCGGTGACGGTCAGCGAGGTGGTGCTGGTGCCGGGCCCCGAGGCGCTGGTGGCCCCGGCCTGGGTGCCGTGGGAGCGCCGGGTCCGCGCGGGCGACCTCGGCGTCGGCGACATCTTCCCGACGCAGGAGAACGACCCCCGCCTGGCCCCGGCGTACCTCCAGTCGGACGACCCGGCGGTGGAGGAGGTCGCGCGCGAGGTGGGCTTGGGCCGGGTGCACGCGCTGTCCCGCTTCGGCCGCACGGAGGCGGCGGAGCGCTGGCACGCGGGCGAGTTCGGGCCCCGGTCGGACATGGCCCGCAGCGCGCCGGACGTGTGCGGGACGTGCGGGTTCTTCGTGCCACTGGCGGGCTCGCTGCGCGGGGTGTTCGGGGTGTGCAGCAACGACATCGCCCCGGCGGACGGCCACGTGGTGGACGTGGAGTACGGGTGCGGAGCGCACTCGGAGGTCGAGGTCGAGCTGACGTCCTCGGTCCCGGTGGCCGAGCTGGTGTACGACGACTCGCTGCTGGACTTCACGCCGCCGCCGGCGGAGACGCCGGAGGTGGTGGAGACGGCCGCGGCGGAGCCGGAGACGGGGATGGCGGAGTCGGACGTGTCCCCGGCAGAGGTCGAGCCGGAGGAGGCGGAGGCCGAGCCTGAGGAGGCGGTGGCCGAGCCGGTTGAGGTGGCGGCGGTGGCCGAGCCGGAGGCGGCGATCGCGGTGGCGGTCGAGCCGGTTGCCGTGGAGGCGGCGGTCGAGCCGGAGGCGGTGGTGGAGTCGCCTGAGCCCGCAGCTTCGGAGGTGGCCGGAGCGGTCACCGAGCCGGGCGGGGCGGCGGAGGCACCCGAGCCGGCCGAGGTAGCGGCTGATGCTGCGGCCGAGCCCGCGGGTGAGGTGGCTGAGCCGGTCGAGGCGGCTGCTTCGGCGGTCGCCGAGCCGGTGGTGGCCGAGGTGCCCGAGCCCGCCGAGGCCGAACCGACTCAGGCCGAGATGACCGACGCGACCGAGCTGCCGACCGCCCCCGAGCCGGACGCGGCGGAGGCGACCGAAGCTCCTGAAGCCGAATCGGCTCCCGCTCAGGTGGCTGAAGAGGCGCAGCAGGTGGCGGAGCCGGCAGAGGTGACCGATGCGGCTGCCGAGCCGGTTGCTGAAGAGGCTCAGGCTCCGGAGCCCGAGGGGGAGCCGGCAGGTGAAGTTCCCGAAGCCGTCCTCACCGACAGTGTCGTGACCGAGGCTTCGCCCGCCGATGAAGCGCAAGCCCAGGTCGACGACACCCCCGAACGGTGATCGGCGACACCTTCGAGCCGGGCGATCCGTTCGGGACCGCTCGGCTCCGCGAAGCCACCCTGCGCTCCTGGCGGGACTCGCCCACCCGGCTCACCGAAGACACCAACGTCGAACGTGACCTGCGGGTCGGCGCCTACCGGGATCGGCTCTTCGTCGAGCTTGCCCAGAATGCCGCCGATGCCGCCATGGCCGGGGGTGCGCCCGGGCGGGTTCGGGTGGCTCTGGTGGACTCCGAACTCCGGTTCGCCAACACCGGCGCTCCGCTCGACGCCCGGGGTGTTGCCTCGCTCGCCTCGCTCCGGGCCTCCGGCAAGACCGGCGAGACCGTCGGGCGCTTCGGCGTCGGGTTCGCCGCCGTGCGGACCGTCTCCGACGAACCTCGCGTTGTCTCCTCCTCCGGTGGTGTCGCCTTTTCCGCCGAGCGCACCAGGCAAGCCGCCGGCATCGAGGGTGATGTTCCCGTCCTGCGGCTGCCCTGGCCCGTTCCCGCCGACGTGCCGCCCGGTTTCGACACCGAAGTCCGGCTGCCGCTCCGGGACGGCGTCGACGGTCGCGCCCTTCTCGACGAGCTTGCGCGGGATGCCGGTGATCTGCTGCTGGCCCTGCCCTGGCTGGGTGAGTTCGATGTGGACGGTCGCGTTTGGACGCGGGAAGCCGTCGGGGACGTCGTCGTAATCCGGGGCCCCGAAGGGGAAACGCGCTGGCTGACGCACCGCGGTGACGTCGTGTGGGCCGTCCCGGTCGGCTCCGATGGTGCGCCCCGGCCCCTCGGCGAGGACGTCCTGCGCGCTCCGACGCCCACCGATGACGGGCTGTCGCTGCCCGCCCGGCTGATCGCCTCCGTCCCCGTGGAACCGTCGCGCCGTCGGGCGCTGCCCGGGCCCGAACTGGCGCAGGCGCTCGAGGTGGCCGCCAAGGAGTACGTCGGACTCGTCCGGCTGCTGCCGCCCGAGCAGAGGTTCGCGCTCGTTCCGGCGCCGGGGTTTCCGAAGTCTGCTGTGGACAACAAGCTTCGCGACGAAGTCCTGGCGGCGCTCAGCGTGGAACCGTGGCTGTCCACAAAGGCCGGTAGCGAGGTCGCCGGCCGGCAGGCGCGGGTGCTCGACGTCGACGTGCCCGGGCTGTCCGCGCTGCTCGCCGACCTCGTTCCCGGCTTGGTCGAAGGGCCCGCGCAAGCCCTCAAAGCCGTTGCCGGGCAAGTGATCGGCATCGAAGAGGTGCTGGAAACGCTCACCGGCGTGACGCGCGACCCGGGCTGGTGGCGGGCGGTCTACGCGGCACTGGCGATCGCCGTCGAGTCGCACGCGCTCGCCGGGGAACGGCTGGACGGGCTGCCCGTTCCGCTGTCCGACGGGCGGACGCTGCCGGGTGCTCGTGGCTGCCTGCTCGTCGAAGGCTCGGCCGAGCTGCTCGAACTTCTGTCCGATGTGGACATCCCGGGGTTGCGGCTGGTGCACCCCGCCGCGTCGCACCCGCTGCTGGAGCGCTTGGGCGCCAAGCACGCCGACGCCCGCGAGCTGCTCAACGCCGACCAGCTGCGGGACGCCGTCGAGCGCAGTGTCGAGGACGTCCGGTCCGGTTTGGACGGTACGACGCTGGCCGGTGCCGTGCTGCGGCTGATCGCCGACTGCGGGGACGACGCTCCGCGCTGGGCCGGGGCGCTCGCCTTGCCCGGCACCGACACCTGGCGCCGGGCCGACGAGCTCGTCCTGCCGGCCTCGCCGCTGCTCGACATCTTCGACGAAGAGGTCTTCGAGGAAGACGGCGCGATGGACGTCCTCGACGAGGATTTCGCCGAGGACTGGCCGCAAAGCACTCTCGAAGCCGCCGGTGTGCTCGACTCATTCGCCGTGGTCGTCGACGACGAACCGCGCGAACCCGACCACGACCTGCCCGACGAAGAAGCCTGGTGGGATTCGCTGCCGGAGCCGCCGTCGACGCTCGTCGCGATCCGGGACCTCGACCTCGTCGCCGACGACGCCTGGCCGGCGGCCCTGCGCCTCCTCGCCGCTCGGCCGGAGACGTGGCACGCCCTGCGCGTGCCGAACGGGCACGCTGCCTGGTGGATCGCGCAGTACGCCGTGCTCGAAGGGGCCGCGCCGAACGAATGGCGGCTGCCGGACGCCGACCTGGCGGGACTCTTCGACGAGGTCCCCGACGTCGGCCTGAGCGAAGACCTCCTCAGGATCGCCGGCGTGCGCGCGGACCTCACACTGTCCGGTGTGGACGAAGCAACCGACCTCCTCGACCGGCTCGCCGATCCGGACCGCGTTGTCTCGCCAGGCCTGACCACGCGCGCCTACGACGCCGTCGTCGAGTCCGGTTCGGAGCCGGGCGTGCCGCGGGCCGTGCGGGCCGCGGACGGGTCCGTTGTGGACGACGCACTGGTGCTGGACGTGCCGTGGGTCGCCGGGGCGCTCGAGCCCAGCCGGTACGTGGTGGCTCCCGAGGACCCGGAGCGGCTCGCGGACCTGCTCGACCTGCCGCTCGCGAGCACGGAGGAAGCCCGCGTCGTCAGCGAAGGCGAGTACGCGCCCTGGGCCGGACTCCCCGCGCTGAAGCTCGTCGCGGACCAGCTCGGCATCCGGCTCCCGGACGGCGGTGTGCTGGTGCACGACCCGCTCACCGTGCGCATCCAGGGCGCCGAACACGACGTCCAGTGGTGGTCCGACGACCGGCTGCACGCGGCCGACACCTCCGAAGGGCTAGCGCGTGCCTTCGCCTGGGCGGCCGGGCGCTGGCCCGACCGGCACGTGATCACGGCGCTGCTCGAGGACCCGTCGCCGAAGACGCTCCTCGCGTAACCGCTAGAGGCGCTGGGCCGACTTCGAGCCGCGGCGGGCGGCGGCGCGCTGCCAGGCGATGATCGCCATGCCGACGAAACCGAGCGCGAAACCGGACAGCGCCGTCTGCACCCACAGCCCCGAAGTCGTGAAGAAGAGCACCACCAGCGCGACAGCCCAGATCGAGGTGCCTACGATCACCACCGGCGTCAGGTCGGTCAGCTTCTTGGGCAGCTCCGGCGTGTGCCGCAACGAGCCCGTAACCTCCGGTGGATTGATCGGTTCACTCACGAGGTGCAGGGTACTCCGCAGCAGCGACAGAATGGGCAGGCGAATGGCGGAGCAGGAGACGACCCGCACCGGGACGTCCACACTGGACCGGTTCTTCAAGATCACCGAGCGCGGGTCGACCGTGCCGCGCGAACTGCGCGGCGGCCTGGTCACCTTCGTCACGATGGCCTACATCGTGGTGCTGAACCCGCTGATCATCGGCAGCTTTTCGGCCGACGACGCGGGCGCGCACAAGGACCTCCTCGGCGGCATCCTCCCGGTGTCGCAGGTCGCCGCGGTGACCGCGCTGGTCGCCGGCGTCATGACCATCCTGATGGGCCTGGTCGCGAACTACCCGTTCGCCATCGCCACCGGCCTGGGCATCAACAGCCTGGTCGCGGTCACCATCGCCCCGCAGATGACCTGGCCCGAGGCGATGGGCCTGGTGGTCATCGAGGGCGTGATCATCGTCCTGCTCGTGCTCACCGGGTTCCGCACCGCGGTGTTCCGGGCCGTGCCGGCCGCGCTGAAGTCGGCGATCGCCGTCGGCATCGGCGTGTTCATCTGCCTGATCGGCCTGGTCGACGCCGGGTTCGTGCGCCGGCTGCCGGACGCCGCGCACACCACCGTCCCGGTCGGCTTGGGCATCAACGGCTCGATCGCCTCCTGGCCGACCGCGGTGTTCGTCGTCGGCCTGCTGGTCACCGGCATCCTGGTCGTCCGGAAGGTCAAGGGCGCGATCCTGATCGGCGTGCTGGCCTCGACCGTGCTGGCCATCGTCGTGGAGGCGATCGTCAAGGCCGGGCCGTCGAAGGGCACCAACCCGCTCGGCTGGAACCTCGGCTACCCGGCGCTGCCGGACCAGGTGTTCGGCCTGCCGAACCTCTCGCTCGTCGGCGACGTCTCGTTCGGCGCCTGGACGCGGCTGCCGATCATCACCGTCTGCCTCCTGGTGTTCACGCTGGTCCTGGCCGACTTCTTCGACGCCATGGGCACCATGACCGGCCTCGCGAAGGAGGCCGACCTGCTCCCGGCGGACGGTCAGCTGCCCAACGTCGGCAAGGCGTTGTTCGTCGAGGGCCTCGCGGGCGCGGCGGGCGGCTTCGGCTCGGCCAGCTCGAACACGGTGTTCGTCGAGTCGGCGTCGGGCATCGCCGAGGGCGCGCGGACGGGGCTGGCGAACATCGTCACCGGCGTGCTGTTCATCGCCGCGATGTTCCTGACCCCGCTGTACCAGGTGGTGCCGGTCGAGGCGGCCGCCCCGGCGCTGGTCGTCGTCGGCGCGATGCTGATGTCGCAGGTCCGCGACATCGACTTCACCGACTACTCGATCGCGCTGCCCGCGTTCCTGACCATCGTCGTCATGCCGTTCACCTACTCGATCGCGAACGGCATCGGCGCCGGGTTCGTCAGCTACGTCGTCATCCGCGCGGCCACCGGCAAGGCCCGCCAGGTGCACCCGCTGATGTGGGTGATCGCGCTGGCCTTCGTGGCGTACTTCGCGGTCGGCCCGCTCCAGGCGGCGTTCAAGTAGTCAGCCGGCGCCGCTGACCTGGAGAGCGGCCGTCAGGACGTCCCGGTGGCCGAGGAACTCCGGCTGGGGAGCCTCGTAGCGGATGGTGATCAGCACGTCGCCGACACCGACACCGACGAGGTTCACCTCCCGGAGCACCCCGTCGCGGAAGTAGGCGTAGTCCCACTCGGCGGCTTCGTCGTCGCCGACATCGGCGTGTTTCGCGACCGTGCCGGGATGGGGGCTCGCTTTCGCGATGGCTTGCAGGCCGCTGAGCGCATCCTCCTGGGTGATCGGCACGCGATCGGTCTCGAGCACGAGTTCGCCGCTGCGGTAGGTCGCGCGGTCCTTGTCGCGGGTGACGGTCCAGCCGGTCGGTACCGGGATCTCGAAGTCGAAGCCGCCGGTCTCGCTGCCCGGCCCGGCCGGGAAGTCGTAGATCTCCTTGGTCTCCTGGTAGGGCAGCGTGGTGGTGGTGGGCATCGTCGGCGGCTGTGCCGGTGCAGCCGTCGTCGATGCCTCGCTGCCCGTGAACTGGGCCACCACGACCGCCACTACCGCCGCGCCGACCACGGCCGAGCCCACCAGCTTCTTGTTCATCCGACTCCCCAGGTTCTGTCCCTGCTGAGGACGCGCCAACGTATTCCGGGTTGCCGGTTGATGGAGATCACCCGTGCGGACGAAGTTTCGTAAGGTATGCTAACTATATGTCCGGCGACACGCACGAACGCTCGTTGGCGAGCCGTCTGCGTCTCGCGGTGGTCCGGCTCAACCGCCGGCTGCGGGCACAGCGCGTCGGGGACGACCTCACGCTGACGCAGGTCGCCGCGCTGTCCACCCTGCACAAGTGCGGTGCGCTGACCCCGGGTCAGCTCGCCGCGAAGGAAGGCGTCCAGCCACCTTCGATGACGAGGGTGATCGCCGCGCTCGAGGACCTGGGGTTCGTCGAGCGGCGCCCGCACCCGACCGATGGCAGGCAGGCCATCGTCGAGCTGACCGAGAGCGGGCTGGCCTACGTGCAGAAGGCCATTTCCGTGCGGGAGGCGTGGCTGGACCGGCGATTGGCGGAACTCGGCGACGAAGAGCGTGAAGTGCTCTCCAAAGCCGCCGAAATCATAGACAGGATGGCGGGGAACTAACCACGGTGACGGCCACGGGTAGCGAAACCAAGCGTTCGATCCAGACCACTGCTACCCGGGAAACGGCCTCACCGCCGTCCGCGTCACCACCCTCCAAGCGCCGCAGCATGTTCGCCTCGCTGCGCGTCCGCAACTACCGGCTGTTCTTCACCGGCCAGGTCATCTCGAACATCGGCACCTGGATGCAGCGCATCGCCCAGGACTGGCTGGTGTTCACCCTCAGCGGCAACAACCCGATCGCCCTCGGTGTCGCGGTCGCGCTGCAGTTCACGCCGACGCTGTTCCTTTCGCTGTGGGCCGGCGTCCTCGCCGACCGCGTCGACAAGCGGCGGCTGCTCACCTGGATCCAGGTGGCGGCGTGCTCCCAGGCCGTGATCCTCGGCGTGCTCGACCTGAGCGGGATCGCCGCGCTGTGGCACGTCTACGTCCTCTGCTTCACGCTCGGCGTGACGGCGGCGCTGGAGGTGCCGACGCGGCAGTCGTTCGTCGCCGAGATGGTGGGCCGCGACCAGGTCGCCAACGCCGTCGCGCTGAACTCGTCGATCTTCAACATGGCGCGGATCGTCGGCCCGGCGATCGCCGGGTTCGCGATCACCTGGATCGGCACCGGCTGGCTGTTCATCGCGAACGCGCTCAGCACGGTCGCGGTGATCACCGGGCTGGTCCTGATGAACCCGGACAAGCTGTTCCGCGTCGCGGCGGTGCCGCGCGAGAAGGGCCAGCTGGCCGAGGGGCTGCGGTACGTCCGGCGGCGGTCGGACCTGATGACGGTGATGGTGCTGGTGCTGTTCGTCAGCACGTTCGGCATCACCTACTTCAGCTCGCTG
Organism: Amycolatopsis sp. NPDC005003; assembly: GCF_053600695.1. NCBI lineage: Bacteria > Bacillati > Actinomycetota > Actinomycetes > Pseudonocardiales > Pseudonocardiaceae > Amycolatopsis > Amycolatopsis sp. NPDC005003. Next base: position 83,491 of record NZ_JBSGAI010000022.1, on the reverse strand, counting down.
CCGATCGTCGCGGCGAACGTGTTCCACACCGCGGCCGACGGCTACGGCCTCCTCTCGACGCTGGTCGCGGTCGGCACCTTCACCGGCGCGCTGATGTCCGCCCGCCGCGGCACCAAGGGGCGCCCGCGGGTGCGGCTGATGCTGGTGTCCGCGTTCTTCCTGGGCGTGTTCGAGCTGATCACAGCCTTCATGCCGACGTACCTGACGTTCGGCCTCGGCCTGATCCCGCTCGGCTTCGCCACGATGACCTTCCTCAACACGGCGAACGCGCTGGTGCAGACCTCGGTCAGCCCCGAGATGCGCGGCCGCGTGATGGGGCTTTACGTGTTGGTGCTGATCGGCGGCAACCCGATCGGCGGCCCGATGGTCGGGTGGATGGCCCAGGAGTTCGGCGGGCGGTCTCCGTTCTACATCGGCGGGGCGGTTTCGGCCCTCGCCGCGGCGGTGTGCGCCGTGGTGCTGGTCCGGCGGGGCGGGATTTCCTGGCCGGTGAAGCGCGGGCTGGGGCTGCGGGTGCTCAAGCGGGCGAAGGTCTGACGGGAAGTATCGGTTCGTGTTCACGGCGTGACCGTATCCGCCATCACCGACAAAAACCGGCGCCCGGCCGCCTGGATGTCACCCGGAAGAGTGAGATCCGAGTCTCCGTGGCCGAGCTCTTGCCTGAGGATATGAGGTGAGGCTAACCTCATACATGTCCGCTTCGTGGTGGGAGCGGCAGTCAGTTCGGGAACGGACGGAGCCCCGGCCCTGGGAAAACCCCAGGCCGGGGCTTCGTTCACGTCAGCGCAGTGTCGGGCTGGGGCACGTCGCGAGTCAAGGGACTCCCGCCCGGTGGTACCGGCAGGCGCGTCAACGTCATCCCGAAGTACACGCGGTACGCCGCGTGGATCGCCTCCGGGGAAGGCAGGCGGACCTCGTTCCGGACGCCGTCCACCGTCTCGATCAGCTTGTCGCCCGACAGGGTCACGCGGCCCTGGGACGTCGGGCGGGAGCACGTCAGCGAGCGGGTGAAGTGGGACTCCGGCGACGTCGTCTGCCACCACGCCATCGGGACGAAGTCGGCCAGCGGGCGCGGGCGGCGCTCCAGGCGGTACTGCGGCTTGCCGTCCAGCAGCACGTCGAAGTCGCCGTGCGGGGCGTCCAGCACCAGGAACTCGCCTTCCGGGTCCGGCTGGGCGTCCACGGCGGACAGTGGCAGCGGATACCGGGAAAACCGGCCGAAGCCGACGTCGACCAGCCAGTCCGCCGACTCCAGGGCGACGACGATCGCCGCGTGGTCCAGCGGCGGGCCCAGGGTGCCGTCGGCGCGGAAGACCTGGGCCGCGCGCAGGGAAGCGTCGTAGCCGAGCGCGCGCAGCAACGCGGCGAACAAGCCGTTCAGCTCGTAGCAGAATCCGCCTCTCCGCCGGTGCACGATCTTGGTGAACAGCGCGTCCTCGGTCAGCACGACCGGCTCCCCGAGGTGGCTGCTCAGGTTCTCGAACGGCACCGCGGCCAGGTGGCGTTCCTGCAGGTGGCGCAGCGTCGCGAGGTCCGGCGCCGCCGGGCGGGCGACGCCGAGGCGATCCAGGTACGCGTCGATGTCCATGCATCCACCCAAACACCTCGACCGCACTCGAGGTCAAGGCGTTTTCGGCCGCCGACGAAAAACGGGGCCCTCCCTGGAAAGGGGGACCCCGTTCGACGAGAGACGGCTCAGCCGAGCAACAGGCCGTTGCCGCCGGCGACGGCGTTGTCGAAGCGCTTGCTGATCTCGGCCCAGTTGAAGATGTTCCACAGGGCCTCGACGTACTTCGGCTTCACGTTCTTGTAGTCGAGGTAGAACGCGTGCTCCCAGACGTCGACCAGGAGGATCGGCGTGGTCGGCAGCACCAGGTTGTTGTGGTGGTCGCGCAGCTGCTGGGTGATCAGCGTCTTGCCGATCGGGTCCCAGGAGAGCGCGCCCCAGCCGTTGCCCTGGATGGTCGTCGCGACGGCGGTGAACTGCGCCTTGAACTTGTCGAAGGAGCCGAACGCCTCGTCGATCGCCGCGGCCAGCTCGCCGGTCGGCTTGTCGCCGCCTTCGGGCGAGAGGATCTTCCACCACACGACGTGGTTGGCGTGCCCGGCCAGGTGGAAGGCGAGCGTCGTCTGCAGGCCGACGATGTCGCCGAAGTTGCCGGCGTCACGGGCTTCGGCGATCTTGTCGAGCGTGTCGTTCGCGCCCTTGACGTAGGTCGCGTGGTGCTTGCTGTGGTGCAGCTCGTTGATCTCGCCGGAGATGTGCGGCGCGAGGGCGCCGTAGTCGTAGTCGAGATCGGGCAGCTCGTAGCGGGCCATTGGCCCTCCTTCTGTCTTCGACACAAGTTTCCGGTACCGAACCTAGTAGCACACGCCCACTCGCGGCGAGCGGGGGCGGGTGGCTGTCACACACTGGGACAGCGGGTCCGTAGATGGCGTACCCGAGGGTCCGACACCCGAAACCGAGCCTGCTACCTGGACTTAACTGGAGGTCAACGGCCTGTGAGATCAGGCACGGAACTCGTCGAGCCGCAGGGCCAGCTCGTCGAAGACGGCGACGTTGCATTCGAACGCGACCAGTGTCTCGTCGATCACGCGGGCGCGTTCGGCCTCGTCCCAGGGCGCGTTGTCCAGCTTCGCCCGGTAGGCATCCCGGAACCGGGGCGCGCTGCCGATGCCGTCGAAGTGGTAGAAGAGCGCGCCCGCCTCGGCGACGTCGTAGTTCTTCTCGAGCGTCCGCCGGATGACCTGGCCGCCGGCGATGTCGCCGAGGTAGCGCGTGTAGTGGTGGGCGACGTAGCCGCCGGCCCACGTCGACGCTTCGCGGATGCGCGAGACGTACTCGCCGGTGGAGGCCAGCGGCGAGATCGCCGAGCGCCAGTCCGGCCCGACCAGGTGGGCGAGGTCGCGCTCGAGGTTCGGCAGGCGTCGCAGCTCGTCGAAGACGAACTCGCCGCCGACCCGGTCGCAGGCCATCGCGTCGCTCGCCGCCTCGATCGCGCCGTAGATGAAGTAGTACTGGATCGCCAGCTGGGTGTAGCCGTCGCGGGTCAGCTCCCCGCCGAGCAGGGCGCGCATGTACGCCGAGTAGTTCGCCCGGTCGTGGACTTCGAGGGTCGACGCGCGCAAGGTCGCCGAGAACGGGCGGGCGTCCGTGGTCACCGACATGGGCAGGCCTCCCGGCGATCGATCTGACACGCTGTCAGAAAGATCGTAGGGCATGATTCGGACTTAGGCCACCCTAAACTCTGGCACCCACCGCCCGCAGGACGAACCGCACCGCCGCTTCGACGACGTCTTCGAGCCGGCCGGCGGGCCCGTCGACCAGGGTCCGGTTGCCCAGCGCCGCGGTGATCATCGGGATCAGGACGTCCGGGTCCTCGGCCGGCCAGCGGCCCAGGTCGACGCCGCCGGCGAGGATCGCCCGGAGGCGGTCGGTGATCGGGTCGGCGTGCGCGCTGATCCGCCGGTACGCCGCGGGCGCCAGCGCCGAGGCGAGCGCCGTGCCGGGCGGCATGTGGTACTCCGCCAGCACGCGCAGCTGGAGCCGGACGAACGTGGCCAGCTGGTCGACCGGATCGGCCTGGGCCTCGACGGCTTCGGTCAGCCTCGTGACGTACTGGGCCGCTTCGTCCTCGACGAACGCGACGAGCAGGCTCTCCTTGTCCGGGAAGTGGTTGTACAGCGCGGTGCGGCCCACCCCGGCCGCCGACGCGACGCCGGCGAGGGTGATCGCGTCGAAGCCGCGCTCGTAGAGCTGCGTGCGCAGGACCTCGAAGACCCGGGCCCGCACCTCGCGCCGGTGTGCCTCCAGGGACTCACCGAGAATCTTCGGCATCCGCCCAGGCTAGCGTCAATCGGCCACCGGCCACGTGTGCACCGGTTCGCCCGCCTCGGACAGTTCCAGGTAGCGGCCCAACATCAGGCCGAGCGCCGCCTCGCGGTCCAGGCCGCGTTCCTGCGCCCGCAGGACGTAGTCCCGCTGCCAGGTCGCCCCGGTCCGGCGCGCCAGGCAGCGGCGCTCGATGATCCCGAGGTAGCGCTCGCGGGCTTCGTCGGAGACGTCGGAGCGGCGCAGGCCCTCGTGGGCCAGCGGCAGCAGCACGCGCAGCGCCAGCTCGTCCGGCGGGATCCAGCCGATGCCCGGCCAGTACAGCTGCCCGTCGAAGCCGCGCCGCGCGCCCGCGTAAAGGTTTTCCTCGGCGGCCTGGAACGACATCTGGCTCCACACCGGGCGTTCCGCTTCGGCGAGTGCGCGCTGGGCGCCGTAGAAGAAAGCCGCGTTCGCCACCGTGTCGACCACCGTCGGGCCGGCCGGCAGGACGCGGTTCTCCACGCGCAGGTGCGGCAGGCCGTCGACGACGTCGTACACCGGGCGGTTCCAGCGCCAGATCGTGCCGTTGTGCATGCGCAGCTCGGTGAGCTTCGGCGCCTGTCCCGCGTCGAGTGCCTCGATCGGGTCCTCGGCGTCGGTTTCCGGGAGCAGGCCGGGGAAGTAGCGGACGTTCTCCTCGAACAGGTCGAAGATCGACGTGATCCAGCGCTCGCCGAACCACACCCGCGGCCGCACGCCCTGGTTCTTCAGCTCTTCCGGCCGGGTGTCGGTCGCCTGGAGGAACAGCGGGATCCGCGTCTCGTGCCACAGCGCCTTGCCGAGTAGGAACGGGGAATTGGACGCCAGCGCGATCTGCAGCCCGGCCAGGCACTGCGCCGCGTTCCAGTGCGCCGCGAACTCTTCGGGCGCGACCTGCAGGTGCAGCTGCACGCTCGTGCACGCGGCTTCCGGCAGGATCGACTCCGCGTAGCTGCGCAGGCGTTCGGGCTGCTGGCCCGGCAGCGGCGCGCCTTCCATGGCGAGCACCGTGCGCTCGCCGCGCGCGGCGAAGATCTGGTCGTTCAGCGTGGAGTAGCGGGTCTTGTTGGTGAGCCACTTCTGGTCGAAGTGCTCGTGCTTCAACGTCGGCAGGATGCCGATCATCGCCAGCGACGAGCCGGTGTCCCGGGCCTTCGTCGCGGCGGTGTCGAGGTACGCGCGGAGGTCGTCTTCGAGCTGGAGCGCGGAATCACCGGCCAGCGGCCGGGGCGGGACGTTCAGCTCGATGTTGTGCTGGCCCAGCTCGGTGGTGAACGACGGGTCGTCGAGCGCCTCCAGCACCGCGGTGTTCGTCATGGACGGGCGCAGCTCGCGGTCGACCAGGTTCAGCTCGACTTCGAGGCCGATGTTCTTGCGGGGGAAGGAGAAACTGCCGTCGGTGAGCATGCGGGCCAGCGTGTCGAGGCAACGCTGCACCTTGCGGCGGTACCGTCCTCGGTCCAGCGTGTTGAACGGCTGAGCCTCGAGGTCCATCCCCATGACCATCCCTGCTTCGTGTCGGCGTGGACTAGGACGTGTTTCAGGCCCCGGCGGACAACCGTTACACAGGCGATGCACCCGGGCTAGCGGCCAAACTGGTGCCGTCCGTCACGGACGGTTAACCCACAGCAAAATGAGCCCGTTCGTACCACGGCGCGGTCGACGTTCGGACCAGTGAAGCGCCCGGCAAGCGGGTGACAGACTGGGCGGATGGGCGTGATCCACATCGACCACTCCGGCGACCCCCGGGTCGACGATTTCCGCGACCTGTCCACTGCGGACCGTCGGCCCGACCGGCCCGGCGGGCGGGGGCTCGTCATCGCCGAAGGCACCGTCGTGGTGTCCCGGCTGCTGGCGTCCCGCTACCCGGTACGGGCGCTGCTGGGCGTCCGGCGCCGGTTCGCCGAGCTGGCCGAAGACCTGGCCGGGCTCGACGTTCCCCAGTACGTCACCTCCGCCGAAACCATGGCCGAGGTGGTCGGGTTCCACCTCAACCGCGGGATCCTCGCCGTCGCCGACCGGCCCGCGCCGCCGACGGTGGCCGAAGTCGTCGGCGGTACCGGCCCGGTCGCCGTGCTGGAAGGCGTGGGAGACCACGAAAACCTCGGCGCGCTCTTCCGCAACGCCGCCGCGCTCGGCGTCGGCGGCGTGCTGCTCGGCCCCGGCTGTTCCGACCCGCTGTACCGGCGCAGCGTGCGCGTGTCGATGGGGCACGTCCTGCGCGTGCCGTTCGGGCACCTGACGGACTGGCCGGGCGGGCTCGACGACCTGCGGGCGCGCGGGTTCGCCGTCGCGGCGTTCACCCCGCGGCCGGGCTCGATCCCGCTGTCCGAGCTGCGGGCGCACGCTCCCGGGCGGGTCGCGTTGCTCTTCGGCGCCGAAGGCCCCGGGCTGACCGAGACGGCGCTCGCGGCGGCTGATCATGCCGTCCGGATACCCATGCCGGCCGGAGTCGATTCACTGAACATCGCCACGGCCGCCGCCGTTGCCTTCTACGAACTGGCCCGGGGCGGCTAAGGTTTTGGTCTCCGAGGCGGGAAGGGACACCATGGAGCTGCGGATCCGCGGCGAGCGCGCCGTGCTGGCCGGCCCGGGCGGGGAGCACGCGCGCGAGGTGGACCCGCACAAGCTCGCGATCGGCGCCGACCTGGCGCAGGCCCTGCACGAGTGGGCGCGCGTGGCGTCGGCGGTCACCGCCGATCCGGGGGCGGAGGCGGGCGCGGTGGTCTCGCAGCGCGGCCGCCAGCTGGCCGCGCGGCTGGCCTCGGTGATGGGCACGACCGTGCGGTTCGTGGATCCGGTCACCGGCGACGACACGGTCGTCGAGCCACCCCCGCCGTCGACCGAACCCGGCCACCGGTTCGTCCGTGCGGTGCTCGGCCCGCCCGGCCCGCCCGGCGAACCGACGCCGTGGCTGACCGGGCTGACCGTCTCGGCGTTCATCGCGGCCGTGGTCGTGGTGGCCATGCTGGCGCTGGCTTCGACGCTGGCCCGCGAGACCAGCGGCTGGCTCGCGCTGGTGGCCTCGGTGATCGTGACGGCCGGGATCACGCCGTCGCTGTGGCTGATCCGCCGCACCCCGATCCTGCGCTGGGCCGCCTACGGCGCGGCCGGCGGCGTGGTGATCGCGTGGATCGGCGTGCTGGTGATCGCCTTCTGAGGGGGAGCGTGGGGATGGATCAGCTGACGGCGTTGCGGAAGTTGTGCCTGGCCCTGCCGGAGACGACCGAGCGCCTCAGCCACGGCTCGCCCGCCTGGTTCGTGCGCGGCAAGAAGACGCTCGCCATGTTCGCCGACGACCACCACGGCGACGGCCGGCTCGCCTTCTGGTGCCCGGCCCCGCCCGGCGCGCAGGAGGAACTGGTGCGCACCGAGCCGGAGCGGTTCTTCCGCCCGGCGTACGTCGGGCACCGCGGCTGGCTCGGCGTGCGCCTGGACGTCGACGTCGACTGGGCCGAGATCGACCGGATCCTGCGCGAGGCGTACCGGCTGGTGGCGCCGAAGACGCTCGCCGCGCGGCTGGACTAGCCGCGCTGCGAGCGGACCCCGAGCAGCACGTCCTCCCAGGACGGGACGATCGGGTGGTTCTTCTTCGCCTTGGGGCGCGGTTCCGGCACCGCCGTGTCCTCGTCCGGGTCGGTCGGGACGCGCGGGATCTCGCGGGTGTCGTCGTCCGGGTCCGGCTCGGCCGAGGGCAGCTGCGCGCGCTCCGGCTCCACCGAATCCAGCGTCGGCTGGAACTCCGTCTCGCGGGCCGGCGCGAGCGCGCGGACCGTGCGCGGGGCGCGGTAGGCGTTCGGGTCCAGCAGGACTTCGGCGTTCTCGTCCAGCGCCGTCACCGTGCCACCGTGCGCACCTGGCGAGAACGCCCAGTGCGCGCGGTTGTCCGACCGGCCGGCCTTCCAGCGGAGCACCACGACCCAGCGGCCGTCGTCGCCCTTCCAGGAGTCCCAGGTGGCCTGCGAGTAGTCGTGGCCGCGGACGCCGAAGCTGTGCGCGACGACCTCGCCGAGCGTCTGCACGTCGGGGCCGTCCTCGCGGACCGGGTGGGCGCGCTGCGCCAGCTCGGCGGTCCGGGACCGCTCGAGCAGCACGGGGTAGGCGTAGCGCTCGACGCGCTGCGCCGAAACACCGGCGCTCGCGGCGACCTGCTCGACGGACTCGCCGGCGCGAATGCGCTGCTGGATCTCGCGTGGCCGCATCTGGCTCTCCAACTCGATTTCGATCTGGCCGAGGCGGGTGATGTCACCCCGCGCCGCCGCGCGCAGTCGCTCATCAGCCGGGAGCAGGAAACGAGTACGGCTCGCCGGGTCTTCGAGCACGATGGACTTCCCGTCCTCGTGCAGTCCGACCACTCGCAGCGCCCGCATTGTTCTCGCCTCCCCGATCTTCTTCACCGTTGTGGGTGCCCACGTTAGAACGGCGCGTCGGCTTGACGTGCGAGGCGCGCCGAGTCCGCACCGAACTGCCCACTGTTCATTTCGCGTCCTCGCATCGTTACTCAGCCAGGTCAGCGGCGCGGGGGTGACACGCCGGACACGCAAAGTCACGATCGAGTGGATCAAGCGGGCGGCAGCCGGACCGTCACGGTCAGCCCTCCGCGCCGCCCGGGCTGGGCCTCGGCGCGGCCGCCGTGGGCCTGGGCCACCGACCGGACGATCGACAGCCCGAGCCCCGCGTTGCGCGTGTCGCCGGTCCGCTCCGCGCCGCCCAGCCTCCGGAACGGCTCGAACAGCGTCGGTACCGCCTCGGGCGGCACCACCGGCCCCGAGTTCCGCACCTCCAGCGCCGGGTCCCCGCGCACCTCCACGTACACCCAGCCACCGGAGGCGTTGTACGTGATCGCGTTGACCACCAGATTCGTCACCAGCCGTTCGAGCAGCACCGGGTCACCCGCGACCGTCCGCGGCCGCAGCCGCGTCTCCACCGTCACCCCGGCCGCCGAAGCCTGCGCCGCCGTGGCCCGGACCACCGCCGCCGCGACCTCGTCGAGGCGCACCGGCGTGCGCGCGTGCAGCCCGCGGTCGCTGCGGGCCAGCACCAGCAGGCCCTCGATCATCCGCTCGCTGCGCTCGTTCGTGTGGAGCAGGTGCGTGCCGAGCTTCTTGAGCTCCGCCGGGACGTCGGGGTCGGCCATCGCCACCTCGATCAGCGTCCGCTGCACCGCCAAGGGCGTGCGGAGCTCGTGGGACGCGTTCGCGACGAACCGCTTCTGGCTGTCGAACGACTCCGCGAGCCGGTCGAGCATGCCGTCGAAGGTGTCGGCGAGCTCCTTCAGCTCGTCCGGCGGCCCTTCGAGGTTGATCCGCCGGTCGAGCTTGCCCGCCTCGAGCCGACGCGCGGCCGAGGTGATGTCGTGCAGCGGCCGCAGCGCGCGGCCCGCCATCAGCCAGCCGAACAGCACCGCCAGCCCCGCCGTGACCGTCAGCGCGATCGCCGAGCCGACCAACAGCGTCGACAGCGTCGAGGAGCGGTAGGTGTCGAGCGAGCCGCTGAGCAGCTGGATCGCGACGCCCGGGCCCGGGAGGGCCGCCTGGGCCGAGACGCCGTAGGTCACGTCGGCGGTGTCGATCGTCCGGTTGGCGACCCGGGCCGGGTCCGGCAGCGTGCTCTGCACCAGCAGGTAGTTGATGACGACCAGGACCACCCCGGCGAGCAGGAACAGCCCGCCGTACCAGGCCGTGAGCTTCGTCCGGACCGAAAAGCCGTTCACGGGGTGCCGAACCGGTAGCCGGCGCCTGGCACGGTCTCGATCACCGGTGGGTCGCCCAGCTTGCGGCGCAACGTCATCACCGCGACGCGCACCGCGTTGGTGAACGGGTCCGCGTGCTCGTCCCACGCCTTTTCCAGCAGGTCTTCGGCGCTGACCACGGTGCCCTCCGCCCGCATGAGCACCTCCAGCACGGCGAACTCCTTCGGCGAGAGCAGCAGGAACCGGCCGTCGCGGGCGGCCTGGTGCCGGGGCAGGTCGAGCACGACGCCGTCGCGTTCCAGCACCGGCGGCAACGCCGGCCGCGCGCGCCGCGACAGCGCCTGGACCCGGGCGACCAGCTCGGCGAACGCGAACGGTTTCGTCAGGTAGTCGTCGGCGCCGAGGCCGAGGCCGGCCACGCGGTCGGTGACGTCGGCGGCCGCGGTCAGCATCAGCACCCGCGCCTCGCCGCCCGCCTTCACCACCGCGGCGCAGACGTCGTCGCCGTGCACCTTCGGCAGGTCGCGGTCGAGCACCACGACGTCGTAGCCGTGCACGCCGACGCGTTCCATGGCCTGCTCGCCGTCGTAGCAGACGTCGACGGCCATCGAGAACCGCCGCAGCCCCTCCGCGACCGAGTCGGCCAGCAACCGCTCGTCCTCCACCACCAGCACCCGCACCGGCACAGTCTGCGCCGGAAGGCCATAAGGACGGCATAAGCGACGTCGCTTAGCGCGCCCGAATCCCCCGATCCGTAGACCTGGCACCCATCCGGACGAAAGGAATCGAGCCATGCGGATACGGACAGCCGTCGCGGCGATCGGGGCGGCCCTGCTGCTCGCGGGCTGCGGCGCGAAGGCCGATGACGGGTCGAAGGTGGCTTCGATCTCGACCCCGTCGAAGACGGGCGGCCCCACCGCGGCCGACAACAGCGGCAAGAGCGACGAGGACAAGATACGGGAATTCACCAAGTGCATGCGCGAGCACGGCGTCGACATGCCCGATCCCAAGCCCGCCGGCGACGGCAACGGGGTGGCGATCGGGATCCAGGGTGAGGGTGCCGACAAGGACAAGATCGACGCCGCGCAGAACGCGTGCAAGCACCTGATGCCCAACGGCGGCGAGATGAAGCCGCCGAGCGCCGAGGAACTGGACAAGATGCGCAAGGACGCCAAGTGCATGCGGGACCACGGCATCGACATGCCGGACCCCGACCCGGCGGGCAAGGGCGCCACGCGGATCGGCGGGATGGGCGACGACCCGAAGAAGTTCGAAGAGGCCGCCAAGGCGTGCGGGCTCGGCATGAGCGTCAGCTCCAGGGCGGAAAAGTGAACGACGTGACGCACCTCAAGCCGCGCCGCCGGGGCCGGACGCGCTGGTTCATCGCCGGTGCCGTCCTGGTCGTCGTGCTGGGCACCAGCTCCGTCGTGATCCTGACGCGGGTGTCGAGCGCGACGCCGGTCAAGGAGGCGGCACCGCCCGCCGTCGAGACCGCGGAGGTGGCCAAGACCGACCTGAGCGAAGAAGAAGAGGCCGACGGCACCCTCGGCTACGGCGACGAGTCGGTCGTCACGGGCCGCAAGCCCGGCACAGTCACATCGCTGCCCGACGCCGGCGCCACCCTGACCCGCTGCAAGCCGGTGTACGGAGTGGACGCGAAGCCGGTGCCGCTCTTCTACGGCCCCTTGCCGTTCTACCGCGACCTCGCCGAGGGCGCGGCCGACGGCGCCGACGTCAAGCAGCTGGAGGAGAACCTCAAGGCGTGCGGCTTCGGCGGGTTCGGCACGCCGGACAAGAAGTTCACCGCGGCGACGGCGGCCGCGCTGAAGAAGTGGCAGAAGTCCCTCGGCCTGGAGCAGACCGGCGCGTTCGGCCAGGGCGACGTCGTCCTGGCACCGGGGGAAGTGCGCGTGTCGGCGCTGGCGGCCAAGCCCGGCGCGCCCGCACAGGGCGAGATCCTCAAGACGACCGGCACCGTCCGGTTGGTGCAGGTGAAGCTCGCCGCGGCCAAGCAGGGGCTCGCCCAGCAGGGCGCGAAGGCGTCCGTGACGGTCAACGGGAAGACGACGCAGGGCACGATCACCGACGTCGGGCGGACCGCCGTCGAGGGCAAGAACCAGGCGGGCGAGGACGACGGCAAGCCCAAGATCACCGTGGTCGTCCGGCTCGACGACCCGGCCGTCGCCGGCACGCTCGATTCGTCGCCGGCGACCGTCCGGTTCACCAAGGACGTCCACCAGGGCGTGCTGGCGGTCCCGGTCGGCGCGCTGCTCGCGCTCGCCGAAGGTGGTTACGCGGTCGAGGTCGACGAGAACGGGCAGCGACGGCTGATCGCGGTTCAGACCGGTCTGTTCAGCGGCGGGAAGGTCGAGGTTTCCGGGACCGGCCTGGCCGCGGGCATGCGGGTGGTGACGACGTCGTGACGCCCGTGCTGCGCGTGCACGAGGTCACGCGCACCTACCCCGGCGGGGTCGCCGCCCTCGACGGCGTCTCGCTCTCGCTGGAAGACGGCGAGATGGTGGCGATCGTCGGGCCGTCCGGCTCCGGCAAGTCCACCCTGCTGCACCTGATGGGCACCCTCGACCGGCCGTCGTCCGGGCGGGTGGAGCTGCGCGGCCACGACGTCGCCGCGCTGCCCGACCGCAAGGTCTCGGCGCTGCGTTCGCGCTGGATCGGGTTCGTGTTCCAGCAGTTCTTCCTCGACGAAGGGATGAGTGCGGTGGACAACGTGTGCACCGGCCTGCTCTACGCCGGGGTGCCGCGGCGACGGCGGCGCGCGCGGGCACTGGCGGCGCTCGACCGCGTCAAGCTCGGGCACCGGGCGTGGCACCGCCCCGGCGAGCTCTCCGGCGGCGAACGCCAGCGCGTCGCGATCGCCAGGGCCGTGGTCAACGACCCGGCGATCCTGCTGGCCGACGAGCCGACCGGCAACCTCGACACCGGCACCGGGGCTTCGGTGCTCTCGCTGCTCGGCGAGCTGTCGGCGGACGGCACCACGATCGTCGTGATCACCCACGACCGCGAGATCGCCGGGGGCATGCCGCGCCGGATCGAGCTGCTCGACGGGCGCCTGCGGCTGGACACCGGCCTGGTGGGTGCGCGATGACCGCGCCACCGGAAATCAAGCTGCCGGAACCGGCCCGGCTCAAGCCGCCGGACGTCGTCGCGCTCGGTGCCCACGGCATGCGGACGCGGCCGGTGCGGGCGGTGCTGTCCGCGCTGGGCATCGCGATCGGGGTCGCCGCGATGGTGGCGGTGCTGGCGATCCCGGCGTCCGGCGCGCAGGCCCTGCACGACCGGCTGGCCGCGCTCGGCCCCAACCTGCTCACCGCGGGGCCGGGCCAGACGCTGTTCGGGGACAACGCGACGCTGCCGGACGACGCGGTCGCGATGGCCCGGCGGATCGGGCCGGTGCAGGCGGCCGCGGGCACGGGGACGACGTCGGCGAGCGTCCGCCGCAGCGACAGGATCGCCGCGGACGACACGTCCGGGCTGGCGGTGTACGCGGCGCGGCCGGACCTGCTCGGCGTGCTGGCCGGCAAGGTGCGGGCGGGGGCGTTCTTGGCCGCGGGCAACCAGGACTACCCGGTGACGGTGCTCGGGTCCCAGGCCGCGGCCCGGCTGGGCATCGACCACATCGACCCGGCCCGGCCGCCGCAGGTGCTGATCGGCACGCAGTGGTTCACCGTGGTGGGCATCCTCGCGCCGATGCCGCTGGCGCCGGAGATCGAGCGGTCGGCGCTGGTCGGCTGGGACGTCGCGAAGAGGCTGCTCGGGTTCGACGGCCATCCGTCCACTGTGTACGTCCGCGCCGTGGAATCCGCGGTGGACGCGGTGCGCTCGGTGCTGGCGGCGACGCTGAGCCCCCAGGCCCCCAACGAGGTCCAGGTCCGGCGCCCGTCGGACGCGCTGGCGGCGCAGAAGCTGACGGACACGACGTACAGCGCGCTGTTCCTCGGGCTCGGCGGGGTGGCCCTGCTGGTCGGCGGGGTCGGGGTGGCGAACACGATGGTGATTTCGGTGCTCGAGCGGCGGCGCGAGATCGGCCTGCGCCGGGCGCTGGGGGCGACGAAGCGGCAGATCCGCGGCCAGTTCCTGGCGGAGTCGGTGCTCCTGTCCGGGCTCGGCGGGCTCGCGGGGGTGCTGGCCGGGGTCCTGGTGACGGCGGGGTACGCGCTGAGCCAGGGGTGGCCCGCGGTGTTGCCGGGCGGGGCGCTGGCGGGCGGGGTCGGGATCGCCGCGCTGGTGGGTGCGGTGGCGGGGGCGTACCCCGCGGTGCGGGCGGCGCGGCTCGCACCGACGCAGGCGCTGGCCTGACCCGCGCTTTCCCGGGAAAGTGCGGGTCACTTTCCCGGGAAAGCGGTGGGGCCGAGGGTGCACGAAGTCCCGCCTCCCGGTTACTCCTTCTCCGCTATCCGGCACGTTGGAAGGTCTCCCACCGCGCCCGCCGGGTGTTGGATGGGGTGGAGGGAGCCGAGCGAAGGCGAAGGGCGGGGTGGGGAGTGCGAGTCGAGGCGAACCGGCGAGATTTCCTGCGGTGGCTGGCGACAGCGGGTGCGGGGCTCGCCGCCGCCGGGGTGGCTCCCGCCGTCTTCGCGCAGGAGGCCGCCGCCGCCGGGAGCGCTGTCGTGGTCGTGCGCGGGGTCACCGTGGTCGACGGCACCGACGGTCCCGCCCGGCCGGACTCCGCCGTCGTGCTGGTCGGGGACCGGATCGCCTGGGTCGGGCCGTCCGCCGAGGTGCCGCGGTGCGGGAGCGCCCGGGTCGTCGACGGCCGCGGCCGCTACCTCGCGCCCGGCCTCTGGGACCTGCACACCCACGGCATCGACTACGAGCACGTGTGGCCGCCGCTGTTCCTGGCCAACGGCGTCACCGGCATCCGGGAAATGCAGGGCTACGACGAAAACCGCGTCACCCGCGACAAGATCGCCCGCGGCGAGCTGCTCGGCCCGCGGGTCGTGCTGGCCAGCTCGATCCTCGACGGCCCGGTGTCCCTGCTCGGCCCGCCGGCCGTGCGGGTCGCGAACGCCGAGGAGGGGCGCGCCGCCGTCCGGACCGCCGTCGCCCAGCGCTCGGACTTCGTCAAGGTGTACTTCTACCTGCCGAAGGACGTCTTCGCCGCGATCGCCGACGAATGCCACCGCCATGGCCTGCCCTTCGCCGGGCACTGGCCTTACCGGGTCCGCCTGCTCGACGCCGCCCGGGCCGGGCAGCGCAGCTTCGAGCACCTCTTCGGGCTGCCGATCGCCACCTCGAGCCGCCGGGACGAGTTCCTCGCCCGCCTCGAGGCGACGCCGTTCGACCCGAAGGCCCCGCGTGCCTTCTTCAACCTGGCCCGCGAACTCGACCGGCAGGCCGCGCAGGCCTACGACCCCGCCGCGGCGGCCCGTCACTTCGCGGGTCTCGAGGCCCACGGGAGCCGGCTCAGCCCGACCTTCGCGGTCAACCGGGTCATTTCCCGGCCTGTCGAGGCGTCCGCGCACGATCCGCGGAACAGGTACATCCCGCAGGATGTCCTCGACTACTGGGCCGACCGGCTGCCGCTGTTCGCGCCGGTCACCCCCGACCAGATCGCCCAGCAGGAGGCCTACTTCCACGCGCAGCTGCGGCTGGTCGGCGAGGCGCACCGCGCCGGGGTCGGGATCCTCGGCGGGACCGACTGCGAAAACCCGTACGTCTACCCGGGGTTCAGCCTGCACGACGAGCTCGACTTCCTCGTGCAGGCCGGCCTCGGCCCGCGGCGGGCACTGCAGGCGGTGACCCGCGACGCGGCCGCGTTCCTCGGCCGGGCGGACACGTCCGGGACGGTCACCCCCGGCAAGGTCGCCGACCTGGTGCTGCTCGACGCCGACCCGCTCGCCGACATCCGCGCGGTCCGGCGGATCGACACCGTCGTCACCGCCGGCCGCGTCCTCGACCGGGCCGACCTCGACAAGCTGCTCGCCGACGCCGAAGCCGCGGCGAACCGGCCGGCCACCGGGGCGAACGCCAGGTCAGTGCGCTTGCCGGTGCACGGCTGCTGCTGAGCGCCCGGTAATCTCGGCCGGTCGAAGACCTGGTTCGAGGGGGACGCGTGGCGCTGGCTGCTTGGTCGGGGCGGAAGCTGGCGTGGTCGCTCGCGGCGCTCGAAATCGCCGCCGTCGTCCTGGTGCTCGTGCTCAAGCGGTTCGACGGCCTCGACCTCGAGGTCTACCTGGGCGGCGCGAAGGCGCTGGCCGAGCAGGGCTCGCCGTACGACGCCTGGGTGCAGACCAGCCACCAGATCCTGCTGCCGTTCACGTACACGCCGTTCGCCGCGGCGGTGTTCCTGCCCGGCACGCTGCTGCCGTTCGCGGTGACCATGAAGCTGGTCAGCATCGCCTCGATCGTCGCGACCGGCGTGGTCGCGTACCTCTACGTCGCGACGCTCAACGGCTCGCTGACCGACCCGGCCAAGGTCAACGGCCGGGTGGTGGCCGCGCTGGTCGCCATCGGTGCCCAGCTCGCGGGCGCGCTGCTCGAGCCGGTGCGTTCGACGCTGGGCTTCGGGCAGATCAACGCGCTGCTCATGGTGCTGGTGGCGCTCGACGTCCTGCTGCCCGGCGAGCGGAAGCGGACGAAGGGCCTGCTGATCGGCGTGGCCGCGGCGATCAAGCTGACGCCGGCCGTCTTCGTCGTCTACTTCCTGTGCCGCCGCGACTTCCGCTCGGCCGCGCGGGTGGTCGGCGGGTTCGTCGTGGCCGGCGCGCTGCTGTGGCTGATCCGGCCGTCGGCGTCCTTCACGTACTGGACGAAGCTCGTCTTCGACGCGGGCCGCATCGGCGGCGTCGACTACGTCGGCAACCAGTCGCTGCACGGCCTGACCGTGCGCGCCGGCCTGCCGGAGTTCGTCTGGGTGCTGGCCGCACTGGCCGTGATGGCCGTGGTCGCGGTGATCGTCGTGCGGGCCGCCGAGCCGGTGCTCGGGCTCACCGCGTGCGCGCTCGGCGGGCTGCTGGTTTCGCCGATCTCGTGGACCCACCACTGGACGTGGTGCGTGCCGGTCCTCGTCCTCGCCGGGTGGTACGCGTGGCGCTTCGACCGGGCGGTCCGGTGGGTGGCGGCCGGGGTCGTCGTCGCGGGGCTGACGCTGTTCATCGCCGGCCCGATGTGGTTCGCCCCGCGGCCGGCGCCGTCGCCCGCCTGGTGGCTCGCCACCGAGTCCTACGAGCTGTTCGGCCTGCTCCTGCTGGCCCTCGCCGCGCTCGGCGCCCGCCGCCTCGGCACGAAGAAGGGGACCCCGGCCGCGGAAGCGGCGGAGGTCCCCTCCAAGGAGCCTCAGGTCAGCTGAGCCGCTCGACCACGTACTCGATGGCCTGCGTCAGCTTGGTGACGTCGTCCGGGTCGATCGCCGGGAACAGGCCGACGCGCAGCTGGTTGCGGCCCAGCTTGCGGTACGGCTCGGTGTCGACGATCCCGTGGGCGCGCAGCACCTTCGCCACCGCGGCGGCGTCGACGTCGTCGCTGAAGTCCACCGTGCCGACGACCTGCGAGCGCAGCTCCGGGTCCTTCACGAACGGCGTCGTGTAGCTCGTCTTCTCGGCCCACTCGTACAGCCGCGACGACGAGTCCTTCGTGCGCGAGGTCGTCCAGGCGAGACCGCCCTGGCCGTTCATCCACTCGATCTGCTCGGCGAGCAGGAACAGCGTGGCCACGGCCGGGGTGTTGTACGTCTGGTCCTTGCGGGAGTTGTCGAGCGCGGTGGTCAGCGACAGGAACTCGGGGATCCAGCGGTCACCGCCGCCGATCTCGCCGATCCGCTCGACCGCGGCCGGGGAGGCCAGCGCGATCCAGAGCCCGCCGTCGGCGGCGAACGACTTCTGCGGCGCGAAGTAGTAGACGTCGAAGTCCTCGGCGTTGACCGGGAGGCCGCCGGCGCCGGAGGTGGCGTCGATCGCCACCAGCGCGCCTTCGCTGCCCTCGGGGCGGCGGACCGGCACGGCCACACCGGTGGACGTCTCGTTGTGCGCCCAGCCGACCAGGTCGGCGCCGGCTTCGTAGGCGATGTCCGGCGCGCTGCCCGGCTCGGCCTTGACGACGATCGGGTCGGCCAGGAACGGCGCGCCCTTGGTCACGGTGGCGAACTTCGAGGAGAACTCGCCGTAGGTGAAGTGCTGCGCGCGCTCGCGGACCAGCCCGAAGGCGGCCGCGTCCCAGAACGCCGTGGTGCCGCCGTTGCCGAGGATCACCTCGTAGCCCTCGGGCAGGGAGAACAGCTCGGACAGGCCGGCCCGGACGCGCCCGACGAGGGACTTGACCGGCTTCTGCCGGTGCGACGTGCCGAGGTAGGTGGAGCCGGACTCCGCCAGGGCACTCAGCTGCTCGGCGCGGACCTTCGACGGGCCGCAGCCGAAGCGGCCGTCGGCCGGCTTGAGGTCGGCGGGGATGGTCAACTCAGCGTCGGTCATGTGGCCAGTCTCTCAGGTCGGGACAAGGCAGCTAACGGAGGTGGCCAGGAGTCCGACATGTGGAATCGATGACGCCTCGTTGGTACTTTTTCGCGTGGTTCGCCGTGGTGGCCGCGGTGCACCTCGCCGTCGAGGGCTGGACGGACACGACGGCGATCGGGCTGCCGGTCGGCTTCGCGGCGACGCTGGTGCTGGTCTTCGTCCCGCGGCTGCCGTGGTGGGCGACCGGCGAGGCCCGTACCGGTTCGACAGCCCGTCGGCCGAAGCGGTCGTCGGTGCGGCGGGCGGCCCTGCGGCGCAAGTTCGCGTTCGCCACCGCGGCACTGTGGGCGGCCGGTGTCTTCCTGCTCGCGGCCGAGGCCGCGGCCATCGTCGTGACCGGCGGCCGGCTGCCCTGGGTCCTGCCGCTGCCGAGCCTGATCGCGGTGCTGGCGCTCGCCTTGTGGCGGTTCGAGATGGCCGGCCCGGCGCGGTGCCTGGCGAGCGGGACCTGGACGCCGGTCGCGGCCGCGGCGTTCGACGTGCGGCCGGGCGAGCCGGTCAACGGCTGGGCGGTGCTGCCCGGGGACCTGCGGGCCAAGTTCCACCTGCCCGCGGTGCCGGCCGACGTCGCCGCCGAGCTGCGCGACCGGCGCCGGCTGTGGCTGGCCGGGTGGCCGTCGGACGAGCTGGTCGTCGGCCTTCCGGACGGTGACAGCTACGCCGTCGGGCTCATCGGGGTCCACCGCGGTGGGGGTAAAAACACGGTTACCGAGCCGTCGGCCCGCCGGTAGCGTCCCCTGAACCGCGGGTCCCGCTCGCCCCCTGGGGGTGTGAGCGGGGCCCGTCTTGCTTCAGCGCCAGTCTTCGACGCCGCCGGGCACCGGCGCGGCCGGGTCGTACGGCGTGCGGGTGAAGACGAACGTCGCCAGGTCGAGGTGGGTGGCGACGCCGTCGGCGTTCCGGCCCACTTCGAGCGTCTCGCCGGCGTAGTAGCCGTCGAGGCCGATGTAGGTGTCCTTGTCGGTGGCGCGGAAGCGCGAGCCGCGCCCGGCGCCCTCGACCGGCGCGAGCAGCAGCAGCCCGTCGCCCTGAATGCGCAGGTGGTACGGCGTCGGGCCCCAGTGCCAGAGCCCGGTCAGCGCGAGCAGCCCGGGGTCGACCGGCGACGGCAGCCACTCGGCGGGCAGCCGCGGCTCGAGTTCGTCGGTCATGGTGATCAGGTCGAGGCAGAGCTGCGTGATGCCGACGCCGGACGTCGAGTTGGCGAGCACCAGCGCGCCGGTCTGCGCGGCCGGGTCGACCAGCGTCACGGCGAGGAACCCGGGCATCGAGCCGGTGTGGCCGGCGAACCGGCGGCCCTGGTAGCGCACGAGCATCAGGCCGAGCCCGAACCCGGTCGTCCAGACGTCGGTGTCGTCGACGGTGACCATGGTCCGCATCTCGGCGACGGTTTCCGGCGCGAGCACGTCACCGGTCTCGCCGCCGAGGAACGCCGTCCAGCGCGCGAGGTCCCGCGCGGTCGACCACAGCTGCCCGGCGGGGGCCATCGCGCCGGCGTCCGGGCTCGGCTCGGGCAGCAGGACGTCGGCGAACGGGTGCACCGCGAAGCCGTCGGCGTGCGCGCCGACCGGGTGCGGGGTCGTGCGGGTCATCCCGAGCGGGCCGAGGACCTCCTCGTCGAGCACGGAGAGCCAGCCCTTGCCGCGGTGGCGGGCGAGGAGTTCGCCGAGGACGCCGTAGCCGACGTTCGAGTAGTGGAACCGCGCGCCCGGCCGGTGCTTGGTCGCGCCCTCGGCGAGGCTGCCGACCAGCGCGTCCCAGTCGGCGCCCGGGGTCCGCTCCCACCACAGGCCGGGCGATTCGGAGGTCAGGCCGGAGGTGTGGGACAGCAGCTGGGCGACGGTGGCGGCGCCGAACGGCGTGCCGGGGACGTGCTTTTCGAGCGGGTCGTTGAGGTCGAGCAGGCCTTCGTCGCGCAGCCGCAGGACGGCGGTGGCGACGAGGGTCTTGGTGATCGAGCCCAGCCGGTACTGGGTGTCGGTGGTCGGGGCTCCGCCGCCGACCCGCCCCCGGGCACCGGACCAGACGATCCCGCCGTCCCGCACCACGGCGGCGACCAGCGACGGAGCCCGGCAGGCGGCCTGCTCGGTGGCGATCCGGCGGAGCAGGGCGAGTTCGGTCGAGGCAAGCATGGGGGCATTCTGCCGCGCGCGGCCTCGCCAAGCAGGTCCTGGCCCGTCCAGCGCGTGCGGAAAGAGGCATCACCCGTGTCTGCAGGGGCATCACTCGTGACTGGCCGGGCATCATGCGTGACTGGCGGGGCATCACCGCGATGCCCGTGGAATCACACGTGATGCCCCTCGGGTCTCAGCCGAGGAGATTCCTCGCCATCGCTGTCGTCACCGCGGCGGTGCGGTCGGAGACGCCGAGCTTGCCGAACACCCTCAGCAGGTGGGTCTTCACCGTGGCCTCGCTGATGTGGAGCGCGCGGCCGATGTCCGCGTTCGTGCCGCCCTTCGCGACCAGCCGGAGGACCTCCACCTCGCGGGCCGACAACGGCTGGGGCTCCGGGTTGCGGACGCGGTTGACCAGCTTGCCCGCCACCGAGGGCGCCAGCACCGTCTCCCCGCGGGCCGCCGCGCGGATCGCGTTCGCCAGCTCCGCGCGCGAGGCGTCCTTCAGCAGGTAGCCCGACGCGCCGGCCTCCACCGCGCGGAGGATGTCCGCGTCCGTCTCGTACGTCGTGAGCACGACGATCCGGCGGCCGGGCTGCTCGCGCAGGATGCGCCGGGTCGCGCCGACGCCGTCGAGGCCGGGCATGCGCAGGTCCATCAGCACGACGTCGGGGACGGCGACCCGGTCGAGCGCCACGGCTTCGTCCCCGGAACCCGCTTCCCCGACGACCGTCAGGTCCGGTTCCGCCTCGAGCATGCCGCGGAGGCCTTCGCGGACGACGGGGTGGTCGTCGACGAGCATGACGCGGATCAAGCCGGCACCTCCAGGGTGAGTTCGGTGCCGCTGGGGCCACTCCGGACGCTCAGTGTGCCACCGACCTGCTCGGCCCGGGACCGCATGCCCCGCAACCCGAAACCCGTGGCGTGGTCGGGATCGAAGCCGGCGCCGTCGTCGCGCACCGACAGCCGCACCGAACCGTCCAGAGTGGACAAGCGCACCGACACCGCCGACGCGCACGCGTGCCGACGGACGTTGTTCAACGCCTCTTGCGCGCCCCGCAGCAGGACGACTTCACGGGCCATGCCGAGCGGCGGTAGCGGACCGTCCACTTCGTACCGGACCACGACTTCGGACGAATCGGCGAGCCGGTCGGCCTGGCGGCGGACGGCGTCCACCAGCGAACCGGCCGCGAGGTCCGCCGGGGCCAGCGCGGCGACCATCGCGCGGGCCTCCGTCAGGTTGTCGCGCGCGGTCCGGGCGGCCAGCTCCGCGTGCCGCCGCGCCGCCGCCGGGTCCGTGTCCAATTCGGACTCGATGGCCTGGGCGAGGGTGACGATGCTGGTGAACCCCTGCGCGAGCGTGTCGTGGATCTCGCGGGCGAGCCGTTCGCGCTCGGCCGCGGTGCCCGCTTCCCGGGAGAGCCGGGCGACTTCCGCCTGGCTCTCCTCGAGTTTCGCGATGAGGTCCGCGCGCCCCCGGCTCTCGTCGATGACGTGCCCGATGAACTTGCCGCACAGCACGCCGAAGACGACCAGGATCGCCGTCATCGGCAGCATGATGTGCAGCGTCGGGCCGGTGAAGCCGTCGTTGACGATGGCCGCCGCGGGGTTGAGCAGGATCGCGATCGTGGTGAGGACCGCCGCCGGCCGGAATTCGAGCGTCGAGAACAGCAGCGGGCACGCCATGAAGAGGATGAAGCCGGACGTGCCTTCGGCGAACATGGCGATCCAGACGAGCACCAGCACGACGAAGGCGAACACCCACCGCTGCCGGATTGACGAGTCGTCGTCCCGGACGAGCCGCCTGCCCCACAGCAGGTAGCTCAGCGCGAGCGCGGTCAGCGCACCGGCGGCGACGGCGGTGTGGACCGGCTCGGCGCCGTCGAGGAGCACCAGCGTGGTCGTGGCCAGGTAGGCCACCGCGAAGAGGATCTCCCAGAGCCAGTTGAACCGGTCCCAGGCGTCTTTCACTTCGCGTCGGTCCACCGGAAGGTCAGCCGCGCCAGCACCGCTCCCGCCACGCACCAGATCGCCAGCACCAGCGCCACCCGCGGCAGTTCCCATGTCCCGGCCATCTCCATCCTCACGGCGTCGTCCGGCAGGAAGACCGACCGGAAACCCTGGCAGATCCACTTCAGCGGGAAGAACGACGCGATGTCCACCATAACTTTCGGCAGGTTCGTGATCGGCGAGACGAACACGCCGGAGATGAACTGCAGCACCAGGTAGAGCATCTGCACGATGGCGACCGCGCCGTTGGTGGACTTCGCGAGCGAGCTGACCGCGATCCCGAGCAGCGTGCAGGAGACGATCCCGAGCGCGAACACCCACAGCAGCGTCAGCCACTTCGCCGGGTCGGACGGCAGCCGCAGCCCGAACAGCAGCACGGCGACCCCGGCCATCAGCACCGTCTGGGCCAGGCTGGACACCGCGACCAGCGCCATCTTGCCGATGAAGTACGACGCCGGCGACATCGGTGTGCCGCGCAGGCGCTTGAGGGCGCCGGTTTCCCGGTCGGCCGAGACACCGGTGGCGATGCTGTTGAACGACGTCGAAACGATGCCGGAGCCGATCATCCCGGCCGCCAGCAGCTGGCCGGACGTGACGCCGCCGAGCGCGGTCGGACCGTCCAGGATCGACCCGAGCAGGATCATCAGCACCGCGGGGAGGGAGAAGGTGAAGACCACCTGTTCCTTGTTGCGGAAGAACTGCTGCAGCTCGGTGCCGCCGCGGGCGAGTCCCAGCGTGAGCGGGCCGGGGAGCGTGAGCGTGCTCATGCCTTGTCTCCGATCAGGTCCAGGTAGATGTCCTCCAGGCTCGGCCGGGTCACGGTCAGCCCGGCGAGCTCTCGACCGCCGGCCGAGAGCTCGGTGACGAGCTTGGTCGGGTAGGCCGTCCGCTCGACGTGCTCGCCGCGTTCGTCGACCCAGCGCACGGTGGCCTCGGCCGCCGCCCGGCCGCCCAGGTTCTGCGGCGTGTCCTGGGCGACGATCTCGCCGCGGGCGATCACCGCGACCCGGCCGGCGAGCGCTTCGGCCTCGTCGAGGTAGTGCGTGGTGAGCAGGATGGTGGTGCCTTCGGCGGCGAGGTCGCTGATCAGCGTCCAGAACTGCCGCCGCGCTTCGGGGTCGAAGCCGGTGGTCGGCTCGTCGAGGAAGAGCAGTTCGGGCCGCCCGATGATGCCGAGCGCGACGTCGACGCGGCGCCGCTGCCCGCCGGAGAGCGCCTTGATCCGCGTCCCGGCCTTCTCGGTGAGCCCGACCTTCTCGATCACCTCGCCGGGGTCGCGTGGGTCGGGGTAGTACTTCGCGAAGTGCCGGACGGTCTCGGCGACGGTCAGCTCGGCGGCGTCCGTCGCCGTCTGGAGGACGATGCCGAGCCGGGCCCGCCAGGCGCGGCCGGCCTTGCCGGGGTCTTCGCCGAGCACGGAGACTTCGCCGTCCGTCCGCCGCCGGTGCCCCTCGAGGATCTCGACGGTCGTGGTCTTCCCGGCGCCGTTCGGGCCGAGGAGGGCGAAGACCTCGCCCTGGGCGATCTCCAGGTCGAGCCCGGCCACCGCGAGGTGACCGGGGTACTGCTTGCGCAGGCCGCGCACGCTCACTGCTGTGGTCATGGCTCAAGCGTGGCCGCGCGGGCCGCCGGATCCGACCAACTGGCGGCTGAATCCGGCTGTCCATCGATCGGTGGACACCGGGGCTTGGTTCCACGGGAAACCACGAAAACGCTGTCATACAAGCAAAAATCCGAACATCCGAGCTCGGGGAACCGCCGCGCGGGTGAACGCACTGTTGACAAGTTGTCTAACATGACAGAATGTCTCACAAGTGGGTGACCGCCAGCGACGGTGTCCGCCTCTCCGTGACCGTCGACGGCCGGAGCGACGGGCCTGCGGTCGTGCTCGTGCACGGCTACCCGGACAACAGCTCGATGTGGGCCGGGGTGGCCGCCGGGCTGGCGGACCGCCACCGCGTCGTCACCTACGACGTCCGCGGGGCCGGACGGTCGGGCAAACCGTCGGGACGCGCGTCCTACCGGCTGGACCAGCTGGCCGACGACCTTCGCGCCGTCATCGAGGCGGTGCAGCCGGCCGGCAAGGTGCACCTGGTCGCCCACGACTGGGGCTCGATCCAGACCTGGCACGCCCTCACCGGGGAGGGCCTGCGTGGGCGGGTCGCCTCCTACACGTCGCTGTCAGGGCCAAGCCTCGACCACGCCGGCGCGTGGTTCCGCGCCCAGCTGCGCCGCCCGACGCCGAAGCGGCTCAAGAACGCGCTGAGCCAGTTCCTGCACTCGTGGTACATCCTCGCGTTCCAGCTCCCGGTCATCCCGGACCTGCTGTGGCGCACCGGCCTGCTGGGCAAGCAGATCCAGCGGATGGAACCGGACGCGGCGCCGCCGGAGAAGTCCGACGGCCTGCACGGTCTCGAGCTCTACCGCGCCAACATGTTCACCCGCCTTTCGCTGCCCGCGCCCCGTGCCGTCGACGTCCCGGTGCAGGTGCTGGCGCCGACCGAGGACGCCTACGTCACGACGCCACTGCAGACCGAGGTCACCCGCTGGGTGCCCGACCTGCG
The DNA here is from genome assembly GCF_053600695.1 of Amycolatopsis sp. NPDC005003. Taxonomy (NCBI): domain Bacteria; kingdom Bacillati; phylum Actinomycetota; class Actinomycetes; order Pseudonocardiales; family Pseudonocardiaceae; genus Amycolatopsis; species Amycolatopsis sp. NPDC005003. The sequence goes on along the minus strand of NZ_JBSGAI010000022.1, from coordinate 58,790 downwards.
GATCCGCCGGATCGTCGGGACGCACTGGGTGACCAGGGCGAAGCCGGCGGTGGTCGCCGCCGCGGCCGCCGAGCTGATCGGATACGCCGAAACCGGGGTGGAAAGCCGCGGGCTGCGCCGGGCCCGAGTGGACACCGGGCCGTTCGAGCACCGGCTCGTCGTGGTCACCGGGGCGGGCGGCGGGATCGGCCGGGCGACCGCGCTCGCGTTCGCCGAGCGGGGCGCCGACGTCATCGTCGCCGACTCGGCCGGTGCCGCGGAAACGCTGAAGCTGCTGGAAGACCACGGCGTAGCCGAGTACACAGTGGACTCTTCGGACGGCGAGGCCGTGCCCCGCTTCGCCGAGCGGGTCCGCGCCGAGCACGGCGTCCCGGACATCGTCGTCGACGATGCGGGCCTCCACGGCTCCCGCGCGTTCGCGCCGATGCTCGCCGAGCGCGCCGAAGGCGGCCAGGTCGTCAACCTCGCGTCGGCGGCCGTGCTGCGGGAAATCCTGCGTGCCGCGGAAAAGGGCCTCACGCCGTGAGCCGGCCGCGGCGGATGTCGCCGCAGGCCCGCCGCGACGACCTGATCCGCGCCGCGCTCGACCTGTTCGGCTCGCGGGCGCCGGAGCTGGTCACCGTGGACGACATCGTCGCGCGCGCCGAGGTGTCGCGGCCGCTGTTCTACCGGTACTTCGCCAACCTGCGCGAGCTGCAGGTCGAGGCGCTGCGCACGGTCACCGACGGGCTGATCGACGGCCTGGCCGGGCTCGAGGAGGGCCCGCCCGAAACCCGGCTCCGCGCCGCCGTGCGCGGCCTGATCGACGTCGCCGACCACTACCGCGCGGGGTACATCGCCCTGCTGCGCACGGGTTCGGTGATCGCGACTTCCGAAACGGACGCGGCGATCGACGAGGTCCGCAACCGCGCGGTGGCCTTGATCTTGGACGCCCTCGGCGTCTCCGACCCCTCACCGCTGCTTTCGCTCACGCTGCGTTGCTGGACGGCGGTCGTCGAGGGCGCCCTGCTGAGCTGGCTGCAGGAACGCAGCGTCGCGCGGGAAGACCTCGACAGCTGGCTGGTCGACCAGCTCACGGCCATGCTCACCACCACCGCACAGCACGAACCGGCCGGCGCCGCGGAGGCATCGGCCGGTTCGTGAGAAAGCGTCAGTGCTTGGTGACGAGCTCCCAGCCCTCGACGTCCTCGGGAGTGCGCGGCGCCGGGCCGACGTACTTGGCCGACGGCCGCACGAGACGTCCGGTGCGCTTCTGCTCCAGGATGTGCGCGGCCCAGCCGGCGGTGCGGGCCGAGCTGAACATCGCGGGCATCATGTGCGGCGGGACCTGCGCGAAGTCCAGGATGACCGCGGCCCAGAACTCGACGTTGGTCTCGATCGGGTGATCCGGACGCCGCTCGCGCAGCTCCTTCAGCGCGGCCTGCTCCAGCGCGGCGGCCGCCTCGTAGCGGGTCGCGCCGAGCTCCTGGCAGGTGCGGCGCAGCACGCGCGCCCGCGGGTCCTCGGCCCGGTAGACGCGGTGGCCGAAGCCCATCAGGCGTTCCTTGCGGTCGAGGATGCCCTTGACCAGGCCCACCGGGTCGCCGGTGCGCTCGACCTCTTCGATCATCGGCAGCACGCGCGCCGGGGCGCCGCCGTGCAGCGGGCCCGACATGGCGCCGATGGCGCCGGACATGGCCGCCGCCACGTCCGCCCCGGTGGAGGCGATGACGCGGGCGGTGAAGGTCGAGGCGTTGAGGCCGTGCTCGGCGGCCGACACCCAGTAGGCGTCCAGGGCCTTGACGTGCGCCGGGTCGGGCTCGCCGCGCCAGCGGACGAGGAACCGCTCGGTGATCGAGTGGGCCTCGTCGACGCGGGTCTGCGGCACCGCGGGCTGGCCGATGCCGCGCGCCGACTGGGCGACGTAGGACAGCGCCATCACCGAGGCGCGGGCCAGCTGCTCGCGGGCCTCTTCGTCGGTGATGTCGAGCAGCGGGCGGTAGCCCCAGATCGGGGCGAGCATGGCCAGCGCGGCCTGGACGTCCACCCGGACGTCACCGGTGTGCACCGGCAGCGGGAACGGCTCCGCGGGCGGCAGGCCGTGGCCGAACCGGCCGTCCACGAGGAGACCCCAGACGTCCCCGAAGGTCACCTTGCCGGCGAGGTCTTCGATGTCGACGCCGCGGTAGCGCAGCGCACCGCCGTCCCGGTCGGGTTCGGCGATTTCGGTGTGGAAGGCGACGACGCCCTCCAGGCCCGGTCGGAAGCCGTCGTCGGGTTGGCCGGACGGCTGAGGCTTGCTGATCGTGGAGGTAGTCACTGTTTCGCGGAACCTTTCGGTGCGCTTTTCCCCGGCTGGTTGGTGCTGGTCGCGCGGTTGGGACAAGCGCACTGAACGCGCGCCACATCGCACGGATGGATAGACCTTGCTCTCTTGGCGGGCGGGTGGCAATCGAAAGATGCGGTGGTTTCGGTCACGATTACGAGAACGATTCAGTCACCACCGCCTCCCGCCAGGAGAATTTTCACCACGCAGTGTGACGAAGCCCAGGTAAATCCTGTGTTTCCGAACCAGGCGCTGCCGCGTTTCGGGTGATAGACCTAGCGCATGCACCTCAGCCCGCAGGAGCGCGACAAGCTGCTCATCCACGTGGCGGCCGACGTCGCGCGGAAGCGGCTGGACCGCGGCGTCCGGCTCAACTACCCCGAGGCGGTCGCGCTCATCACCGACCACGTCCTCGAAGGCGCCCGCGACGGCCGCACGGTCAGCGAGCTGGTGGCCAGCGGCCGGACCGTGCTCTCCCGGGCGCAGGTGCTCGACGGCGTGCCCGAGATGGTCGACTCCGTGCAGGTCGAGGCCACGTTCCCGGACGGCACCAAGCTCGTCACCGTGCACGACCCGATCGTGTGAAAGGCAGCAGATGCACCCTGGCGAGATCATTCCCGGAGACGAGCCGGTCGAGCTGAACCCCGGCCGCGCGCGCGTCCGGCTGCTGGTGCGCAACCTCGGCGACCGGCCGGTGCAGGTCGGCTCGCACTACCACTTCGCGGCCGTGAACCCCGGCCTCGAGTTCGACCGGGACGCCGCCCGCGGCCACCGGCTCGACGTCCCGGCGGGCACGTCGGTGCGGTTCGAGCCGGGCGTCGAACGGGAAGTCGATCTTGTTCCCCTGGCCGGCGCCCGCCGGGTGCCGGGGCTGCGGTCCGAGTTCGCTGGAGAGTTCTAGATGCCGCAGATCGATCGCGAGCGCTACGCCGAGCTGTTCGGCCCGACCACCGGCGACCGGATCCGGCTCGCCGACACCGACCTGCTCATCGAGGTCACCGAAGACCGCTCGATGGGCCCCGGCGGCTCCGGCGACGAGGTGCTCTTCGGCGGTGGCAAGGTCATCCGCGAGTCGATGGGCCAGGCCACCGCGACCCGGGCCGAGGGCACGCCCGACCTGGTCATCACCGGCGCGGTGATCCTCGACCACTGGGGCATCGTCAAGGCCGACGTCGGCGTGCGCGACGGCCGGATCGTCGGCATCGGCAAGGCGGGCAACCCGGACACGATGGACGGCGTCGACCCGGCGCTGGTGATCGGTCCGTCGACGGAGGTGCTGTCCGGCAACGGCAAGATCCTAACCGCGGGCGGTATCGACTGCCACGTCCACTTCATCTGCCCGCAGCTGGTGGACACGGCGCTGGCGGCCGGACTGACCACTTTGGTCGGTGGCGGCACTGGGCCGAACGAGGGCACGAAGGCCACGACCGTCACACCCGGCGCGTGGAACCTCGGCCGGATGCTGTCCGCCATGGACGGTTACCCGGTCAACGTCCTGTTGCTGGGCAAAGGGAACACCGTCCGGCACGAGGCACTGCACGAGCAGCTGGCCGCCGGGGCGGGCGGGTTCAAGCTCCACGAAGACTGGGGCACCACCCCGGCCGCCATCGACGCCTGCCTGACCGTCGCCGACGAAGCCGGTGTCCAGGTGGCCATCCACACCGACACGCTGAACGAAGCCGGGTTCCTGGAGTCCACTGTGGACGCCATCGGCGGGCGGTCGATCAACGCCTACCACACCGAAGGCGCCGGCGGCGGGCACGCGCCGGACATCATCCAGGTCGTCTCGCTGCCGAACGTGCTGCCGTCCTCGACCAACCCGACCCGCCCGCACACCGCCAACACCCTCGACGAGCACCTCGACATGCTGGTGGTCTGCCACCACCTCAACCCGTCGGTGCCCGAGGACCTCGCCTTCGCCGAGAGCCGGATCCGGCCGACCACGATCGCCGCCGAAGACGTGCTGCACGACATGGGCGCGATCTCGATGATGAGCTCGGACTCCCAGGCGATGGGCCGGATCGGCGAGGTGATCATCCGGACGTGGCAGACCGCGCACGTGATGAAACGCCGCCGCGGCGCGCTGCCCGGCGACGGCGCGGCCGACAACCTGCGTGCGCGGCGCTATGTCGCCAAGTACACGATCAACCCGGCCATCGCGCACGGCATGGAGACCGAAATCGGCTCGGTCGAGGTCGGCAAGCTCGCCGACCTGGTGCTGTGGGAGCCGAAGTTCTTCGGCGTCCGCCCGCACGTGGTGCTGAAGGGCGGCTTCCCGGCGTGGGCGGCGATGGGCGACGCGAACGCGTCCATCCCGACGCCGCAGCCGGTGCTCGCCCGGCCGATGTTCGGTGCTTCGATCGGGGCCGCGCTGAGCCTGCACTTCGTCGCGCCGTCTGCTTTGGACAGCGGCCTGCGCGAGAAGTTCGGCATCACGCGGCCGCTGGTCGCGGTGTCGAACATGCGCGCGCGGACCAAGGCGGACATGGTGCTCAACGACGCCTCGCCGGACGTCCGCGTCGAGCCCGACAGCTTCGCCGTGCACGTCGACGGCGAGCTGATCGAACCGCAGCCGGTGACCGAGCTGCCGATGACGCAAAGGTACTTTTTGTTCTGATGGACCTCTCGGCACTGATCCTCGCGGACTCCCGCTTCCCCGGCGGTGGGCACGTCCACAGTGGCGGGTTGGAGGAAGTCGTCTCGCGCAAGCTGGTGACCTCCGTGCGCGACCTCCCGGGATTCCTTTCCGGACGGTTGCGCACGGCGGGCCACCTGGCGGCGGTTTTCGCGGCGGCTTCGGCGCACGCCGCGGTCACCCGGGGGAGCTGGTCGCTCTTGGACAGTGAGCTCGACGCGCGCACTCCTTCGCTCGCGCAACGGGAAGCGTCCCGGGCGCAGGGCCGCGGAACCGCACGCGCCGGCCGCATCGCCTGGCCTTCTCCTGTGCTGGACGCGTTGCTGGCCGAGACTCCGCGGCCGCACCACTCGATCGTGCTGGGTGCCCTGGTCGGCGTCGCGGGTGGTTCGCCGTACGACGCGGCGATGGCGGCCGCGTACCTGGCGGTCAGCGGACCCGCGAGCGCGGCCGTGCGGTTGCTGGGCCTGGATCCCTTCGCCGTCAACGCCGTTGTCGCGCGGCTGGACCTGGATTCGGTCTGTTCGTCGGCCGCCGCGGTGGCGGGCGACGACCCGGCGGCGCTGCCGTCGCCGGGTTCGCCCGCGTTGGATCTGTTCGCCGAGGCCCACGCCCGGCACCACCAGGAAGAGGTGCGTCTCTTTGCCAGCTGAAGGCCACGGTCACGGTCACGGCCACTTCCACGAGGTCAACTTCGACCCGACGGCCGCGGAACCCGACCACTACGAAGCGGCGCCCACGGCGGGCCGTGCCTACCGGATCGGCATCGGCGGCCCGGTCGGCTCCGGCAAGACGGCGCTGACCGCGGCGCTGTGCCGCGCTCTGGGCGACGAGATCAACCTCGCCGTCGTCACGAACGACATCTACACGACCGAAGACGCGGACTTCCTGCGCCGCGCGGGCGTGCTGGACCCGGCGCGGATCGAGGCGGTGCAGACGGGTGCCTGCCCGCACACGGCGATCCGCGACGACATCACGGCGAACCTCGACGCCGTCGAGCGGCTGGAGGAGAAGTTCCCCGGCCTCGACCTGGTGATCATCGAGAGCGGCGGTGACAACCTGACGGCGGTGTTCAGCCGCGGCCTGGCGGACAGCCAGATCTTCGTGGTCGACGTCGCGGGCGGCGACAAGGTGCCGCGCAAGGGCGGCCCCGGCGTCACGACGGCGGACCTGCTGGTGATCAACAAGATCGACATCGCGCACCTGGTGAACGCGGACATGGCGGTGATGACGTCGGACGCGCACCGGATGCGCGGCGAGCTGCCGGTGATCACGCAGTCCCTGGTGGACACCCCGGACGCACCGGCGGTCGCCGACTGGGTCCGTTCCCTGCTGTGAAGGCCCACGCGCGGCTGACGGCGTGCTTCGACGGCTCGCGCACGGTGTTGCGGGAGCTGAGCTCGATGGCGCCGCTGACGTTGTTCCCGCGACGGCGGTCCGGCTCGACGGCGGTGGTGCACCTGGTGAACTCGGCGACTTCGCCGCTGGGCGGTGACGACCTGCTGCTCACCGTCCGGGTGGGGCCGGGCGCGTCGCTCCGGTTGTCGGGGGTGGCGGCCACGTTGGCCCTGCCGGGCCTCCACGGCGAGTCCTCTTTGTCCACTGTGGACGTGGTGGTGGAGGAAGGCGGGTCGCTGGAGTACCTGCCGGAGCCGACGGTGGTCACCGCGCGGGCCCGGCACAATGCGGTGTTCCGGGCTGCGCTGGCAGCCGATGCGTACCTGCACACGCGGGAGGTGCTGGTGCTGGGGCGGGCCGGGGAAAAGCCCGGTTCGCTGTCGACTTCGCTGTCCGTCACGCGCGGTGCCGTGCCGGTGGTGCGGCAGACGCTTTCGGTGGGGGATGCGGGCTTGGACGGGAGCTTGGCGGTGCTGGCGGGCCGGCGGGTGCTGGCCACGGAACTGGAAGTCGGCGGCCCGGACTTGCCGGTGGCTTCGGGTGAGTGGTGGTCCCGCAGCACCCTCGCCGCGGGTGGCACGCTGGTGACTTCCCTGGCGCCGGACGCGGTTACGGCGATGAAGGGGCTGGCCGAGGCGTTCTGAGCAGCCCCCGTTTTCCACGCTACCGGGAAGGACCGACAGTTCCGGGTGGCCCGTGCCGCTCGCCGGGGAGGACCCCCTGCGTCCGTCCCCGGCGAGCGGAACCCTCAGAACTTCGTGCCCAGCCAGGTCATCGCCACCGGGCCGCCGATCGACACCCCGCCGATGTGCTCCAGCAGCGGGAACTCCTGCCACGTCACCCGCGCGCCGAGCGAGTTCCACCGATCGCGCAGTGCCGTTCCGACGCTGAAGGGGATCAGCTCGTCCAGCGTCCCGTGGTACAGGTACACCGGTGGCTTCGGGGCCGTCGTGCCCAGGTAGTTCTCCGCCAGGCGGGCCTGCCAGTGCGGCTCGTGGATCGGGTCCGGAACCGTCACGAAGTCCCGCAGGTGCGCGAACGGCGCCGCCGCGCCCAGTTCCACCGTGCACGCCTTCGACACCCGGGCCACCGCCTCGCGGCCGCGGTCGTTCAGGATCGACGCGAACGGGACGTCCGGGTACGCCGCCGCGAAGCCCGTCGCCGCGCCCAGGACCAGGCCGAACGCCGCGCCGCCGTCGTTCGACGCGAACACCGCGTTCAGGTCCGCCGGGACCCCGCCGGCCGCGACGCCGACCACGTTCAGCGAAGGCGCGTACGTCCCCTGCAACTCCGCCGCCCACGCCGCGGCCTGGCCGCCCTGCGAATACCCGAACACACCCACCGGGCCGGCCGGGGACAGCCCCGCGCCCGTCACCCGGGACGCCGCCCGCGCCGCGTCGAGCACCGCGCGGCCTTCGGACTGCCCGACCGCGTACGTGTGCGTGCCCGGGGTGCCGAGCCCTTCGTAATCGGTGACGACGACCGCCCAGCCCTGCGACAACGCCTGCGCCAGCAGCGCGCTTTCGTTCTCGATGCCGTGGGCGAGGAGGTTCGAGGGCGCGCACTGGTCGCCGAGGCCGTGCGTCCCGACCGCGTAGGTGATCAGCGGCCGCGGACCGCCCCGCAGCCACGGCGTCGGCGGCACCAGCAGCGTGCCGGAGACGGCGTTCGGGGCGCCGGTCGCCGAGGTCGAGCGGTACCGGAGGTGCCAGGCCTTGACGGGTGCCGGGAACGGGCCGACGAACACCGTCGTCGGCCGCTGTTCCAGGAGAACGCCTGGTTCGGCGTGTGCCGTGGGGGCGGCTGTCACGAACAGGAGCGCGACGGCGACCAGTAACCGACGAAGCATCGTTGCCTCCGGCTTTCGGTGATCGACTCAGTTTGGTAATCGAAGTTTTCACAATCTAGCCAGGCCGGTAGGATCCGGCAATCCCTCAGAAGGAGGACACAACCGTTGGCTCGCACGTACGGCGGCGTCGCACCCGAACAACGTCGCGCCGACCGCCGCGAGCGGCTGCTCACGGCCGGTCTCGAGCTGTTCACCACCGCCGGCTTCCGGCAGACGAAGATCACCGAGATGTGCGCCCGCGCCGGCGTCTCGACGCGGAACTTCTACGAGGAGTTCAGCGGCAAGGAGGACGTGCTGCGCACCCTCCACGACCGGATCAACAGCCTCGCGCTGGAGCACGTCACCGCGGCGCTCGACAAGGTCGCCGAGGCCGATGCCATGACCCGCATCGCCACGCTGCTGGACGTCTTCATCGACACGGTCACCGTGGACCCCCGGCTCCCGCGGCTCAACTACGTCGAAGCCGTCGGCGTCAGCGCCGAACTGGAGGAGCAGCACCAGGTGTGGGTCGACCGCTGGGCGACCTTCATCGAGACGGAGGCGCGGCGCGCGGCCGCCCACGGGGTGGCGCCCGACCGCGACTACCGGCTGACGGCGATCGCCCTGGTCGGCGCGGCCACCGGGCTGCTGCGCGAGTGGCAGGCGCACGAGCCGCCGCTGCCGGTCGAGGACGTCGGCGCCGAGCTGCGCGCGCTGATGCTGGCGGCCATCATGCGGCCCGGAAAGATCTTGGAAATCCCGGGCAACCCCGGCGCGCCCTCCGGCGTGGAACAGTCGAGCCGGGAGGGGGAGACGGGGGGACGCCGGCTCACGTGAGGGCCCTTTCCCGGCAGCGGATTCCGGGAAAGGGCCCTCACGGACATCACGTGGTGCGAACCGTCGGCAGGCCGAGCGCGACCGGGCCGGTCGTCTGGCACATGTCGTGACAGGTGTTGTCGAGCGTGCAGCACAGCGAGCAGATCGGGCCCTCCTGCTTCGCGCAGTCCGCGACGTCCGGCAGCTCGTACGGGTCGCCGCAGACCGAGCAGGTGTGCGTCGCGCGCAGGTCGACGTCGCTGTCCGGGCCGGCGACCGTGTTCGGCCGCGCGATGTAGTACTTCCCCTTCGTGGCGACGGCCAGCACCGGCACCAGGACGACGGCGATGACCAGCGCGAGCAGCGGGCTGAACGCGGCCAGGAACTGCCCGAACGCGCCGAAGTACGCCACGATCGACACCGCCGACGCGACCATCATCGACCCGAACCCGACCGGGTTGATCTTGTGCAGGTAGGCCCGCTTGAACTCGATGTAGCGCGGCGACAGGCCCAGCGGCTTGGCGATCACCAGATCGGCGCAGACGGCGCCGATCCACGCGATGGCGACGTTCGAGTAGAAGCCGAGGATCTTGTTCAGGAAGCCGAACGCGCCGAACTCCATCAGCGCGAGCGCGATCCCGCAGTTGACCAGCACGTACCAGACCCGGCCGGGGTGCTTGTGCAGCACGCGGGAGAAGAAGTTCGCGAACGACAGCGAGCCGGAGTAGGCGTTGGTGGTGTTGATCTTGATCTGCGAGACGACGACGAACAGCGCGGCGAACGTCAGCGCCACCGGCCCGAGGGCGGGCTTCACCGCTTCGAGGTAGGGCGCGATCGGCTCCAGCGCGTGCGTCTTCCCGACGACGCCGAGCGCGAGGAACGCCAGCAGCGCGCCGCCGATCTGCTTCGCGGCGCCGAGGATCACCCAGCCGGGGCCGGCGGCGAGCACCGCGGCCCACCACGCCCGCTTGTTCTCCGCCGTCTTCTCGGGCATGAACCGCAGGTAGTCGGCCTGTTCGCCGATCTGCCCGATCAGCGACAGCGCGACACCCATCCCGAAGCCGAACCCGATCGCCGAGAACCCGGCGCCGGCGCCCTCGGTACCCCCGAAGTGGGTGAATTCGGCGAACTTGCCGGGCTCCCGGACCAGCACGACGACGAACGGCAGCACCAGGCCGGCGATCCACAGCGGCTGCGTCCAGGTCTGCATCTTCGCCACCGCGCCCATGCCGTAGAGCGCGAAGGGCAGCACGATGAGCGTGGCCAGGAGGTAGCCGATGGGCAGCGGGATGCCGAGGGCGAGCTCGAAGGCCTGGCCCATGATCGAGCCTTCGAGCGAGAAGAAGATGACGGTGAAGCTCGCGTACACGAGCGACGTCAGCGTCGACCCGAAGTAGCCGAAGCCGGCTCCGCGGGTCAGCAGGTCCATGTCCACTCCGGACTTCGCGCAGGCGGCCGCGATGGGCACGCCGGTCACGAAGATGACGACGGCCGCGGCGAGGATCGCCAGGACGCCGGAGGTGAAGCCGTAGGAGAGGACGATGCTGGCACCGATCGCGAAGTCGGCGAGGTAGGCGATGCCGCCCAGCGCCGTCGTCGCGACGACGAACGGTGACCATTTCCGGAACGAATGGGCGGCGAAGCGCAGCGAGTAGTCCTCGCGGTTTTCGTTCGCCGCGAGCGGGGCGTAGCGGCGTTTCGGCGGGGTGCTCTTTTCGGCGCTGGACAGGATCTCGGTCATGCCTGCCTCCGGGGTGGTGGGGAACGGGCCGAAGGTAGGCGGGTCCTGTATCGATCCTGGTCCGGCGGGTAACGCGGGGGTTACACCTTGTTGTACTGCGGTTACAGGCTGGTGGAACGGACCGGGTGGCGGGTGTCACCGTTCAGTGGGTTCCGCTGCAGCTCGTGAAGCCTTAACGTGCGCAGGAGCCGAAGTGACAGCTGCCCCGACCGGGTACGGAGGTTTGGCGATGATGCCGGAGATCGAGGACCAGGTGGAAGACGCCGTAGTGCGCCTGCCGGGAATGCGCGTCGCCTACGACGGCGCGGCGTTCGACGAATCCGCGCTGGCGGCCACCTGGACCGACCAGCTGCAAGGCTGGTTGAACCAGGCCGTGGCCGCCGGCATCGCCGAACCGAACGCGATGGTGCTGGCGACGGCGGACGCCGAAGGCCGCCCATCGTCCCGCACGGTGCTGTGCAAGGGCCTGGACGACCGCGGCGTGGTGTTCTACACGAACTACACGTCGTCGAAGAGCCACGACCTGACGGCGACCCGGTACGCGTCGGTGACGTTCCCCTGGTACGCGCTCCACCGCCAGGTCCACGTCCGCGGCGAGGTCGAGAAGGTCGGCGTCAAGGAGACGGCGGAGTACTGGGCCCAGCGGCCGCGCGGTTCGCAGCTGGGGGCGTGGGCGTCGCCGCAGTCCCGGGTGGTCGACGGGCGCCGCGCGCTGGACAACGCGCTGAACGGGATCGAGCGCCGCTTCGCGGACGTGGAGCACATCCCGGCCCCACCGCACTGGGGCGGCTGGCGGATCCGCCCGGACCTGGTGGAGTTCTGGCAGGGGCGGGAAGACCGCATGCACGACCGGCTGCGGTACGTGCGGAACGACGACGGGTGGCACATCGAGCGCGTCGCCCCCTGAGTTCCCAGGGTGGCCTTGGGCGGCCTTGGGGTGGCTTTGGCGGCCTTGGCGGCCTGGGTGGCTTTGGCGGCCCTTGGGCGGCCTTGGGTGCGTCAGGCGGCTGTCCACATGCCGGTCGTGATGTGGACAGCCGGGCTGCTGCGGTGGCTTTTCGGGGTTTTTGCCGGTGGGGGCCGATAGAATGGACTTGGGGACGCCCCCCTGGGAGCGGTGGGGGATGTCTGGGTCTCCTGGGGGCCTGGTCCGCGGCGAAAATCGCATGCGCGTGGCTTGATGCCTCTTCCCCGTCCCAAGGTGGCCCGGGTCTCTTTGGCCGACGGGCTGTGTGGTGCCCACCACCCCGAAGCCGGAATTGTGACTACGGCCGGCAGTACCGCGTCAAGGCGGGAAAGCGTGCCTTGACCCGGCACTGCCGGCCGTGTTCTGGCTTCGGATCGGGGTTGCGGGAGGTCTGGGTGGCGGCCTGCCGCTCATGCCGGCATCCCGCCAGAGCGGCGAGGGGCGCGCTCCGAGGCCCGGGCCCGGGGTCCGGGGCCCGAGGTCAGGGCCTGAGGCCTGAGGCCCGAAGCCGAGGCCTGAAGCCCGAAGCCCGAAGGTCGAGGTCCGAAGCTGAGGCTCGAAGCCGTGGCGAGGTAAATCACCTGCGCGGAGATAGTTAGCCCGGCTAAGCTGATGTGTCGTGACTGGTGAACCGGGGACCTTGCCGCCCCGCTCGGGCATCCGGAAGCTTCTCGGCCGCATCGTTGTCGACACGCGGCCGCTCAAGATTCCGGCCTTTCGGCGGCTCTGGCTGTCCACTGTGGTCACCGCCGTCGGGACCCAGCTCACCGCCGTCGCCGTCCCGAAGCAGGTCTTCGACCTCACCGGGTCCTCCGCCTACGTCGGCCTCACCGGGCTCGTCGCCCTCCTTCCCCTCCTGGTCTTCGGGCTCTGGGGCGGTGCCGTCGCCGATGCCGTCGATCGGCGGAAGCTGCTCTTCGTCACCAACGTCGGCGTCGCCATCACCTCGGCTCTGCTCTGGCTCCAGGCCTTCGCGAACTTCGGCTCCGTCTGGCTCGTCCTCGGGCTGCTCGCCGTCAACCAGGCCTTCTTCGCGATCAACATGCCCACCCGCGGTGCCGTCGTCGCCCGGCTCGTGCCCGCCGAACTGCTGCCCTCCGCGAACGCCCTCAACACCACGATGTCCACCTTCGGCGCCGTCTTCGGGCCGCTGCTCGCCGGTGCGCTGATCCCCGTCCTGGGGCTCTCCACGCTCTACCTGATCGACGTCGTCGCCCTGACGATCACGCTCTTCGCCGTCTGGCGGCTGCCGTCCATCCCGCCGCTCAACGGTCCCTCGCGCCGCGCCGGCCTCCGCGACGTCGTCGACGGCTTCCGGTATCTCGCCGGGCAGAAGATCCTGCTGGCCTCCTTCGTCGCCGACATCATCGCCATGGTCTTCGGGATGCCGCGGGCGCTGATCCCGGAGATGGCCGAACGCACCTTCGGCGACCCGCCCGGCGGCGGCCCCGCGCTCGGCTGGCTCTACGCCGCCCTGCCGTTGGGCGCGATGCTGATCGGGCTGTTCTCCGGCTGGCTGACGCGCATCCACCGCCAAGGCGTCGCGGTCGTCGTCTCGATCTGCGCGTGGGGCGCCGCGGTGGCCGGGTTCGGGCTCGCGCACTCGCTCTGGCTCGCCGTCGTCTTCATGGCGCTCGCCGGTGCCGCGGACATGGTCAGCGCCGTCTACCGGATGGCGATCCTGCAGGTCGCGACCACCGACGAGATGCGCGGCCGGCTCCAGGGCGTCTTCACCGTCGTGGTCGCCGGCGGGCCGCGGATCGCCGACCTCACCCACGGCTGGGGCGCCGCCGCGTTCGGGACCACCGCCGCGGCGACCGGCGGTGGCCTGCTGGTCATCGTGCTCGTGTGCGCCTCGATGTTCGTGCTCCCGGCCTTCTGGCGATACCGGGCGCCCACGGCATAGGTAGGGTGCGGTCATGCGCACCCTAGTCGTCGCTTTTGTCGCTTTCGCCGCCTTGACCGCCTGCTCCTCCGGAGACGAGCCGTCGAAGGCTCCTTCGTCCTCCGCCGCCCCGAAGCCGGCCCCCAAGACGGCGCCGAGCACGAACGCCGCCGCCGCGGCGGCGCTCGACCCGTGCAAGCTGCTGCCCGCGGAGGCCGTCTCGAAGGCGCTGTTCCTCGACAACCTCAAGGCGGTGCCGGGCCCGGTCCAGGACAACGCGGCCAACGGCGGCAAGGCCCGCAACTGCGAGTACCAGCACGACGGCAAAGCCGCGGGCAAGCTCGCGGTGACCCGCTACGAGGGCAAGCAGGGCAAGCCCGCCGAGATGCTCGCGGCGATCAAGAAGGCGAAGCCGGGCGCGCAGGACGTCCCGGGCTTCCCGGACGGCGCCGTCTACTACGTCGACGGCCAGCAGGCCGCGACCCTCGTCTCGGGCGAGCTGGTGGCGGGCACGCCGGTGCTGGTCAACTACACCGGTCCGGCGAAGCTGACGCCGGAGCAGCTCGCCCCGCTCGTCAAGCAGGCCCTGGCGGCCGGCTGATCAAGCCCAGCCGACGAGCTGCCGCTCCCCGAGCGTGTCCGCGGGCGGCAGCTGCGGGAACGCGGGCCGCGCGACCGCGCCCGGCGTGACCGGCGACGAGAACCACTCGCCCTGGTAGGTCTGGTAGAGCACGGTGGCCTTGTCCGGCGAGGCGGCCACCTTGCCGATCATCGGCTCGGACTTCTCGACGAGCTTGGTCAACCGAGGCGTTCCGCCGTCGAGCGTCAGGCGCATCAGCACGCCGTGCTCGTCCGAGCCGGTGACGGCGGACATCAGCGTCGTCGTGGCGTCGAGCGCGGTGACGAATTGGTAGGTGGCTCCGGGCTCTTCGTAGTAGGCGTACGCGATGGCGCCCGACGAGTCGGCCAGATAAGCCAGGCCGTCGACGGCGTGCCGGACGTCCCGCCAGGTCAGCACCTCGCCTCGCGGTCCGATCCACCAGTCCTCGACGTGCTGGTCGGAGCTGCCGCTCGGCACGATGGCGGCTTCCATCGCCGGCCGGCCGAGCTGCCGGTAGTCGACGGAGTACACCGCCTTGTCGTCGTCGAAGTACAGCTTCGACCCGACGGGGCTGAACTGCGGGTTCCGGAACCTCGAGGCCCGTTCGCTCATCGACCGTTCCGGGGCCGGCACGGTGCCCGTGCGTTCGTACCTCCGGTCGGCGGTGTTGAGCTTGAAGACGTCGACGCCTTCGTCGGTCTCGAGCGTCGCGTACTGGCCGTCGGGCGAGACGAGATCCAGCTTGGTGGCCGGTCCGTCGAAGCGGTTCAGCGACGAGTCGTAGCCAGGCAAGGACAGGGTCGTCTTCGCGGCGCCGGAGACCGGATCGGCGAAGACGATCTCGTCGAAGCCGGACTTCTCGGAATGCTGCAGCAGGACGATGCCGGAGAGGTCGAGCGGCGCCGCTTCCGGTACTGCGGCCGCGGGCGTGACCGGGTCACTCCCGCATGCCGTCGTCAGCGCGGCCACCACCCCGAGCGCGGCCACGCACCAGCCGATCTTCGCCACCATCGAACCTCCTGTCGTCGGAGGTTCAGATGGGGCGGAAGATCATTCGGTTCCAGGGGACTGCCGGCGCAGCGCGGCCAGCTCGACCGGGCTGTGCGCCGAGAACACCGTGACCTCGTCCCGGTGGGTCCGCGCCAGCTCGTGCAGCCTCGCCAGGTTCTCCAGCCGCGGGCCGCGCAGGGTCTGGACGATGTTCTGGAACGCCGTCAGGCCCGGCGGGCAGTGCGGGGCGACCGGGTCCAGCTGCCCGTGGAAGAAGTACGCGTCGCCGGCGTGCAGGAGCCAGCTGTCGCCGGTGTCGACCGCCACGCCCGTGTGGCCGCGCGTGTGGCCGGTGAGCGGCACCAGCAGGATCTCCTCGGGCAGGCCCTTGAGCGACCGGACCGCCTCGAAGCCGAACCACGGCTCGCCCGTCTCGTCGTAGGTGCTCCACAACGGGCGGTGCGCGAACTGGGCCGCCCGGTAGCGGTTCTTTTCGGCCGCGTTCGCCGGGGAAGTCGCCGCGCGGTGCTCCTCGGCCCGGACGTGGACGACCGCGTTGGGGAAGTCGGCCAGCCCGCCCGCGTGGTCGACGTCCAGGTGCGTCGCCACGATGTGCCGGACGTCGGCCGGGTCGAGGCCCAGCGCCTCGATCTGCGCGACGGCCGTCTCGGCGGCCACGGGCTTCGCGCCGACCAGCGTCAGGAACGCCCCGCCCAGCCACTCGCCGGGGCGCGCCACGCCCTGGCTGCCGAACCCGGTGTCGACCAGCACCAGGCTGTCGCCGGTCTCGATCAGCAGGCAGTGGGCGACCAGCTCCGCCCGCCGCAGCAGCCCGGGCTCGCCGTCGAGCAGCTTGCCACCCGCCGGGCGCATCGTTCCGCAGTTCAGGTGGTGCACCTTCATACGCTGCTCCTGGTGCTCAGCCGGAGGAATTGGGTCTCGTCGTGCGCGGCGAAGACGGTGACCTCCTCGCCGTGCTCCTGAACAAGCTGGCGCAGGCGGCGGTGATTGTCCAGCCGGGCGCCGCGCACCGTCTCCATGTGGCCTTCGAACCACTTCAGCCCCGGCGGGCAGTGCGGCCCGGCCGGCTCGACCTGCCCGTGGAAGAAGTACGAGTCGCCGGCGTTGAGCAGCCAGCCGTGACCGGTGTCGACGGCGACCCCGGCGTGCCCGCGCGTGTGCCCGGACAGCGGAATCAGCAGGATCTCCGGCGGCAGGCCGTCCAGCGGCCGGACGGCGTCGAAGCCGAACCACGGCTCGCCGCCGTCCGCATAGGACATCCACTGTGGACCATGGGCGAACTGGATCCGGCGGTACCGGCCGCGTTCGTCTTCGCGTGGATCGGTGAACGCCCGCAGCTCCTCGGCGTAGACGTGCACGCGCGCCCACGGGAAGTCGATCAGCCCGCCGGCGTGGTCGAGGTCGAGGTGGGTCAGCACGATGTCACGGACGTCCGCAGGGTCGAAGCCGAGCGCGCGGACCTGCGCGATCGCCGGCTGCGCCGGGTCGGCGACCGGGTTGGACTGGCGGACGAACCCGGCGCCCAGCCAGGCCTCGCGATCGACGGCGGCCGGCGCGCCCATGCCCGTCTCGACGAGCACGAGCCCGGTGGCGGTCTCCAGCAGCAGGCAGTGGCAGACCATGGTGGCGCGCCGGAAGAGGCCCGGCCGGCCGTCGATCAGCCTGCCGCCCAGTGGGCGCATGGTGCCGCAGTTCAGGTGGTGGACGCGCATCAGGCGAACTCCCGGTCGAGGGTGGCGTGCAGGTGGGTGGCGACCGCGCGCAGCGGCGCGAGGTCGCGGCGGGTGCGGGCCAGCAGCAGCCCGCCTTCGATCGCGGCGAGCACGATGGTGGCGAGGTCGTCCGCCCGTTCTTCGGAAAGTCCTTGCCCGGCGAGGTATCCGCGGAGGAGTTCGTGCCAGGACGCGTAGCCGTCCACGCAGGCCTCCCGGATGGGTTCGCTCGCCCCGGCGGCGTCGAGGGCCACTGTCGCGAGTGGACACCCGCGCTGGAAGTCCGACTCGGTGAGGAACCCGGCGAGCGCGTCGACCGCGCGATCGATCCCGGTCGCGGGGTCGGGGGCGTCGGCCAGGACGGCTTCGAGCAGGGTGCCCGTGCGCTCGCTCGAAAGGCGGACTGCTTCGGCGGCGAGCTGCTCCTTGCCGCCGGGGAAGTGGAAGTAGAGCGAACCCTTGGGCGCGCCACCGGCCGTCGTCAGCTGGGTGAGGCCGGTGGCGTGGTAGCCCTGGGTCTGGAACAGGTCGGCGGCGGTGTCGAGCATCCGCTGCCGCGTGTCGGTGCGGCGAACCATGGCCGAACCGTAGCGCAAACTATGACGACCGGTCTAGTGACTTCACGGCTCGGTAAGGTCTGGGCATGGGCAACCCGACCGGTCAGCAGTTCGAGATCACCCGCGGCAACGCCCGCGCCGTCGTCACCGAAATCGGTGCCGGCCTGCGCGCGTTCGAAGTCGGCGGCGTGCCGTACGTCGAGGAGTTCCCCGAGGACGCGAAGCCGCCGATGGGGGCCGGGCAGGTGCTGCTGCCGTGGCCGAACCGGACCAAGGGCGGCCAGTGGACGTTCCAGGGGGAGACCCAGCAGCTCGAGGTGACCGAGGAGGCGCGCGGCAACGCGATCCACGGCCTGACCCGGCACCTCGAGTGGGAGCTGCTGGAGCACGCCGAGTCGTCGGTCACCCTGGCCGTCGACGTCGAGGTGCAGCCCGGCTGGCCGGTGCCCCTGCGCGCGACGGTGACCTACGAGGTCGCGCCGCGCGAACTGGTGGTCACCCACGAGATCCGCAACGAAGGCGAGCAGCCGATCGGCGTCGGCGTCGGCACGCACCCGTACTTCCGGATCGGCGACGCCCCCACCGACGAGCTGACCCTGACGTTGCCCGCGAGCCGCGTCCGGCCTTCGCTGCCCGACGAGCAGATGCCGTACGCCGAAGAGCAGGACGTCGAAGGCACGGAGTACGACTTCCGCGCCGGCCGCGTGCTGGCGGGCGTCAACCTGGACACGGCGTTCGGCGGCCTCGCGGCGGCCGAAGACGGCCGGCACCACATCGTCCTCGGCCACGAGGGTCAGGAGCTGCTGGTCTGGACCGGCCCCGACTTCCGCTGGGCCCAGGTGTTCACCCCGGACGACCTGGTCGGCCGCGGCCGGGCGGTCGCGATCGAGCCGATGACCTGCCCGGCCGACGCGCTCAACACGGGCACCGACCTGATCGAGCTGGAGCCGTCGGCGTCGTGGTCGGGCAGCTGGGGCATCCGGGTCCGGTGATCCGGCTGGGCCCCGCCGACGCGGGCGAGGTGCTGACGCTGCAGCGGGCCGCGTACGTCACCGAGGCCAGGGCGCACGGCGACCTGGACCTGCCGCCGCTGCTGGAGACCCTCGACGAAACGCGGGGCGCGCTCGCGGGCCTGTCCTGGGGCGTGCGCGAGTCCGGTCGCCTGGTGGCCTCGGTGCGGCTGACGGTGACCGGGCCGGTCGGGGTGATCGGCCGCCTGGTCGTCGCCCCGGACCGCCAGGGTTGCGGACTGGGTGGGTCGCTGCTGCGGTTCGCGGAGTCGGCGGCTCCGCCGGAGGTGACGCTGTTCCGGCTTTTCACCGGCTCGAAGAGCGTGGGGCCGCTGCACCTCTACGCCAAGCACGGGTACCGGGAGACGCACCGGACGCCCGAGAACAACCACGAGCTGGTGCACCTGGAGAAGACCCGCGTGCGCGACCCTGAGTGAGTTCGTTAGCGTGGCGAACTATGGCGAAGGCAATTGTCGGGGGCTACGTCGTCCCCATCGACGGTGACCCCATCGAGGGCGGCACGGTCCTGATCGACGGCGGCAAGATCGTCGCGGTCGGGACCGAGGCCGACGTCGACATCCCGGAGGACGCCGAACTGGTCGACGCGGCCGGCACCTGGGTGCTGCCCGGCTTCATCGACGCCCACGCCCACCTCGGCGTGCACGAGGACGGCGAAGGCTGGTCCGGCAACGACACCAACGAGATGACCGACCCGAACGGCGCCCGCTTCCGCGCCGTCGACGGCATCGACCCCTACGAGCCTGGCTTCGACGACGCGCTCGCCGGCGGCGTCACGAGCGTCGTCATCAAGCCCGGCTCGGGCAACCCGATCGGCGGCCAGACGATCGGCGTCAAGACGTGGGGCCGCAGCATCCTGGACATGATCTTCGCGGAGCACGTCAGCGTGAAGAGCGCGCTCGGCGAGAACCCGAAGCGCGTGTACGGCGAGAAGAAGCAAACGCCGTCGACGCGGCTCGGTGTCGCGGCGATCCTGCGCGAGGCGTTCACGAAGGCCCGCAACTACCAGGCGAAGCGCGCGCACGCGGAATCCGAGGGCAAGCCGCACGAGGTGGACCTGACGCTGGAGACGCTGTCGAAGGTCCTCGACGGCGAGCTGTACTGGGACCAGCACGTCCACCGCGCGGACGACATCGTGACGGCGATCCGGCTGGCCGACGAGTTCGGCTACAAGCTGGTGATCAACCACGGCACCGAGGGCCACCTGATCGCGGACCTGCTGGCTTCGCGGGACGTGCCGGTGATCCTCGGGCCGCTGTTCACCACGAAGTCCAAGGTCGAGCTGCGCAACCGCACGCTGCGCTCGGCGGGCATCCTGGCCCGCGCGGGCGTGAAGATCGCGATCACCACGGACCACCCGGTGATCCCGATCAACTTCCTGGTGTACCAGGCGGCATTGGCGGTGAAGGACGGCCTCGACCCGGCGACGGCCCTGCGGTCGCTGACGATCAACCCGGCGTCGATGCTGAACCTCGACGGGCAGATCGGCTCGCTGAAGCCGGGCCTGGACGCCGACGTGGTGCTGTGGAGCGGTGACCCGCTGGACGTGATGAACCGCGCGCTGCGCGTGTTCGTCCGGGGCGACGAGGTGTACCACTTCGACGAGTCGACCGGTGAGGGCGTGTCGAAGGACCGCCGGTACCGGGAGGCCCGCTGAGTTTCGGGCGGCACGCCGGTGACCGGGCGGTTCCGGCGTGCTGCCCGATCAGTCGAGGAGGACGTTGAGGTCGAGCTTGACCGGGAACGGGACGTCGGTGACGAAGGTCCCGGTGACCACGGTGGCCTCCCGGTAGCCCTCGCAGGCGACCAGCGATACCGGGCCGGTGATGTCGAGGATCCAATAGTGCGGAATACCGGCATCGGCATACTCGTCGCGCTTCACCCGGTAGTCGGTGCGCTTCGAATCCGGTGCCACGACCTCCGCGACGATCAGCACCTCGTCGGCCCGGAGCAGGCCGTGGCCGCGGTCGAGGGCGGCGCGGCCGACGACCATCAGGTCCGGACGGCGGGCGAAGCCGGGCCCGCCGTCCGGGGTCAGGCCCAGATCCAGGTCGTTCGCGACGACGAACGCCAGCCCCGCGGGCAGCTGCCGTTCGAGCTGGGCGGCCAGCAGGCACACCGCCACGTCGTGGCGGCGGCCGGAGCCCGGCGAGGTGACCACGCGGCCCTCCACCAGCTCCGTGAAACCGGTGCCGTCGAGCGCCGCGTACTCCTCGACGGTCAGCAGATGACCGGGCATGCCACCACGGTATCCGTCACCGAAGAGCGACACCGGTCGCTGGATCGGGCTACGCGTTCTTCAGCTCCCGCGCGATGACCACCCGCTGGATCTGGTTCGTCCCTTCGAAGATCTGCGGCACCTTCGCCTCCCGCATGTACCGCTCCACCGGGAAGTCCCGCGTGTAGCCGGCCCCGCCGAGGACCTGCACGGCGTCCGTCGTCACCTTCATCGCGCCGTCGGTCGCCACCAGCTTGGCGATCGACGCCTGGCGCTTGAACGGCATCCCGCGGTCCCGCCGCCGGGCCGCGTCCAGGTACAGCGCCCGGGACGCCTCCACCGTCGCGGCCATGTCCGCCAGCAGGAACTCGACGCCCTGGAAGTCGATGATCGGGCGGCCGAACTGCGAGCGGCCCTTCGCATAGGCCACCGCCTCGTCCAGCGCCGCCTGGGCCAAGCCCACCGCGCAGGCCGCGATCCCGAGCCGCCCGGAGCTCAGCGACGACAGCGCGATGCGGAGCCCGGCACCCGGAGCGCCCAAGAGCCGCGAAGAAGGCACCCGCGCGTTGTCGAAGATCATCTGGGCCGTCGGGGAGCCGGTCAGGCCCATCTTGCGCTCCCGCGGAGCCGCCGAAAGGCCGGGCGTGGCCCCGTCGACCAGCAGGCACGAGATCTCGGAGTCGCCCGTGCGGACCATCGTCGTGTAGAAGTCCGCCACACCCGCATGGGTGATCCACGCCTTGGTGCCGTTGACGACGTAGTCCGTGCCGTCGAGACGCGCGCGCGTCGAAAGTGCCGCCGCGTCCGAGCCCGCCTGCGTCTCCGACAGCGCGTACGCGCCCAGGAGCGAGCCTTCGAGCATGTCGGGCAGCCACTGGTCGCGCTGCTCGTCGGTGCCGTACTCGGCCAGCGCGTAGCAGGACATCGTGTGCACCGACAGCCCGACGCCGACCGTCATCCACGCGGTCGCGATCTCCTCCAGGACCTGCAGGTAGACCTCGTACGAGACCTCGCCGCCGCCCCAGCGCTCGCTGTACGGCAGGCCCAGCAGGCCGGACTTCCCGAGCAGGCGGAACTGCTCGCGCGGGAACTGCTCGGCTTCCTCGGCCGCCGCCGCCCGCGGCGCGAGCTCGTCGCGCGCGATCTCGGTGGCCAAGGCGACCAGGTCCTCGGCCTCCGGGGAAGGCAGCAGACGTTCGGCGGGCATCGGTGTCCTCCAAAACCGGAGTCTTTCGGGGGTCCGGGTGGCGGAGCCCCGGCTAATCACTGTACTGAAAACAGTACTGTGGGTCGGTCTAGAGTACTGTACGGCAGGACTGGGGTGGCCGGAAGACGTAGGAGATAGTGAGCCGATGCGCCCCGAACCCCGACGCCGCCCGACCGCCCGCCAGCAGGCGCTGCTCGGCGACCTCGAGGCGCTCTTCCTGGCCGAGGGCTTCGCCGTCTTCACCCTCGACGACCTCGCCGGCCGCCTGCGCTGCTCGAAGTCGACGCTCTACGCGCTCGCGCCCAGCAAGGAGCAGCTGGCCGTCCGGGTCGTCACGCAGTTCTTCCGCGGCGCCGCGGAGCGGATCGAGGAGCGCATCGCCGGGATCGACGACGCCCGCAAGCTCATCGGGGAGTACCTGGCCGGCGTCGCCGAGCACCTGAACCGGGCGTCGCCCGCCTTCATGCGGGACCTCGCCGAGTTCGGCCCGGCCCGGGAGGCCTACCAGCTCAACAGCCGGTTCGCCGCGCGCCGGCTCCGGCAGTTCATCGACCGGGGTGTCGCCGACGGGGTGTTCCGCGACGTCCACGCCCGGCTGGTGGCCGAGATGACCGGGCTGATCATCGAGGGCATCCAGACCGGCGTGCTCGCGCAGCGGACCGACGTGTCCGACGCCGACGCGTTCACCGCTTTGGGCGAACTGCTGCTCGGCGGCCTGAACAAATAGCGGACAGGAATTGTCAGCCGGAACTCCATTAAACTGCGCCGCGTGATCGTCGTAGGCGGAGAAGCTCTGGTCGACCTGGTTCCCGGCGACCCCCTCGATTCCACTGTGGACGGTGGGCTGCGCGCGTTGCTGCCCCGGCTCGGCGGCGGCCCGTACAACGTCGCGCTGGCCGCCGGGCGGCTCGGCGTGCCGGCGGCCTTCTTCTCCCGCGTGTCCACCGACCGCTTCGGCGACGCGATGGTCGAGCGGCTGCACGCCTCCGCCGTCGACACCTCACTGCTGCAGCGCGGCGACGAGCCGACGACGCTGGCCGTCGTGGCGCTCGACGCGAAGGGGGCCGCGCGCTACACCTTCTACGTCGAGGGCACCGCGGACCGGCTTGTCGCGGATCCCGGCCCGCTGGCCGATGATGTGACAGCGCTCTCACTCGGCACGCTCGGCATGGTCCTCGAGCCGGGCGCTTCGGCGTACGAGGCGATGCTGCGGCGCGAGTCCGCCCGCGGCGTGCTGACCGTGCTCGACCCCAACATCCGCGAGGCCCTCATCACCGACCCGGCCGCATACCGGGCGCGGTTCGCGTCCTGGCTGCCGGACGTCCGGCTGCTCAAGATCTCCGACGACGACGCCGCGTGGCTCACCGAAGGCGCCGACCCGGTCGCCGCCGCGAAGACGTGGACCGAGTCCGGTGTGGACGCCGTGGTGCTCACCCGGGGCGCCGACGGGCTCTCGGTGATCACCGCCGCAGGTGAGCTGGCCCACGTGCCGTCGCGGAAGGTCACCGTGGTGGACACCATCGGCGCGGGCGACACCGTGCACGGCGCCCTGCTGGCCTGGCTGCACACCCGCGAGGCCACCGACCTGGCCTCCCTCGACGCCGGCGCGTGGCGCGAAGCCCTCACCTTCGCGGCGAAAGCGGCGTCGATCACGGTGTCCCGCAGCGGTGCCGAGCCGCCCACGTCCGCCGACATGGCGGCCACCGTGTGAACCTGGTCCCAAAGGGGCCCCCAGGAGCAACGTCACCGCTGCGCGAAGGCGGGTTTCTCGACTAACGTTGAGGGGCATTCTTCATACCCCAGCGGGGCGGTGTGCAGCGAGGCGCCAGTGTTTCCTCGCGTGAACACGTGGCTACCTGTGGAACGTACAGGCGCCGCCGGCCCGTGCCCAACGTGAGAGGGACTTGCATGTCCGACGCGACGACTGCGGGGCAGTCCGGCGGAGAAACCGCGAAGCTGACCCTGCCGAGTGGCGAGCACGAGTTCAAGATCGTCCACCCGGTCGAGGGCGCGCCCGGGATCGAGCTGGGCAAGCTGCTGGCGCAGACGGGGTACATCACCTACGACCCCGGTTTCGTCAACACCGGTGCCGCGTCGTCCGCCATCGCCTACATCGACGGTGACGCCGGCATCCTCCGCTACCGCGGGTACCCGATCGAGCAGCTGGCCGAGAAGTCGACCTTCATCGAGGTCTCGTACCTGCTCATCTACGGCGAGCTGCCGACCGAGGCCCAGCTGGCCGACTTCACCGAGAAGATCCAGCGGCACACGCTGCTCCACGAGGACCTGAAGGCGTTCTTCAGCGGCTTCCCGCGCGACGCCCACCCGATGCCGGTCCTGTCGAGCGCGGTGTCGGCGCTGTCGACCTTCTACCAGGATTCGCTCAACCCGTTCGACGAGCCGAACGTGGAGCTGTCGACGATCCGGCTGCTCGCCAAGGTCCCGACGCTGGCCGCGTACGCGTACAAGAAGTCCGTCGGCCAGCCGCTGCTGTACCCGGACAACTCGCTCGGCCTGGTCGAGAACTTCCTGCGGATGACCTTCGGCTTCCCGGCCGAGCCGTACGACGTCGACCCGGACGTCGTCAAGGCGCTCGACCTGCTGTTCATCCTGCACGCCGACCACGAGCAGAACTGCTCGACCTCGACCGTGCGCCTCGTCGGCTCGTCCGAGGCGAACCTGTTCGCCTCGATTTCGGCCGGCATCAACGCGCTGTTCGGCCCGCTGCACGGCGGCGCGAACGCGGCGGTGCTCGACATGCTGGAGGGCATCCAGCAGGACGGCGGCGACGTCGCCAAGTTCGTCGAGCGCGTGAAGAACAAGGAAAAGGGCGTGAAGCTGATGGGCTTCGGGCACCGGGTCTACAAGAACTACGACCCGCGCGCGAAGATCATCAAGAACACCGCGGACGAGATCCTCGGCAAGCTGAAGGGCGGCGACCAGCTGCTCGACATCGCCAAGAAGCTCGAAGAGGTCGCGCTGTCCGACGACTACTTCGTTTCGCGGAAGCTGTACCCGAACGTGGACTTCTACACCGGCCTGATCTACCGGGCGCTGGGCTTCCCGACGAAGTTCTTCACGGTGCTGTTCGCGCTCGGCCGGCTCCCGGGCTGGATCGCGCACTGGCGCGAGATGATCAACGACCCGGCCACCAAGATCGGCCGCCCGCGGCAGATCTACACCGGCCACGCGACCCGGGACTACGTCCCGATGTCCGAGCGCTGATTCGATTCAAGCGAACGTCCCGCCGTGCACCCGCACGGCGGGACGTTTACTTTTACCGTCGTGACTCGAGAAGCCCCGGTTGTCCTGTGGTTCCGCCGTGACCTGAGGCTGGGCGACCACGCCGCCCTGCTGGAGGCGTCGAAGCACAGCAAGCACGTGCTCGCGCTGTACGTCCTCGACGAGGCGCTGCTGAGGCCGGGTGGCGCGCCGCGGGAAGCGTTCCTGTACGGCTGTCTCGAAAAGCTGAACGACCAGCTCGGCGGCCGCCTGATGCTGGTGCGCGGCGACCCGGCGGCCGAGGTCGTCGCCGCGGCCCGCAAGATCGGCGCGGCCGCGGTGCACGTCAGCGCGGACACCGGTCCGTACGGCCGTCGCCGGGACGCGTCCGTGGCTAAAGCGTTGGCGGAGCACAACATCGACTGGGTCGAGACGGGCTCGCCGTACGCGGTCACCCCGGGCCGCGTCACCAAGCCGGACGGCAGCCCGTACCGCGTCTTCACGCCGTTCTTCCGCGCGTGGACCGCCCACGGCTGGCATTCGCCGGCCGACACCGGACCGTCCCTTGTGGACTGGGTTTCGCCGTCGCGCTCGCTGAAGATCCCGCGGCCGCCCCGGGTTTCCGCGGCGTTGCCCGAACCGGGGGAGCAGGCGGCGCTGGACGTCTGGCACGCGTTCCTCGAAGACGGCATCGAGACCTACGACGAGGATCGCGACCGCCCGGACCGCGAAGGGACCACGCGGCTTTCGCCGTACCTGCGCTGGGGCTGCATCCACCCGCGGACGATCCTGGCGGACTTGTCGGGCGACGACCGCGTGGGCGCGAAGTCGCTGCGCAGCGAGATCTGCTGGCGCGAGTTCCACGCCGACGTGTTGTGGCACCGGCCGGAAACGGCCCGCGAGAACTACGACCGCCGGTTCGACGGCATGAAGTACGACGACGATCGTGAGGCCTTCGAGCGGTGGTGCGAGGGCCGGACCGGCTACCCGATCGTGGACGCCGGGATGCGGCAGCTGCTGGCGGAGGGCTGGATGCACAACCGGGTGCGGATGGTCGTCGCGAGCTTCCTGGTGAAGGACCTGCACCTGCCGTGGTGGCTGGGCGCCCGCCACTTCATGAAGCACCTGGTGGACGGCGACCTGGCGTCGAACCAGCTGAACTGGCAGTGGGTGGCGGGCTGCGGCACCGACGCGGCCCCGTACTTCCGGATCTTCAACCCGACGACCCAGGGGGAGAAGTTCGACCCGCAGGGGGACTACGTGCGCAAGTACGTGCCGGAGCTGCGAGGGGTTCCGGGGAAGGCGGTGCACAAGCTGAAGGACCGCCCCGAGGACTACCCGGAACCCATGGTCGACCACGGCCACGAGCGCCAAGTGTCCCTGGAGCGGTACGGCAAGATCACGTCGTGATCAGCCGCGCAGGGCCTCCGACAGCTTGATCCGGCTGCCGATCCGCAGCACGCTGTTGCCGTAGATCTTCCCGCCCACCCAGGTCAGCGCGGCCACCAACGCGACGGTCAGCCCGAGCGACAGCCCGATCTCCCAGCCCGCCGCCGCGCCCGTCGAAATGCGGGCCGGCATCAGGATCGGGGAGAGCAGCGGGATGAGCGAGACGATCCTCGTCGCCGAGCCCGCCGGGTTCTGGACCAGCAGGTTGAACCCGGCGATGAACCCGACCACCAGGACGATGTTGAGCGGCCCGACCACCGATTGGGTGTCCTCCTGCCGGGACACCAGCGACCCCAGCGCGCCGTAGATCGTGGCGTACAACAGGAACCCCAGCAGGTACCAGAGCAGGCCCCACAGCACCGCGCCCGTCGCGAAGCCGGACAGCGTGAACACGCCGGTCGCCGTTGCCGCGCCCAGGCCGACCGCCGCGAGGATGACCAGCTGGGTCAGCCCGACCAGGCCGAGCCCGATCACCTTGCCCAGCAGCAGCTGCCACGGCCGCACGCTGGCGAGCAGGATCTCCACCACCCGGCTCGACTTCTCCTCGACCACGCCCTGGGCGACCATCATCCCGTAGGTGATGATGCTCATGTACAGCAGGAACGCCACGACCACCCCGACGATCAGCCGCTGCGTCTGGTCCGCCGGCTGCGGCGAAAGGGCGTCGTCGCGGACGTGGGTGCCGTTGACCCGCGCCATCACCTCGGCCGGCTCCAGCTGCGCGGACGACAGCACGCCGTCGAGCACCTGCCGCTGGGCGACCTGGTCGAGCACCCGCCGCAGCCCGCCGTCCAAAGAGGACTTGTAGGTGGCGGTCAGCTGCGCCGCGCTGCCCGAGACGAGCGCGTCGAGGTCGCCGTCTTCGACCTTCTTGCGGCCGTCCGCCGGATCGGTGACGACGACCGTGCTGATCTCACGGCCCGACAGCGCGGCTTCGGTCTGCAGCTGCCGGGCAATCCCGATCGCCTGGCCGGTCAGCCCGACGGTGTTCTCGTCCGACGACTTGGCCAGCGACGTCTGGAAGAAGACGTACCCCAGCAGCAGCACCAGCAGCACGCCGGTGCCGACGACGAACGACCGCGTGCGCAGCCGCGTGTTCAGCTCCCGCTTCAGCACGAGCCAGACGGCGCGGCGGCCACTCAACGTCCTCATCGCGGTTCCCCCTCGGATGACGCGGCGCCGTCGGACACGGCATCGCGGAAGAGCTCGGTGAGCGACCGGCGACGGCGGCTGAACTCGGTGACCGGCCCGGTCGCCAGCGCGGCGGCGAGCACGGCCTGGTCGTCCGCGCCCGGTTCGAGGTCGAGCACGGTGGTGGTGCCGTGCTGCTCCAGCACGCGCACCCCGGGCAGAGCGGCGGCCCAGCCGTCGGCCGCGGCCGGCGCCGTCACGACGAGCTTGCTGCGCGCCCCTTCGGTGAGTTCGGCGACCGTGCCGACGGCGACCATCCGGCCGCCGCGGATGATCCCGACCCGGTCGCACAGCCGCTCGACGAGGTCGAGCTGGTGGCTGGAGAACACGACCGGCACCCCCGCGGCGGCCTTCTCCCGCAGGACACCGCTCATCACGTCGACGGCGAGCGGGTCGAGCCCGGAGAACGGCTCGTCGAGCACCAGCACGGCGGGGTCGTGCACCAGCGCGGCGGCGAGCTGGACGCGCTGCTGGTTGCCGAGGGACAGCTTCTGCACCTCGTCCTTGCGGCGCTCGGCCAGCCCGAGCCGGGTGATCCAGGTTTCGGCGTTGCGGTGGGCTTCGTTGGTGCTGAGCCCGTGCAGCTCGGCCAGGTAGACCAGCTGGTCGAGCACCTTCATCTTCGGGTACAGCCCGCGTTCCTCCGGCATGTAACCGATGTGCGTGCGGGTTTCGTGGGTGACCTTTTCGCCGCCGAAGCGGACTTCACCGCTGTCGGCGGCCAGCACGCCCAGCGCGATCCGCATCGTGGTGGTCTTGCCGGCGCCGTTGCTGCCGACGAAGCCGAACAGCTCCCCGGCGCGGACGTCGAACGAAACACCGTCCAGCGCCACTTTTGCGCCATAGCGCTTGAAGATCCCGTCGATCTCCAGTGTCCCTTCAGGCATTCCCCATCCCCTCGTCGAAGTCTTCGGGGTCGTCGTCCGGCAGCGACCAGCCCACCATGATCGAGGGGATCGTCGTGCCGGTGACCAGCAGTGCGCACAGCATCATCGCGCCGCGCAGCCCGCCGTCTTCGGTGCGGGCGACGACGACGCTGTAGAGCATCGCGGCGATCATCAGGTAGCTCAGGATCTGGAAGGCGACGTAGGTGACGCGATGGCGCCACTCGCGTTCGCGTTCGTCGAGCAACCGCGAGAAGCCGCCGCTCATCCGGCCGGTGAGGATCCGCAGCAGCACGAACGCGACACCGCCGACGAGCGTGCTGCCCAGCCAGAGGGCGCCGAACAGCCAGTCACCCCCCGTGTCGAAGGCCGACGCGGCGACGACCAGCCCGAGGTCGGCGAGCCCCAGGACCGCGGCGAGGGCCCGGCGGTGCCGCCGGGTGCGCCAGCCGGGCAGCCGCTTGGCGTGCCGCAGCTCCCGTGCGTCCATCTTGTCCAGCTGACGTTCCCAGTAGGCCGCGAGACGGCCCGGTTGGTCGGTCATGCTCCCCCCTCGCGGTAGACCTGGGTGGAAAGAGGCGTGAACGGCTCGCGGCTGAAGACCGCCTCGACGGGCAGGTCGAACACCGCGCAGAGCCGGAACGCCAGGTCCAGGCTCGGATAGTGGTCACCACGTTCGAGCGCGCCGATGGTCTGCGGGTTGACGTCGACGGCGCTCGCCAGCGCGGCTCGGGTCATCCCGCGCTCGGCCCGGAGCACGGGAAGCCGGTTGTAGATCGGCAGCTCTTTGCCGCGTCTGACCGGGCTCATGCATTCAACTGTTGCAAAAACCCAACGGGTCGTCAACTTAAGGGAACATCAAGCCTGAGTGGCGCCGGCTCAGCCGAGACCCGCGAGCGACTTGTCGACAAGTTCCGCCACCCGCGCCCGCGCGGCTTCGGCGTCCGACGGGATCAGCGCCAGCCTCGTCCGGCGCTCCAGGACGTCCGCCACGTCCAGCGCCCCTTCGTTCCGGACCGCCCACACCACCTCCGCCGCCGTGATCTCGGTCCCCGGGCCGACCGGAGCCGCGAACTCCGCGTCCAGCTCGCCCAACGCCGCCACGCGCGGGGCCTCCGTGCCGTAGCGGGCCACCAGCCGCGGCGTAGCGTCCACAAGGGACAGCTCGGCTCGCGGAGCCGCGCCCAGCAACGGCAACCGAGCCGTCCGGCAAGGCGATATGGGCAGCCCCGCCAAGCGGACCGCCGCGTCGACGGCGTCCTCGGCCATCCGGCGGTAGGTCGTCAGCTTGCCGCCCACCACCGTCAACAGCCCGTCGGAACCCGCCAAGACCGCGTGTCTGCGGGACAGGTCCGCCGACCGGCCGCCGGTTCCCTCGATCAGCGGCCGCAACCCCGCGTACGACCCGGCGATGTCCGCGCGCGTCAGCGGCCGCGACAGCACCGACGAAGCCAACGACAGCAAGAAGTCCACATCGGACTCGGGGACCACCGGCACCGGAGGGATCGGGCCGGGGACGGGCTCGTCGGTGAGGCCGAGGTAGACGCGGCCGTCCGGCTGGGGCAGCAGGAAGACGAACCGGTTCGTCTCCCCTGGCACGCCGATGTTCACCGAGGTCGTGCCCATCGGGACCGTCCCCGGGGCGAGCACCAGGTGCGAACCGAGCGACGGCCGCAGCCGCACCGCGCCCGTCAGTGTTCCGGCCCAGACGCCCGTCGCGTTGATCACCTGCCGGGCATGGATGTCTGCTGTGGATCCCGAAAGGCCGTCGCGGACCCGGACGAGGTCCGCCGAAAGGGAAGTGGCCGAGAGCCGCGTGAGGATTCGCGCGCCGAACGACGCCGCCGTTCGCGCGAGGGTCACCACCAGGCGGGCGTCGTCGACCAAGGCGCCGTCGTACGCCAGCAGGGCGCCGCGCAAACCGTGCGCGGAGAGGCCGGGCGCCAGCGCCAAGGCCTCCAGTGGGGGAACCGAGCGCGGCCGCGGCAGCACCGACGACGGTGTGCGCGCCGCCCGGCGCAGCAGGTCGCCGGCCCGCAAGCCGGCCGCGACCAGCTTTTCCTGTGTCCGGGAAGTGCTGGGGTACAAGGGAAACAGCTGCGGCATCGCCCGCGTCAGGTGCGGTGCCGTGCGCGTCATCAGGATCCCGCGCTCGACCGCGCTCTCGTGCGCCAAGCCGAGTTCGCCGTGCGCCAGGTACCGCAAGCCGCCGTGGACCAGCTTCGACGACCAGCGCGATGTCCCGAACGCCAGGTCGTGCGCCTCCACGAGTGCCACCGAAAGGCCCCGCGAAGCCGCGTCCAGCGCGATGCCCGTGCCGGTGACACCGCCGCCGACCACCACGATGTCGACGCGCTCGCCCGACGCCAGCGCCGCGAGCTCGCGTTCGCGGCGCCGCGCGTTGAGCGAGCCGGACGTCATGGCCGCAACGCCGCGTCGAGCACGTGGGCGAACTCCGCCATCAGGGCCGTCTCGTCGACGTCCGCGGTGGCCGGGCGCAGCGAGAACGCGAACGACTGCACCACCAGCAGCACCGACCGGGACTGCGCCGCGACCGGCGCCCGCCGGATCGAGCCGTCCTGGTGGCCGGCCTCCAGGAGGCCGTGCAACGCCTGCTCGGCGAACTTCTGCGTCGCCCCGAGCCGCTCCACGATGTACGGGAGCACCAGTTCGGGGTCGACGTCGAGCAGGGTGCGGAACAGCGGGTCGGTCGACAGCGCGCGGACGCCGGCCGCCGCGATGAGCACGAGCCGGGCGCGGCTGTGCGCGGCGTCGGCGCCGCTTTCGCTCGCCGTGCGCAGCAACCCGCTGAACTCGCGGGTCATCAGGGCGGCGAGCACGCTGCGGACGTCGGGGAAGCGGCGGTAGACCGTCATCCGGCTGACCCGGGCGGTGCGGGCGATCTCGGCGAGTGTGGTGCGGCGCACACCGACGGCCAGCACGCACGAGCGCGCGGCGTCGAGCAGCACGTCATCGGCCACCCGCGTGGCTGTCTGGCGGTTGCGGGTGTCCGCGAGCGCGGAAGAGCCCGCCGTCTGCGTAGTGTGACGTTTAACGTCCATGTGTCACACTGTAGTCGTGAACGCTCTCATTGACCACCGCCTCCGCCGGTCCTGGACCGCGGAAGCCGCCGGCGCCGCCCCGCTGCCCGCGCGGGCAGCCAAGTGGCTTGAACAGCGTATCGGTCCGGTGGCCCCCGATGTCGCTTCAACGGCCGACATGCCGGTAAAAATACCGTCAACGAAACTGGCGAAGTCTGCCGAGGAAGCGCTTGCGAAGGTCGTCGGCGCGGAAAACGTGCTGGTCGACGACCCGGCGCGGCTCGCGCGGGCGACCGGGCTGTCCTACCTCGACCTCCTGCGGCGCCGGTCGCCCTCGGCGGACTTCCCGGTGCCCGACGCCGTCGTGCTGCCCGCCGACCCGGACGAGGTCCAGGCGGTGCTCGACGCCTGCGTCCGGCACGACGTCGGGGTGGTGCCCTTCGGCGGCGGAACGTCGGTGGTCGGCGGCGTCGCCGCACTGCGTGGTGAAAAGGCGGCGGTGATCGCGCTGGACCTCGCCCGGCTCGACGCGCTGGTGTCGGTGGACGCCGAGTCGCGCATCGCCGTGTTGCAGGCCGGCGTCCGCGGGCCCGAGGCCGAGCGGCTGCTCGCCGGGCACGGCCTGACGCTCGGGCACGTCCCGCAGTCGTTCGAGCGCGCCACGATCGGCGGCTTCGCGGCGACGCGCTCGGCCGGCCAGGCGTCGTCGGGGTACGGGCGGTTCGAGGACATGGTCACCGGCGTGCGGCTGGCCACGCCGCGCGGTCCGTGGAAGCTCGGCGTCGCCCCGGCGTCCGCGGCGGGGCCGGACCTGCGCCAGCTCGCGATCGGCAGCGAGGGCACGCTCGGCGTGATCACCGAGGTCGCGCTGCGGGTGCGGCCGGCGCCGCCGGTGCGGCGCTACGAGGGCTACGCGCTGCCCGGCTGGGCGGCCGGCGCCGAAGCGGTGCGGGACCTCGCGCAGCACCACGCGCTCGCCGACGTCACCCGGCTGTCCGATGTGGACGAAACCGAGGTGTCACTCGCGTTGAACGCGAGCTTGAAGACAGCGGCGCTGCGCCGCTACCTCGCCGCCCGCGGCGTTCGGCGGCCGTGTTTCCTCATCGTGGGCTGGGAAGGCGCCGCCCACGACGTGGCGCTGCGCCGCCGCGAGACGGCTCGGCGGCTGAAGGCCGCGGGAGCCGTGCGCGTCGGCAAGGCGCTCGGCGAGTCGTGGCGGCACGGCCGGTTCGCCGGGCCCCGGCAGCGGGACACGTTGCTGGACATGGGCGTCTGCGTCGAGACGCTCGAAACGGCCGCCTACTGGTCCAATCTGGACGAGCTGCGCGACGACGTCCGGGCGGCGCTGACGGCTTCGCTGGGCCCGGCGATAGTCATGTGCCACATCTCGCACGCGTACGAGACGGGCGCGTCGCTGTACTTCACCGTGCTGACGGCCCGCGACGAAGCCGACCCGATCGGCCAGTGGCAGCGCGCGAAGGCGGCGGCCTGCGAGGCGATCGCCGGGCTGGGCACGATTTCCCACCACCACGCCGTCGGTGTCGACCACGCGCCCTACCTGAGCGCGGAAATCGGCTCGCTGGGCGTCGAGGTGCTGCGCGCGGCCAAGTCCACAGTGGACCCGACCGGGATTCTCAACCCCGGGAAACTGGTGTGATCACTTCGCAGGGCACGCCGTGGCCGTCGGCAGGGACGCCTTCGAGCGTCGCCGCTTCGGCCTGCGGGACGTCTGCGGTGCGCACCGGGGCGCCGTCGACCAGCAGCGGGTAGCGGATCGGCGCGGCGCCGACGTACGTGTGGACCTCGGTCAGGCGCGTGCCGTCCTCGAGGGTGATGTCGGGGTCGGTCAGCCGGGCCAGGTGGTAGCGCGTGCCGCGGCCTTCGCAGCGGTCGAGCACCGCCAGCTGGTCCGGCGTCACGAACCAGATGGCGTGCTCCTCGACGCCGTCGAGCGCGGTGAGGGTGGCCGGGCGCTGGTCATCGACCACGCGGAAGCCGGCCGCCCACACGGCGGCGAGCCCGCCGCAGCGCGCGTGCGCCACCACGACCGGGCCTTCGAGGCCGAGCCGCGCGCGCAGCCAGGTGATCTTCGACGGGTTCGCGTTGGAGCCGTAGGCCAGCACGGCCATCCGGTCGCGCCAGCCGGCGGGCGCGGAGTCGAGCGGGTGCCCGACGCCGTCGACGTGCACGAACGAGTGGCCCGGCCGGGTCCCTGGGTAGGGCTCGGCCGGGTACTCGTCGTCGGTGAAGAGGGTCAGAAGGTCACCACGCTGCGCAGGACGTCACCGTGGTGCATGCGCTCGAAGGCCTGCTCGACGCCGTCGACGCCGATGCGCTCGGTGACGAACTTGTCGAGCGGCAGCCGGCCCTGCAGGTAGAGGTCGACGAGCATCGGGAAGTCCCGGCTGGGCAGGCAGTCGCCGTACCAGGAGGACTTGAGCGAGCCGCCGCGCGAGAAGAAGTCGATCAGCGGCAGGTCGTTCAGCCGCATCTCCGGCGTCGGGACGCCGACCAGCACGACCGTGCCGGCCAGGTCGCGCCCGTAGAACGCCTGCCGCCAGGTTTCGGGGCGGCCGACGGCGTCGATGACGACGTCCGGGCCGAAGCCGCCGGTGGCGTCCTGCATGGCTTCGACGACCTGCGCCTCGGACAGGCCCTTGCTGTTGAGGGTGTGGGTGGCCCCGAAGTCCTCGGCCCAGCCGAGCTTCCGGTCGTCCATGTCGATGGCGACGATCGTGGTGGCACCGGCCAGCTTCGCGCCGGCGATGGCGGCGTCCCCGACACCACCGCAGCCGATGACGGCGACCGAGTCCCCGCGCGTGACGGCGCCGGTGTTGATGGCCGCGCCGAGCCCGGCCATGACCCCGCAGCCGAGCAGCCCGGCGACGGCGGGCTCGGCGGCCCGGTCGACCTTCGTGCACTGTCCGCTGTGGACGAGGGTCTTTTCGAGGAAGGCGCCGACGCCGAGGGCGGGCGACAGCTTGGTGCCGTCTTGCAGGGTCATGGGTTGCGTCGCGTTGAAGGTGGCGAAGCAATACCACGGCTTGCCGCGCTTGCAGGCCCGGCAGGTGCCGCAGACGGCGCGCCAGTTCAGGATGACGTAGTCGCCGGGTTCGAGGTCGGTGACGCCTTCGCCGACGGCCTCGACGACGCCGGCGGCCTCGTGGCCGAGCAGGAACGGGAAGTCGTCGTTGATCCCGCCCTCGCGGTAGTGCAGGTCGGTGTGGCAGACCCCGCAGGCCTGGACGTTCACGACGGCCTCGCCGGGACCGGGATCGGGCACGAGGACGGTCTCCAGCGAGACGGGCTCGCCCTTCGCCCGCGAAACGACCCCCTGGACCTCGTACGGCATTCGAACCACCTTCCGGCTGCGCTGCTGGTCGACCGCAGCTAATCACGGATCATGCGGGGATGGCGACATCCGCATGAGTGAGGTTTTGCGCAACCTGTTGCGAACTACGCAACTGAGCGGCGGGTTGGCCGGATCCTCCCTGGAAGGCGCGGCGGTTCGGGTGCCGGGGAGACTCCGGCGGATCAACCGGGCGATCCGGGAGAAGGTCCGCAAGACCTGGTGAACCCGGTGGGGGCGCCGGTGCGGCGCCCCACCGAGGCTCAGGCCGGCGTGATGATGTACGCGATGCCCCCCGGGCCGCCCGCCACGGTGCCGTCCGCGCGGTAGCGCTTCGTCCGCTGCCAGATCTTCTCGAACTGGTCGCGCTGGTAGACGTTGCGGACCTTGTCGTTGCTGCTCGACGCCGGGTCGTTCGCGATCACGTCGCCGTCCTTCGTGAAGCCGACCACCACCATGATGTGGCCCGCCGTGCCGTAGCCGGCGCCGTCGAGCTCCGAGGACAGGAACGACTGCGACGTGATCACCGGGATGCCGCGCGCGATGTAGTTCTCCAGCTCGTTCAGCGAGTGCAGCCGCGTGATGTGGCCGCGCAGCCCGCGCGAAGCCGCATACGCGGTGTTGAACGGCCAGTTGCCGGTGCCGTCGTAGGCGTGGTCGTACGTGTAGCGCGCCGCGAACGCCACCTGCGGGTCGACGTAG
Source organism: Amycolatopsis sp. NPDC005003 (assembly GCF_053600695.1). Classification (NCBI taxonomy): domain Bacteria; kingdom Bacillati; phylum Actinomycetota; class Actinomycetes; order Pseudonocardiales; family Pseudonocardiaceae; genus Amycolatopsis; species Amycolatopsis sp. NPDC005003. The sequence goes on along the minus strand of NZ_JBSGAI010000022.1, from coordinate 23,043 downwards.
TCCGCCGGGATCCACGACATCTCCGCCGCCGACGGCTTCCTGCCCCAGTACTCGGCCACCATCTCGGTCGACGTCGGGCTGCACCAGGCTTCGCCGCCCCCGCCGTACTGCGGGAACTGTCCCTTGTGGAGGTTCTGCGCGTACGCGGGCACCTTCAGCTCGATCCCGGTGGCGCGCCCGGGCTTCGTCGGCTGCACGTCGAAGCGGTCCGGGACCGCCGAAGTCATCGCGCCCAGCAGGCTCACCGACGGTGTCGCGCCGGAACCGGCTTCGCGGTAGAGGCTGACGCGCAGCTGGTACGACTTCAGCGTGACGCCGGTCTTCATGACCAGCGTGTCGACGTCGACCAGCGCGTTCGCGTCGTCCTGGCCGTCGACGCTGGTGCGCAGGATGTCGGCGTCGCCGCTGGCCCAGCGGCCCAGCACGTACCACGCGGTTTCGGCGCCCGCCGACGTCCGGCCGTGCGCCTCGACCTGCAGCCAGGTCTTCGCGGGCGTCTTCGTGTTCCAGGACGCGACCAGCTGCGTGGCGCCGAAGCCCTGGCGGTACTCCGGCGACGTCCACTGGCCGTACTCGTACGTTCTCGTCGTGCCGAGCTCCGGCTCGGTGTGCTCGACCGTGCCGGCCGGGTGCGTGATGCGCAGGCCGTCGCGGGTGAGCGTGACCCCGGCGAAGCGGCCCTCGTGGAAGCGGCCGCCGGTCCATTCGTGGTAGTCGATCGCCTCGTCGTCACGGGGCCGGGCGGGCCCGGCCTCGGCGACTTGCGCGGTTACGGCAGATAACACAACCACTGACCATAAGGTGAACAACTTGCGTACGCGCATCCCGGCTCCCTCATCGGCCCACCCAGTAGCCAGGGATTTTCGCCGTTTCGGCCGGGTATGTAAACAGGTACCTAGAGGACGGCCTGGGTCTGTGTCACTTTCGCGACCAACTTGCCGTCGTCGTCGTGGATTTCGGTCTCCACCACGACGAACTTGCGCCCGGCGTGCAGTGGTCTGGACGACGCAACGGCGTAGCCCGAACGCACCGCGCGCAGGAAGTTCGTCTTCGACTCGACGGTCGTCGTGCCCTGGCCGCCTTCGGGCAGGTTGAGGAACGCGCACACGGCACCGGTCGAGTCGGCCAGCGCCATGAGCGCGCCCCCGTGCAGCGCGCCGCCGAGCGTGCAGAGGCTCTCGTCCCACTTCAGCCGGCTGCGGACGAGTTCGCGCCCGTGCTCCAGCACCTCCACGCCGAGGCGCTCGGAAAACGGCATGGAGCGGTGGAAGAGCTGCGTGCCCTCGGGATCGGTCATGCCATCACTGTGCCGGTCAGGACAGCGGGTTCGCCAGCAGCAGCTCCGTGTTGTGGTCCTCGCCCGCGCCGACCCGGCCGAGATCGACGTGGATGTCGTTGTAGGACAGTTCGCGGTACAGCGACGCAAGCGCTTGCGGCGTCCGGGCGCCGTAGTCCACGGCGTACGGCGCTTCGGCCTCGATCAGCGTCGTGAACAGCGACAACGTGCCGTCGGCGTTGTCCGCGACCTCGACGATCCGCGCGTGCTGCGGGAAGTCGACGTGCGACGCGGTGTTGATCTCCCAGAAGCTCTGCTGCGGCGTGTTCCCGACGTGCGGCGTGATCTTGTTGAGGTGCGTGTGGCCGTTGACCCAGGCCAGCACGTTCGGGAACCGCTTGAGCAGTGCGACGAACGCGTTGCCGTCCAGGCGCGGGTCGAGCAGGTGGCGCGAGTCCGGCAGCAGGTTGCCCATCGAGCCGCTGGTGTGGTGGCTGAACAGCAGGAACAGCTCGTCGGTGCCGGCGTGGGTGACCTTGCGGCCGAAGAAGTCGTAGTACGTCGAGCTGCCGCGCTTGAGCGTGGACTCGACCCAGGAGTACTGCGCGAGCCCGATCGAGCCGTCGGCGAACCCGGCGTCGGTGGTGGTGTCGAGGCTGATCCCGGTGATGCCCGGCGCGATCCGGAAGGTGTAGTAGACGTTCTGGCCGTCGGCGTTGGCGCTGGTGAAGCCGTGTCCGACCGGGCCGGGGCCGGTGTTGGCCGCGTCGAGGTGGGCGCGGACGAACTCGCCGGTGCTGAACGGGCGGCGCCGGGCGTCCGGCGTCACTTCGCGGATGGTGCCGCTGCCGCCGAACAGCTCGGCGGCCGGGACGCTGGAGCCGCTCTTGATGGCGTCGGCGATCTTCTTCGCGGAGGTCTCGTCCTTGCCGATCACCTTGTACTTCCCGGTGTACCAGGCGTCGATGCCGGGGAGCCGCGCCGGCAGCGAGCCGACGATGCTGTCGTCGTGGTTGCCGAAGGTGCAGAACCACGGGACGTCGAGACCGGGCGCGGTGAACGGCTTCATGGCCGCTTCGAGCAGGCCGGGAAGCTGCGGGAAGCCCTTCGCCGAGTACTTGTCGCCCACGCCGGGGATCGAGGGGTTCCAGTACTCGTCGTTGCCCGAGCTCTGGACGCCTTCGTAGGTGCCGGGGTTGCCGGAGTTCGGCGTGACGGTGCCGCCGTTGAGAACCTTGAGGAACCAGTCGAGCTCGATCAGCTCGTGGTTGTCGGTGTTGTCGCCGGTGGTGACCATGAGGTCGAACGGCCGCCCGGTGAACGGGCCTTGCCGCACGCTGTTGACCCGCTCGACCAGCGCGCTGGTGGCGACCGTGCCGAGCGCCTCCTGCGGCCGGTGCGCGGAGCCGATGAAGGGGTGCAGGTACTCGAACCGCGCGGGGCTTTCGGCGTCGGTGATGTGCAGGTCGGTGAACTGGACGAAGGCGGACAGCGCCCGGCGCCGGTCGTCGCGCCCGCTCTTCGGCGCCGCGAGATCGCTGCGGACGACCAGCGGCCACCCGGGCCCCGCGGACAGGCGCGAGTAGGTGCCGGTGCCGCCACCCGTGGCGACCTGCTCGAGCGTGGTGCCGGCGATGGTGACCGCGCGGGCACCGGTGAGCCGCAGGGCACGGTCGAGGGCGTTCGCGGTGGGCGTGCAGAGCAGGAGCCCGGCACCGGCGGCGCCCGCGGTGGCGAAGGTGCGCCGGGTGAGTTCGGCCATGGTTCGCTCCCCAGTCTTCTCGGCTACCCGGCACGCTGCCGGACCCGGATGGACGCGAGGTGAACGTGAAAAACATTCACCGTGACAGTTCAGTCCACCCTGTCACAGATCATGAGGGGTGCTGTACCGCCGAAGGTTGTGGGCAATTCGGCCCACCGGTCAGCCCTTCAGGCCGGCCTCCGCGACCCCGCGCACCAGGTACCGCTGCAGGAACGCGAACAGCAGCACGATCGGCAGGATCGACACCGCCGCCGCCAGGAACAGCAGGTTCAGCTGCGGGTTCTGCGCCGTCAGCAACCCCGACAGCGCCACCTGGACCGTCCACGAATCGGGTGACTGGGCGATGATCAGCGGCCACAGGAACGCGTTCCAGCTGCCGATCACCGTGATCACCGCGATCGCGGCGAAGAAGCCCTTCGAATTCGGCACCACGATCCGCCGGAACACGCCCCAGCGGGACAGGCCGTCCACCCGCCCCGCCTCCTCCAGCTCGCGCGGGAAGTCCAGGAAGTACTGCCGGAACAGGAACACGCTGAACGCGCTGAACAGCCCGGGGATCACCAGGCCGCGGAAGTCCGACAGCCAGCCGAGCGACGAGACGACCACGAAGCTCGGCACGAACGTGACCGACGTCGGGATCATCAGCGTCGCCAGCACGGCGTAGAACACGATCCCGGAATGCCGGTACGGGATCCGCGCCAGCCCGTAGCCCGCCAGCGAGCAGACCACCAGCAGGCCGGTCGTCTGCAGCGTCGCGACCAGCGCCGAGTTCAGCAGGCTGCGGGCGAACGGGACGTCCGAAAGCGAGAACAGCCGCGCGAAGTTCTCCCAGTGCACTGTGGACGGAAAGAGCGTCCACTGTGGAGATGTGATGTCCGCGCGTGACGCCAGGCCGTTGCGCAGCAGCAGGTAGAACGGCAACAGGAACAGCACGGCCGCCACCAGCAGGCAACTCCACCGCAGGACCGCCTTCACGACGCCCGCCCGAACCGCAGCACCCGGCCCTGCAGCAACGTCACCAGCGCGATGAGCAGCGCCAGTAGCACCGCGCCGGCACTGCCGCGGCCGAGGTCCTGGCCGCCCGAACCCAGTGACGTGTAGTACAGGTACACCAGCGGCGGCCGGGCGAACGGCGGGTAGCCGCGGGCGTCGCCCATGATGTTGTAGAACTCGTCGAACGCCTGGTAGGCGTTGATCAGGTTCAGCAAGAGCACCGCCACCGCCGTCGCGCGCAGCTGGGGCAGCGTGATGTGGCGGAACACCTGCCAGCCCGGTTTCGCGCCGTCGAGCGCCGCCGCTTCGTACAGCTGGACCGGGATCCGCTGCAGCGCCGCGATGAACAGGATCATGTAGAACCCGAGCTGCAGCCACAGCCGCGCCGTCACCAGCACGACCCAGTACAGCGGCGGGTCGACCGTCCCGGTCCAGGCCGCCGGGCCGGCGCCGAACAGGCCGAGCACGGTGTTCGCCAGTCCGTACCGGACACCCGAGAACAGCGACGTCTTCCAGATCAGCGACGCCACCACGTACGAGCACGCGAACGGCAGGAAGAACACCGACCGGAAGAACGCGCGCGCGAACTTCAGCTGGTTCACGCCGAGGGCCAAGGCGAGCGACAACACGAAGGTGAGCGGCACGATGAACACTGCGAACACGCTGAACGTCCCCAGGCTCGACAGGAACGGCTCGTCGGTGAGCATGTGCCCGTAGTTGTCCAGCCCGACGAATTCCGTGGGCGTCACCGTGTTGCGCGCGTCGAAGAACGACAGGTACGCGCTCCAGCCGATCGGCAGGTACGCGAAGACCGCCAGCCCGATCAGGAACGGGCCGACGAACAACCAGAACGCGCGCGCATCGCGCCGTTTCATCCGAAGAGGCGCTTCAGCTCGGCCTTCGCGACTTCGACCGCCGTCTTGATCTGCGCCGCCGGGTCGGCGCCTTCCTTGGCGATCTTCGCGACCGCGTCGGAGAGCGCCGTGTTCGACTGCTGCGTCCACACCGGACCGCCGACGAGGTGGCTGTTCTCCCTGACGAACCGGGCCGCGTCGGCGGCCGGGCCGGACTTGAGGTTGTCCGCGCGGTCGATCAGGCTCTGCCGCGCCGGCACGTGGAAGCCGAACTTCGTCGCGAACTCGAGCTGGTTCTGGGTCTGGTCGACCCACAGCCACTTCACGAACGCCTTGGCCTCGACGACGTGCTCGCTCTTGGCGTTCACCATCGCGCCGTACGCGCCGACCGGGACCGACGGCGCGCCGCTGCCGTCCAGCTTCGGGAAGGGGAGCACGCCGAAGTCGTCGTCGAACGCCTGCCGGATCTTCGGTACGTTCCACAGCCCGGTCCACTGCATCGCCGTCAGCCCGTCGACGAACGCGCCCGGGTCCGACCAGTCCGCCGGCGCGCCGAGCAGCAGGGAACCGTTGGCGTTCAGCGTGTGCAGCTTCGCCAGCGCGGTCGCCGCGCGCGGGTCGTCGAAGCCGACCTCGCGGTTGCCGTTCTTCAGATAGTCGAGCCCCGCGGACCACAGCAGCGGGCCGGTGAGCACGCCGACGCCGCCGTCGTTGCCCGCGAAGAAGCCCTTGACGCCGTCCTTCGTCAGCTTCGCGGCCGCGTCGACGAGCTCGTCGACCGTCTGCGGCGGCTGCACGCCCGCGGCCTGCAGCAGGCTCTTGCGGTAGAACAGCACCTGCGTGTCGGTGGCCTGCGGGATGCCGTAGACCCGGCCTTCGACGGTCTGCGCGGCCAGCACGGCCGGGCTGAAGTCGGCCTTCACCGAGCCGATGACGTCGTCGAGCGGGACGACCTGGTGCTCCCGCACCCAGTCGATCTTGACCTGTGCTTCGAAGACGTCCGGCACCTTGCTGTTCTGCAGCGCGGTGACGATCTTCGAGTCGTAGTCGCCCGGGTTCCACTGCACGGTCACGGCCGCGCCGGGGTAACTCGCGGCGTACCGCTTCACGGCGTCCTGGACGCCTTCCTCGCCGTACGCGTGGTACCACTGCTGGAGCGCGGCCTTCGGGGCGTCCGACGGCGGCGGCCCCGCCGAGTACGCCGTCGAAGGCGGCGGGTCACCCTGCCGGCCGGTGTTCGACCCGCACGCCGTCGCCAGCGCGCCCATCCCCGCGAGCGCGAGGAAACTCCGCCTGTTCCGCTGCATCCCCAGAACTCCTCCGACGTGCTCCGAAGGTCACCATAGGGGTCCATCCATGCCCCCACCACCACCCTCAAAGGAGGCGCTGACGCGCCGCGGTGTTGACACAGAGTCCCCCATGGTGACCGCCAGAGGCATGAGACTCGCCGGAGATTTACCCGTTAGAGCTGCGCGATGTCGAGCTTTCCCTCGGAGTAGGACGCCCGGATCCGCTTCTTGTCGAACTTGCCGACGCTGGTCTTCGGCACCTCGTCGACGAACGTCCAGTTCTCGGGCAGCTGCCACTTGGCGACCTTGTCGCTGAGGTAGTCGCGAAGCTCCTCCGGCGTGACGCTCTGGCCCTCCTTGAGCACGACGGCGACCAGCGGCCGCTCGTCCCACTTCTCGTCCGGGATGCCGACGACGGCGGCCTCGGCCACCGCCGGGTGGCCCATCACCTGGTTCTCCAGGTCGACCGAGGAGATCCACTCGCCGCCGGACTTGATGACGTCCTTCGCGCGGTCGGTGAGCGTCAGGTAGCCGTCGGCGCTGATCTTGCCGACGTCGCCGGTGCGCAGCCAGCCGTCGTGGAACTTGTCCGGGTCGACATCGCTTCCGCCGTAGTAGGACGCGGCGATCCACGGGCCCTGGACCTCGAGCTCGCCGACGGCCTCGTCGTCCCACGGCAGCGGTTCGCCGGAGTCGCCGATCAGCCGGGCCCGCACGGACGCCGGGAAGCGGCCCTGCGTGTAGCGGTACTTCCAGACGTCGTCGCCGGTCGCGGCCGCCGGCGGCCGGGCGACGCTGCCCAGCGGCGACGTCTCGGTCATGCCCCAGGCGTGCAGGATCGAGACGTTGTGCTTCTCCTGGAACGCGTGCATCAGCGACGGCGGCACCGCCGACCCGCCGACGACGACCTCGCGCAGGTGGGAGATGTCCTGCGGGTGCGCTTCGAGGTGGGCGAGCAGCCCCTGCCAGACGGTCGGGACCGCGCCGGCGAACGTCGGCTTCTCGGCGGCCAGCATCGCCGAGATCGGCGCCGGCTGGAGGAACCGGTCCGGCATCAGCAGTGACGCGCCGACCATCAGCGCCGCGTACGGCAGCCCCCACGCCATCGCGTGGAACATCGGCACGATGGCGAGGGCCTTGTCGCTCTGCGCGAGGTTCATGCTGTCGCTCATGCAGACCTGCATCGAGTGCAGCCAGATCGACCGGTGCGAGTAGGCGACACCCTTGGGGTCACCGGTCGTGCCCGAGGTGTAACACATCGCGGCGGCCGAGCGCTCGTCGACGTCGGGCCAGTCGAAGGTGTCGGGCTGGGCGGCCAGCAGCTCGGCGTACGAGTGCACCTCGATGCCGTCGGGGGCTTCGAGCGACGCGGCGTCGCCGTTGGCCACGATGACGTGCCGGACCGTCTTGAACTGCGGCAGCTGCTTCGCCAGGAGGGGGACGAGGGTGCCGTCGACGATGACGACGTGGTCCTCGGCGTGGTTGGCGACGAACACGAGCTGCTCGGGGAACAGCCGGATGTTCAGCGTGTGCAGCACGGCGCCCATGGCCGGAACGGCCAGGTAGGCGGCCATGTGCTCGGCGTTGTTCCACATGAACGTGCCGACGCGCTGGTCTCCGGTCACGCCGAGGCCCCGGAGGGCGTTCGCGAGCCGCGCGGCGTGCCTGCCGAGGTCGCCGTAGGTCTCCCGGCGGGCTTCTGAACCGGTCCAGGTGATGACTTCGCTCGCCGAATGCACCGACGTGCCGTGGCGGAGCAGGTTCGCCAGCGACAGCTGGCCGTCCTGCATGGTGCTCAACATGGTCGCTCCCGGGGGTCGTTCGCCGGTGAACTGGGGTTGCGCCGACTCTAGTGCGGATCGGGTGAAGCGGGCATGGTCGACAACGGCTCCGTTCGGTCACGGTCGTCGCGCGATCGGGCGACCACCGGACGATGATCAAGATCATCAATTTTTCGGCTTTTCCTTATGTGCAAGGAAATGTGCACGAGAACATTGGGTAACAGAGGCTCCACTTCCGGGTGAGATGGGCCACGCGGGACGCTTCTTGGGAGCGTTTCCGCAGGCCGGAGCGGGTTGCCCGGTATCACCTCGGGGGGTAATAAGTGCGTGTCGGTTGCACGGCCACGAAGCGGGTGGCGTTTACTGGGCCCGTGGCAAGAGACGGCTGAGCAGCGCTTGCAGGAGCAAGCACTCACAAAAGCTGTCGGCCGCGAAAGCGGAGACCTGAGAGGAAAGGACACTACGTTGGCTCTGCCTACGTTGACTCCGGAGCAGCGCGCCGAGGCCCTGGCCAAGGCCGCCGAGGCTCGCAAGGCGCGTTCGGAGCTGCTCGCGTCGATCAAGTCCGGCAAGGAGAGCATCGAAAAGGTGCTCAAGCAGGCCAAGGAGAACAAGACCATCGGGAAGACGAAGGTCACCCAGCTGCTGAAGGCCGTCCCCGGCCTCGGCGCGGTGAAGGTCGCCGCCCTGCTCGAGCAGGCCGGCATCGACCCGGACCGGCGTGCGGCCGGCCTGGGCGAGCGTCAGCGCGAGGCGCTCATCGACGCGCTCAAGTAGCGCGTCACCAGGAGCTGACCGCGAGGGGAGTGTCGCTGGCGACACTTCCCTCGCGGATCTCCCGTCGCCTGGGACGCTGGGAACTGTGAGTTCTCCTGATCCGGTGACCCCGGCACACGACCTCGCCGCCCGCTACCAGCGAGGCGACTTCCTCTTCACGACGGCCGAGCGCGCACTCCTCGCGCAGGGCACGATCCGCACCGTCACCGAGACGGACCCGCAGCGGCTCGCCTCGGCGATTCCCGGTGTCCTGGCCGAGACGGGTGCCCCGCTGGCCGTCGGTGTCCTGCCGTTCGACACCGGGCCCGACACGAAGGTGCCGGGCCACCTCGTCGTGCCCTGGACCGTCCACCGGTCTTCGGGGACGCCTTCCCGGCCGCGCGAGGCCCTCCCGGCGCCCGTGCGGGTGCGTGCGGTGCCTTCTCCTTCGCTGCACATGGAAGCCGTGCGGAGCGCGGTTCTCGCCCTGGGTGAGCGTGACCTGCGCAAAGCCGTCCTGGCCCGCGCCCTGGACCTCGAGTTCGGCGCGCCGATTCCGGCCGAAAGCATCGTGCGGAACCTGGCTGTCGGCAATCCCCGGCACTTCACGTACGCGGCCGAGCTGCCGGGCGGCCGGTCGCTCGTCGGCGCCACGCCCGAGCTGCTGCTGCGCCGGACGGGCCGCACGGTGTTCTCCTCGCCGCACGCCGGCTCGATGCCGCGTTCGGCCGACCCGGCCGTCGACCGCGCGAACGGCGAGGCGCTGCGGACGTCCCGCAAGGACCAGCTCGAGCACGCGGTGGTGATCGACTACCTGGTCGAGGCCCTGCGGCCGTTCTGCCGGACCCTCGACGTCCCGGCCGGCCCGGAGCTGGTCACGACGCCGGCGATCTGGCACCTGCGCACCCCGATCACGGGCGAGCTGGCGGACCCGGACATCACGGCACTGGACCTGGCGGCGGCGCTGCACCCGACCCCGGCGATCTGCGGCACCCCGACCGAGGGCGCCCGCGACCTGGTGCAGGAGCTCGAGCCGTTCGACCGCGACTACTACGCGGGAGCGGTGGGCTGGGTGGACGCGGCAGGCGACGGCGAGTGGGCGGTGGCGATCCGCTGCGCGGAGATCGCGACGACGTCGATGCGGCTGTACGCGGGCGGCGGCATCGTCGCGGCGTCGGACCCGCAGGCGGAGCTCGACGAGACGACGGCGAAGTTCCGCACCCTGCTGACCGCGATGGGCCTGGAGGACGTCGCTTAGGGGACCCAGTGCTCCTCGGTGACCGACAGCTCCTCGGTGGTCAGCACCGCGATGGCCGCCCGGTACCCGTCCGCGGCCTTCAGGTCCGCGAGCCGCGTCGTCGCCGGGGCCAAGGCCGGATCGCCGGAGGACACCAGGCTCGCCGGTTCGTCGTAGCGGGAGAACGTGATGCTCTGCAGCGGGATGCGCAGGCCCTTGCCGGTGGCCTTCATCACCGCCTCCTTGCGGGTCCAGTAGACGAAGAACGCCGCGGCCTTCTCCGTCGCGTCGAGGCCCGCCAGGTGCTCGGCCTCGGCCGGGCTCAAGGCGTACTCGATCAGGCCGTCGTCCGCGCGGCGGGTGGCCGTCTCGACGTCGAGGCCCACCGGCACCGACGGCGTCGCCGCGATGCCGATCAGGTCGCCCGAATGCGAGATCGACAGCGTCAGGTCCGCGCCCGGGATGCGCGGCCGCCCGTGGGGCTTGCCGCAGTCTTCGCAGGTCGCGTCGAACTTCACGGTCTCCAGCGCCAGGCCGAGCCGCTCGGCCGCGACCGTCTTCGCCAGCACCCGGCCGGTGAGGAACCGCCGCTTGTCCGCCTCTTGCCGGTAGGCCTCGAACCGGCCCTGTTCGACGTCGTCGAGCAGGCGCATGAAGCGATCTTCGACGGGCAACGGCGACGACCAGCGGACCTCGATCTCCATCACCCCTCCGATCCTTCCGGGCCCGGGAGCCGTTGTCACGAATTCCGGCCGAGGTCTGGGGTTATCCGGGTATCAGGAGGTACCCTCGGGTAAGCAAGCGCTTAGCCAGTGTCGGAGGAGCAGCCAACGCCATGGACTTTTCACTCAGCACCGAAGAACGGGAAGTGCGCGACTGGGTCCGCACGTTCGTCCAGCGGGAGCTGGTCCCGCTCGAGCAGGAAGTCCTCCGGCGCGAGCGCGCCCACCAGCCCGGCCTGACCGGCGAGGAGCTCAAGGACCTCCAGCTCAAGGCGAAGGAGTCCGGCTTCTGGGGCGTCCTCACGCCCGAGGAGTACGGCGGCATGGGGCTGTCCGCCGTGATGGCCGCGCTGCTGGAGGCCGAGCTGGGCCGGACCTTCGTGCCGTTCCGGTTCGGCGGGGCCGCCGACAACATCCTGTTCCACGCCAACGAAGAGCAGAAGCAGACCTACCTGCTGCCGACCATCTCGGGCGAGCGCAAGTCCTGCTTCGCGATCACCGAACCGGGTGCCGGTTCGGACGCCAAGGCCATCCGGACCACCGCCCGGAAGGACGGCAGCGACTGGATCATCAACGGCGAGAAGACCTTCATCACCGGTGGCAACGAAGCCGACTTCACCATGGTCTTCGCCATCACCGACCCGGAGAAGGGCGCGAACGGTGGTGTCACCTGCTTCCTCGTCGACCGCGAGGCCGGCTGGAAGTCCGAGTACATCGACACCATGGGCGAGTGGGGCCCGGCCTCGCTGATCTTCCAGGACGTCCGCGTCCCGGAGACGCAGATCCTCGGCGAGGAGGGCCGCGGCTTCGAGCTGGCCATGCAGTGGATCGGCCAGGGCCGCTACCTGCTGCCCGCCCGCGCGATCGGCTCCTGCGAACGGCTGATCTCGATGGCCATCGAGCACGCCAACACCCGGGAGACGTTCGGGCAGAAGATCGCCGAGCGGCAGGCCATCCAGTGGATGATCGCCGACTCCGGCGTCGAGCTCGAGGCGCTGCGGTGGCTGGTGCTGCACGCCGCCTGGCAGGTCGACCAGGGCCTGGATTCGCGGCACGCGCAGTCGATGGCGAAGCTGTACGGCGGCCAGAAGGCCAACGAGATCGTCGACCGCGTCCTGCAGATCCACGGCGGCATGGGCTACACCCGCGAACTGCCGGTCGAGCGGTGGTACCGCGAGCTGCGGCTGCTGCGCATCTACGAGGGCACCGACGAGATCCAGCGCCGGACCATCGCCCGCAACCTGCTCAAGGGGCACGTCAAGGTCGGCGGCACGCTGGGCTGACCGAACGCGAGAAGCCGTCAGGGCCGCCTTTCCCGGCGGCCCTGACGGCACTTCGGCTTGCTTACTTCTTGTTGCGAATGGCGATCGGGACGCCCGCTAGGTCCTCTTCATTGCACAGGAGCTTCACGTCGTAGTACGGCGAACCCTGACGGTCGTCGTAGTCGAGGTGGATGGCCAGGACGTCGAGCGGCTCGCCGAGCCACTCCTGTGCCTGACGCAGCCACTTGGCGCAGCGCTCCAGAGCCGCGGGGAGATCGTCGTCACGGAACTCGACGGGGCGATAGGGGACATCCTGCACCTGATCGCGGGGGTGTGCCGGCGCCGGGAGGCCCGGCGCGAGACCCGAGTCGTCCAGTTCCAGTTGGATCGTTTCCTCAGTCACCCTTCGAGCGTCCCCCACCCGCGCCGTCTGGGCAAGGCGTACACAGGTAAAAGCGCCGCTAAACGGACACGCCCCACTCTTTCGCGACGATTTCCCGGCACCGCCGCAAGTCGGTGACGCCGGGCGGGGACGTGCAGCCCAGCGCCCTCGACGCCAGTTCCGCGTAGTGCTCCGCCAGCTCGTCCAGCGCCAGCGGGCCACGTGGGGAATACCACCTCGCGACGCCGCTGCACATCTCGAGCAGGGCGAGCCGGGTCACCGCCGGGTGCTCCACACGGAACACCCCCGCCGCCACCCCGTCGTCGATCGCGGCCGCCCACAGCCGTTCGTAGGTGTCCCGCAGGGCCACCACCGGCTCGCGCACGGCCGGGGACAGCATGTCGACTTCGTTGTCCACCACCCGGGTTTCCTCCGGGCCGGCGGCGTGCGCGAGGACGTGCAGCGCGACCAGCGTGCGCAGCCGCTGCACCGGGTCGCCGCCGTCCGCGGTGACCTCGCGGGCCGCGGCGAGCAGCCGGTTCAGGGCCGTGTGCATGATCTCGGCGAGCAGATCTTCCTTGGTGCCCATGTAGTGGTACAGGCTGGCCGAGGAGAGTTCCGCCTCCTGCGCCAGATCCCGGATGCCGGTGCCGTGGAAGCCCTTGGTGGCGAACAGCTTCACCGCGGCGGCGCGCACCCGCTCCCGGCTGCTCACAGCCATGCCCGCACCTTCGCGTCCCACGAACCGGCGCGCGGGTCGGCGATCTTCCGCAGCTCGCCCTTGGCCACCCGCTCCGACGGCGTCATCGGGAGCTCGTCGGCGAACGCCCAGAACCGCGGAACCTTGAAGTAGGCCAGTTTCCCGGCGCAGAACGCGGCGAGCTCGGCGGGGTCCGGCCGCTCGCCGTCGCACACGACGTACGCCTTGATCTCCTCGCCGCGCAGCTCGTCGGGCACCGCGACGACGGCCACCAGCCGCACCGCCGGGTGCAGCAGCAGCGCCCGCTCGACCTCGTCGGCGGAGACGTTTTCGCCGCTGCGGCGGATCATGTCCTTCGTCCGGCCGACGTAGTAGACGCGGCCGGCGGCGTCCATCCGGGCGAGGTCGCCGGTGTGGAACCAGCCGTTTTCGAACGCTTTCGCCGTCGCGTCCGGATCGTCGAGGTAGCCGTGCATCAGCCCGATCCCGCGGATCAGCAGCTGCCCGGTCTCCCCGCGCGGCACCGGCTTGCCGTCTTCGCCGGCGATCAGCACTTCGCGGTCGCGGCTGGGCCGCCCGATGCAGCCGGTGCCGACGGTCTCGTCGTGGTCGGCGGGGGTCATCCGGATGTCGCCGCCGGTTTCGGTCATGCCGAACGCCTCGTACCACGGCACGCCCCAGCGCCGTTCCAGCTCGGCGTGCAGGTCGTGCGGGATGGCGGACACGCCGATCGCGCGCACGCGGTGGTCGCGGTCGGCTTCGGACGGTGCCTGCCGCAGCAGCAGCGTCGGCATCAGGCCGAGGCAGTAGAACCAGGTGACGCCGTGCTCGCGCACCTTCGCCCAGAACGTGCTCGGGTGGAAGCGGTCCAGGACGACCAGGGTGGCCCCGCCGGCGAGTCCCAACGCGACATTCCACTGTGGATCGATGTAGTGGAACGGCTGCGCGGTCAGGATGACGTCGTCCTCGCCGACGGCCGGGAAGTCGGTGGCCAGGCTCACCGCGAGGGTGGTCCAGTAGCGGTTCGGCAGGACGCAGCCCTTGGGGGCGCCGGTGGTGCCGGAGGTGTACTGGACGTTGACCGGCAGTTCGGGCACCGGGGTGAACTCCGGCGGCGCGGCGTCGGTGCGGAGTTCGTCGGGGGTGATCACCTCGGTCAGGCCGATCCGGCCGAGGAGCTCGGTGAACTCGGGCGCGGCGACGACCAGTTTCGCGCCGGAGTGCCGGAGGATGTGGGCGCCGTCGAACTCCTGGTAGTTCGTGTTGACCGGCACCAGCTGCGCGCCGATCTTCGCCAGCGCCAGCCAGGTCAGCGGGAACGCGGGCACGTTCCGCAGCATCACCGCGACCCGGTCGCCGGGGCCGATGCCGCGTTCGGCCAGGGCCGCGGCGATGCGTGAGCTTTCGCGATCGACCTCGGCGAAGGTGAAGTGCTGGTCGTACTCGTCGAACACCCAGGCCGTGCGCTCCGGCCACAGCGCGGCGGCCCGCGTGACGAGCTGCGCGAGCGTGTCGATCTCGGCGAGCGGCGTCATGCCCGGCTCCGGAAGGCTTCGGTGGACGCGGCGACCGCGGCCGAGTGTTCGGTGATCAGGGCGTGGCTGACCTCGAGCTCGAGGGCGGGTTCGACGTCGATCGGCGCGTCGAGGACCCGCTTCGCCATGGCCGCCGCCTCGGGCGGGTGCCCGGCGATCCGCTTGGCCCAGCTCAGCGCTTCGGCCCGGAGCTGCTCGGCCGGGACGGCGGCGTTGACCATGCCCAGCTCGGCCGCCTTCCGGCCGTCGAAGCGCTCGCCGAGCAACAGGAGCTCCTTCGCCTTGAGCGGACCGACCAGCAGCGGGAGCAGCCGCGACGCCGCGCCGGTGACGCTCAGCCCGAGCGAGACCTCGGGGAAGGCGAACACGGCGTCTTCGGCGGCCAGGATCAGGTCGCAGCCGAGCGCGAACTCCGCGCCGGCGCCGATCGCGTAGCCGTGCACCGCCGCGAGCACCGGCTGGCGCAGCCCGCGCAGCCGCCGCGTGACGTCCTGGAGCCGGTCCAGCCGCGCCCGCGAATCACCCGCGGGGGTGGGTTCCTTGAGGTCGTGGCCGGCGCAGAAGGCGCGCCCGTTGCCGGACAGCACGACGACGCGGGCGTCGCTGCGGGCGGCCGCGTCGAGGGCGGCGAGGAAGTCGTCGACCAGCACGGCGGCGACTGCGTTCAGCCGCTCGGGCCGGTTCAGCCGGATGTGCGCGATGCCGTCCTCGACGGCGAAGTCCACGGTGGGCATGAGGGCGATACTAGACGTTCGATCGATCGATCGATAGCCTCTGGACTTGTGAAGGTCGACGCGGTTTACGAGAACGCCACGGTGTGGACAGGCGCGGGCGTGACCAGCGCCATTGCCGTCCTGCACGGCCGGGTGGTCGCGCTGGGCGACGACGCGCGTGAGCTGTCCGCGCGCTCGCGGGTCGACCTCGCGGGCGGCTTCGTCGTGCCCGGCTTCCACGACGCGCACAATCACATGGCGTGGTTCGGCATGGGCCTCGACGACGTCCCGCTGAGCGGCTGCCGCAGCGTCGAGGAGGTCTACGACGCCGTCGCCGCGCGCGCCGCGACGCTGCCCGCCGGGAGCTGGGTGGTCGGCAGCGGCTACGACCAGAACAAGCTCGTGGGCGGGCACCCGGACTCCCGCGGCCTCGACCGCGCCGCGCCGGGGATGCTCGTTCGGCTCAAGCACACGTCCGGGCACATGACCGTGGTCAATTCGGCCGTGCTCGACCGGCTCGACCTGGCGCACGTCCCGGTCGGCGGCGACGTCGTGCTCGACGACGGCGGCTCGCCGACCGGCCTCCTGCGCGAGCAGGCCCAGCTGCTGCTGCGGCCGCTGACGTACCCCAGCCCCGTCGAGCGGGTCGTGCGCGGGCTCGAGCGCGCGTCCGAGCAGTACCTGGCCGAGGGCATCACCAGCGTCCAGGAGGCCGGGATCGGCGGCGGCCTGGTCGGGGAGACACCCGCCGAGTTGGCCGCCTACCAGGAGGCGCGCGACCGCGGCGTGCTGCGCGTGCGCAGCACGGTGATGGTCGCCGCGAGCGTGCTCCACGACCTGCCCGACGGCGCCGGCTTCGGCCTCGACCTCGGCCTGCGCACCGGCCTCGGCGACGAGTGGCTGCGCGTCGGCCCGATGAAGTTGTTCGCCGACGGCTCCCTGGTCGGGCGCACCTGCGCGATGCACGACCCGTTCGACGGCGAGCCGGACAACGTCGGCTACTTCCAGGTGCCCGAGGACGAGCTGGCCCGCACGATCCGCCGCGCCCACGAGGCGGGCTGGCAGATCGCGACGCACGCGATCGGCGACCGCGCGATCACCGTCGTCCTCGACGCCTACGAAGCCGCGTTGGCCGCTTCACCGCGCACGGACCACCGGCACCGCATCGAGCACTGCGCGGTGCTCCAGCCCGCGGAGCTGACGCGGCTCGCCTCGCTCGGGCTCATCCCGTCACCCCAGGGCCGGTTCGTCAACGAGCTCGGCGACGGCATGCGCGCCGCGCTCGGCGAGGCGCGCGTGCCGTGGTGCTACCGGCTGCGAAGCCTCCTCGACGCGGGCTGCGTGCTTCCCGCGTCCTCGGACCGGCCCGTGGTGAACGGCGCGCCGCTGCTCGCGCTGGCCGACATGGTGCGCCGGCGCACGGCCTCGGGCGCGCCCTTCGCACCCGAAGAGGCGCTGACACCGGAGCAGGCGCTGCGCGCGTACACGTCCGGCTCGGCGTACGCGACCTTCGCCGAGCGTGACCTGGGCACGCTCGAACCCGGGAAGCTCGCCGACTTCGCCGTGTTGTCCGGTTCGCCCCTGGACGAGTCCGCATTGGACGGCCTCGCCGGTGAAGAGCTCAGCGTGCAAGGCACCGCCGTCGGCGGCGAACTGCGTTATCAAGCGTGATGCTTCACTTCCTTCCCACGAACTCGAGCGCTTCTTCCGCCAGCGCGGACCACGGTTGCGGTGACCCCGCGTCCAGGGCCAGCCACTCCTTCATCGGGGTGCCCTTGTTGGCGTCGAAACGCACCCCGTGCCCGCCTTCGACCAGCTCGTCGACCCTCGCCCCGGGCAGCTTCAGCACCAGCTGCCCGCGGACGAACATCGCGAAGATCCGGCCGTCCGAGCGCAGTGCCGTGCGCCCGAAGCCACCGGTCGTGCCGGGTGGCGTGATGCCCGGACGTCCGGTGAACTCGTCGACCAGGTCCTCGAACTTCTCCTCTGGTGACATCGACCACCTCCAAAACCGACCGTAACGACCACCACCGACAAAACCGGGAGGCGAGATGCCCGTCCGCGACGCCGTCTTCGAAGACATCGAGGAAATCTGCGCGCTCATCGAGGAGCACGCCGTCTACGAGGACAACCACGACCTGAAGCTCGACCGCGCCGAGATGAGCGGTCACCTGTTCGGGCCGGACCCGAAGGCATGGGTGCTGAT
Organism: Amycolatopsis sp. NPDC005003; assembly: GCF_053600695.1. Lineage (NCBI taxonomy): Bacteria > Bacillati > Actinomycetota > Actinomycetes > Pseudonocardiales > Pseudonocardiaceae > Amycolatopsis > Amycolatopsis sp. NPDC005003. The sequence continues at coordinate 5,575 of NZ_JBSGAI010000022.1, read as the reverse complement.
CGCGACCCCGCCCGGCGAGCCGGGAACGGTCGCCGGCTTCGCCTTCTGCAGCTGGAACTTCTCCACCTGGGAGGCGCGGCCGGGGATCTGGCTGGACGACCTGTTCGTCCGCCCGGCCCACCGGCGCTTCGGGCTCGGCAGCGAGCTGCTCGACGAGCTGCGCAACCGCACGAGCGGGCGCGTCGAGTGGGACATGCAGGAGGGCAACGAAAAGGGCGCGGCGTTCTACGCCCAGCTCGGCGCGGAACCGGTGCCCGGCTGGATCCGTTACCGCTGGCGAACGTGAACTTTCACGAGAAAGAACCCGGCCCCGTATCGTATGCGGTATGGGAGATGGTTCGGTCCGGAGGTCCTCGTCGGTCGAGGACTACGTCCGGGTGATCTACGGCCTGGTCGAGCGGGGTGAGGCGGTCACCAACGCGTCGCTCGCCGGCCGGCTGGAGGTCAGCCCGTCCTCGGCGTCGGGGATGGTCACGAAGCTGTCCCAGCTGGGCCTGGTCACCCACGTGCCGTACCGCGGCATCGAGCTCACGGCCGAGGGCAGGCTCCTGGCGCGCTCGGTGCTCCGGCGCCACCGGCTGATCGAGACGTACCTGGTCTCGGAGCTCGGCTACACGTGGGACGAGGTCCACGCGGAGGCGGACGCGCTGGAGCACGCGGTGTCGGACAGGCTGGTCGAGCGCATCGCGGCCAAGCTGGGCAACCCGGTCCGCGACCCCCACGGCGACCCGATCCCGGCCCCGGACGGCAGCGTGGAGGAGCTGCCGGTGCGCATCCTGGACGACCTCCCGCCGGGCGCGGTCGGCGAGATCGTCCGGGTCTGGGACACCGACCCGGAGCTGCTGCGGTACCTGACGGAACACGCCATCAACCTGGGCGAACGCATCGAGGTCGTGGAGCGCCAGCCGTTCGGGGGGCCGATGGTCGTCAAGGTCGGGTCGCCGCCGGATGCCGCCACGCACGCCATCGGCAAGGAGATCGCGCAGGCGTTGTCGGTCACCCTGCGCTGAGGGACGTACGCGCGGGTGACGTCGTGAAGCGGATGTGGTGACCACCTCCGGCCCGCGACCATGGCCCGCATGAAACCCTTCCGCTTCGGCATCGTCGCCGGTCATGCGCCGGACCTCACGTCCTGGACCGCTCAAGCCGAACGGGTCGAGAAGCTCGGCTTCGACACCCTGCTCGCCACCGATCCCGTCGGCATCGCCGATCCCTTCGTGCTGCTCGGGGCCGCCGCCGCGGTCACCATCGACCTCACCGTCGGCACCTTCGTGCTCGCCGACCCCTTCCGCGACGCCGAAGCCCTCGACTGGCAGGGGCAGACCCTGCACCGGCTGACCCGCGGCCGGTTCGAGCTCGGGCTCGGCGTCGGGCGGCCCGGTGCCGAAACCCACGCGGCGGCCCTCGGCCGGGCGTTCCCCTCACCGGGTGAGCGGATCACACGGATGGCCGCCACCATCGCGCACCTCAAGCGCACGGCCGACCGGCCGCGGTTGGTGCTGGCCGGCGGTGGGCCGAAAATGCTGGCGCTCGCCGCGCAAGAAGCCGACACCGTCACGTTCACCTGGCGGCCGACGACCACCGAGGCCGAAGCTCAGTCCATTGTGGATCGATTCCGAGAACTCGCCGGGCCGCGGTTGCCCGACGTCGAGCTCGGCCTGAACCTGATGGCCGTCGGAACCCGGCCGTCGCCCGGGATCGCGAGGTGGGCCGGGGTCGACGTGCCCGAACTCGCCGCCGGTGGCGCCGTCACCGTGCTGCCCGAGGATCCCGGCGCGGGCGCGGAAACCCTTCTCCGGTGGCGGGAACGGTGGGGGATTTCCTACGTCACGATCAACTCCGGCTACGCGGAACCGTTCGCGGCGATCGCCGACGAGACGCGCAAGGCAGGTGGGTGAGGGCCCTTCCGATCTTGGGAAGCTGCGCCTACGCTCCAATGTTCTGTAATCGGGAGTGCTTCGGAGCGTTGTGATGACCGGTCAGCGAACACGCACCATCGACCGGGGGGAACAGGCGGAGCTGAGCCGGCTGCTGGCTGCCGGACCGTTCGACGTGGCCCTGCGGGCGGCGATCCGGGCCCGCGGCCTCGGCCTCGAGCGGATCCGCTATCGCTTGCGCGGCAGGGGAACCACGGTCAGCCTGGCCACCCTCAGCCACTGGCAGTCGGGACGGTGCCGGCCGGAGCGGCCGGAATCGTTGGAGGCCCTGCGGAATCTCGAGGACATCCTGAACGTGCCGGACGGCTCGCTCAGCAAGCTCCTCGGCCCGCCACGGGCGAGAGCGAGGTTCCACGCGCTCAACTGAGCGTCCGCAACGAAAGCTAGGCTCGCGGCCATGCGAGCTGTGGTCATGGAGGAGTTCTGCGTCCCGCCCGTCGTGCGGGACGTGCCCGAGCCGGTGGCCGCGCCGGGCGGTGCGGTGATCGAGGTCGACGCCACCGGCGTCTGCCGCAGCGACTGGCACACCTGGCAGGGCCACGACACCGCCGTCACGCTGCCGCACGTCGCCGGGCACGAGCTCGCCGGCCGGATCGTCGCGCTCGGCGACGGCGTCCGCGGCTGGGAGCTCGGCGCGCGCGTCACCGTGCCCTTCGTCTGCGCCTGCGGCACCTGCGCCCAGTGCGCCCGCGGCGACCAGCAGATCTGCGACCGCGAGTTCCAGCCCGGCGCCACGCACTGGGGGTCGTTCGCCGAGCGCGTCGCCATCGAACACGCCGAGACGAACCTGGTCGCGCTGCCGGACTCGCTCGGCGCCGCCGAGGCCGCCGCGCTGGGCTGCCGGTTCGGGACGGCGTTCCGCGCGGTGCTGCGGCAGGGGCGCGTCCGCGCGGGCCAGTGGGTTTCGGTGTACGGCTGCGGCGGTGTCGGGATCTCCGCGGTGCTGCTGGCCGTCGCCGCGGGCGCGCAGGTCGTCGCCATCGACGTCTCGACGGCAGCCCTTCAGCTGGCCGCGAAGTCGGGTGCCGCGGTCACCGTCGATTCCTCGGCGTTCGACGGCCCGGAAGCCGTCGCGGCGCACGTCCGCGAGCTGACCGGCGGCGGCACGCACGTCTCGCTCGACTGCCTCGGTGCGCCGTCGACCTGCGCGGCGTCGGTCGGCAGCCTGCGCAAACGCGGCCGGCACGTCCAGGCCGGGCTGATGCCGCCCGCGCAGGGCATCGCCCCGATCCCGATGCACCGCGTCATCGGCGGTGAGCTGGAGCTGGTCGGCATCCACGGGCTGCAGGCGCACGAGTACCCGGAGCTGCTGCGGGTCGTGGAGACGGCGGGCATCGACCTCGCCGCGCTGATCGGACGGCGCATCGGCCTCGACGACGTCCCGGCCGCGTTGGCCGCGATGAACGACCCCGTTCCGGCGCAGGCGGGCGTCACCGTGGTCACCTTCGGTGACTGATCGGCCGCATCGCGGTCAAGAGACCCGTTCGTAGCTGATCCATGCTGGCTCGTGACATTCAGGTATGGGAACGTCTAGTCCATGGTGGCCCAGAGCGAGGGGACGCGGCCGCAGGACCGTCCCGCTGGTCCATTGGGGCGGCTCCTGCGGCTGTTCGCCACCGCGGGCGTCACGTTCCGCGGTCACCGTGTGGTGCCCTCGACGATCACCGAACGTGTGCGGCGGGAGTCTCCGGCACAATCGAAGTGATGGACGCCCTCCTGCCGCGCCCCCGCGCCGAAATCGCGCCCGGGGCGGTGCACCTGCCCGACTGGCTCGGTTTCGACGAGCAGCGCGACCTCGTCGCGGCCTGCCGCGGCTGGTCCGGCTACCGCCACACCCGGCTGCCGAACGGCGGCGTGATGTCGGTGAAGTCGGTCTGCCTTGGCTGGCACTGGTACCCGTACGGCTACTCGCGCACCACCGGCGAGGGGGCTCCGGTGCTGCCGTTCCCGGAGTGGCTCGGCGACCTCGGCCGCCGCGCGCTCGCGGCCGCGTATGGCGAACCGGCGGAGGCGTACGCGCCGGACATCGCGCTGGTCAACTTCTACGACGCCACCGCGAAGATGGGGCTGCACCAGGACAAGGACGAGCGCAGCCTGGAGCCGGTGGTGTCGGTCAGCCTCGGTGACGCCTGCGTCTTCCGCTTCGGCAACACCGAAACCCGCGGCCGGCCGTACACCGACGTCGAGCTGCGCTCGGGTGACGTGTTCGTGTTCGGCGGCCCGTCCCGGCTCGCCTACCACGGCGTGCCGAAGACGCTGCCGGGCACCGCGGACCCGGCGCTGGGCCTCGACGGGCGGCTGAACATCACGCTGCGGGTGTCCGGCTTCTAGTCCTCTGTGGACTCCTCGTCCTCCGGCACCACGATGAACCGGACGGCCACCGATCGCGAGCCTTCCGGGTGCTGCCCGGGCTCGGTGACGTACTTCCACACCAGGTTCTGGTACTCCTCGACGAAGGACGTGACCTGCTCCTTCGTCAGGTGCAGGCCGGAGCGGTAGATCTGGTTCCAGCCCTCCGAGGTCTCGTAACCCGCGTACGCCCGCGTGACCAGGCCCAGGTCGTGGCTCAGCTTGAGTGCACCGAGCTTGAGCATCGCTTCGCGCTCGTCCGGCGCCAGGTCGAGGCCGGGCGGGGTGTAGATGTCCTTCGCCCGCGACTTCCACCAGCGCTCGCGGCCGTCCCCGCGGTCTTCGAGCTCTTCGATCAGCTCGAGGTCGGCGAGCTTCCGGAGGTGGTAGCTGGTCGTCCCGGTGCTCTCGCCGAGGGCCTTCGCGACGCTCGTCGAGTTCGCCTCGCCGTGTTTGCCCAGGTAGCTGAGGATGTCCCGGCGCACCGGGTTGGCGAGTGCCTTGTAGAAGGCCTTGAGGTCCGCGCCGGTCAGGACGCGCTTTTCGGGACGTTCGACCATGCCCGGAGCGTACTACAGAGATTCTTTGCAAAGAATCTCTGCAATCGCTACCTTGGGTCGGGAGAGAACTCGGGGGTTCGCATGAAGAAGCTCTTCTGGGCCGCGGGGCTGTGCCTGCTGCCGTGGATCGCGGTACTGGGGATGACGTTGCCGGACGTCGTGGCGGCGCAGCACTGGCGGCTGGCGTGGACCGGCCTCGACGCGGCGGAGGCGGTCGGCTTGCTGCTGACCGCGTGGCTCCTCGGCCGCGGTGACGCGCGGACGCCGCTGGTCGCCACGGCCACCGCGACGCTCCTGCTGGTCGACGCCTGGTTCGACGTGGTGACGGCCGGCGAAGACGTCGTGTTCTCGCTGCTCATGGCCGGTCTGGAGGTGCCGCTGGCGCTGGCGTGCCTGTCGGTCGCCCCGCCGCGGCCGGTGCCGGCGCATGTCTGAGCTGGACGCGCGGCTGCGCGACGAGATCGACGACCAGGTCGCCGAGGCCCTGGACGCCTACCTCGCCGAGCGGCGGCCGCGCCGGCCGCGGCGCGCGTGGCCCGTGGTGGTGACGGTGGCACTGGGGGTCGCCACCACCTGGCTGGTCCCGGGCGCGGCCTGGGCGGCGTGGCTCGCGATCGCGGTCACGAACGTCGCCTGGCTGGCGGTCTGCCGCGGCTTGTCGTGAGTGGTAATTATTGTTTAAAAACCAAAAAACACAAAAAAAAAGCGACCCGAACTCCCCCACTTAGA